>NZ_JBLRVZ010000034.1:71139-153644 GCF_048159505.1 Streptomyces sp. T028
CGCCCCTCCCCTTTTCCCCGGGTCAGGTGGTTTCGGGCGACTGCGTCGGCGACGGGAGGGTGCCCGTGCGCGCCGCCTCGCCGTACCAGTGGGCGCTCGTCTTCGGCGTCCGGGTGAGCGTCGCGTAGTCCACGTACACCGCCCCGAACCGCTTCCCGTAGCCGTACGCCCACTCGAAGTTGTCCAGCAGGGACCACAGGTAGTAGCCGCGTACGTCCGCGCCGTCCGCGATCGCGCGGCGGACCGCCGACAGGTGGCCGTGCAGGTACGCGACCCGCTCCGGGTCGTGGACGCGGCCGTCCGGGTCGGGCTTGTCGTCGTAGGCCGCGCCGTTCTCGGTGATGTAGACGGGAAGGCCGGGGGCCTCCTTCGTGTACCGCATGATCAGCTCGTGCAGGCCCGACGGGTCGATCGTCCAGCCCATCTCCGTGCGGTCGCCGGGGGTCTGGTGGAAGGCCACGTCGTCGGCGCCCGGCCACGGCGAGTGGTCGCTCGCGCCGTGCCCGTCCGTGCGCGGGCCCTTCACCTCCGCGTCCGCCGCCGAGACCAGCGTGGGCGTGTAGTAGTTCAGGCCCAGCGCGTCCAGCGGCTGGTGGATCGCGCGCAGGTCGCCGTCGAGGACGTACGACCAGTCCGTGAGGCCGGAGGTCGCCGCGAGCAGCGTCTCCGGGTAGGCGCCCTTCAGGATCGGGCCGTGGAAGACCCCGTTGGCCAGGTCGTCGATCTTGCGGACCGCCGCCGCGTCGTCCGCCGACTCCGAAAGGGGGCGTACGACCGAGGAGTTGAGGCTGATCGCCACCGTATTGCGGGCCGGCATGACCGCGCGGAGCGCGGAGGTGCCCAGGCCGTGTGCCAGGTTCAGGTGGTGGGCCGCGCGCAGGGACGCCGCCGGGTCGGTGCGGCCCGGCGCGTGCACGCCCGACGCGTAGCCCAGGAACGCGCTGCACCAGGGCTCGTTGAGGGTGATCCAGTTCTCCACGCGGTCGCCGAGCGCCTCCCCGGCGATCTGCGCGTACTCGGCGAACCGGTACGCCGTGTCGCGCTCCGGCCAGCCGCCCGCGTCCTCCAGCTCCTGCGGGAGGTCCCAGTGGTAGAGGGTGACGGCGGGCTTGATGCCCTTCGCCAGCAGCTCGTCGACCAGCCGGCGGTAGAAGTCCAGGCCCCGCTGCACGGCCGGGCCCCGGCCCGTCGGCTGGACCCGGGACCAGGAGATGGAGAAGCGGTACGCCGTCAGGCCCAGCTCCGCCATCAGCGCGACGTCCTCGCGGTAGCGGTGGTAGTGGTCGACAGCGATGTCACCGTGCTCGCCGCCGAGGGTCTTGCCCGGCGTATGGCTGAAGGTGTCCCAGATCGAGGGGGTGCGGCCGTCCTCCCGCACCGCCCCCTCGATCTGGTACGCGGAGGTCGCCGCGCCCCAGAGGAAGGCGGGAGGAAAGGTCACAGGGGTGACGGGATCAGTCATGGAAGCGCTCCCATGGATGGTCGTCGAGGCCGTGGAGGCCGACGAGGTTGGGGGGAAGTGGGGTGATCAGGGCCGGGGCGGCGGTGACCCGGCCCCTGTGTCGCAACAGGTCAGCCCTTCACCGCGCCCTGCATGATGCCGCCCACGATCTGCTTGCCGAAGATCGCGAAGACCACCAGCAGCGGCAGCGTGCCCAGCAGCGCACCCGCCATGATCAGCGACTGGTCGGGTGTGTACCCGCGGCCGAGGCCCGCGATCGCGACCTGCACGGTCGGGTTGCCGGTCTGGCTCAGCACCAGGAAGGGCCACAGGAAGTCGTTCCACGTCTGGACGAACGTCAGCATGCCGAGCACCGCCATCGCGGGGCGCGCCGCGGGGAACACCACGTGCCACACCACGCGCCAGCTGCTCGCACCGTCCACCCGGGCCGCCTCGATGATCTCGTCGGGCAGCGCCTGGATCAGGTACTGCCGCATGAAGAACACACCGAACGCGCTCACCAGCGACGGCAGGATCACCGCCTGCAGCTGGTCGGTCCACTCCAGCTTGGCGACCATCATGTACAGCGGGATGACGCTCAGCTGCGGCGGCACCATCATCGTGCCGATCACGATCAGCATCAGCGCGTTCTTGCCCTTGAACCGCAGCTTGGCGAAGGCGAAACCGGCGATCGTGGAGAGGATCACGATCGTCGCCGCGGACGTCCCCGCCACGATCGTGGTGTTGAGGAAGGCCTTGCCGAGGTTGGCGTCGGTCCAGGCGACGTCCAGCTTCGTGAACAGGTTCGAGCCGAACCACAGCGGCGGGGGCGTCTGCGCCAGCCGGTTGTTGTCGCGGGAGGCGGCGATCGCCGTCCACACCAGCGGGAACAGCGAGCCGATCGTGAACAGGATCAGGACGGCGTACGCGATCGGGCCGCCGTGCAGCTGCCCGCCCGCCCGCGCGGACTTCGGCCAGCGCACCCGGCGGGCCGCCGGTGCGGCGGCTGCGTCGTCGGGCTGGTGTTTGTTCAGGGTCGTCGTCGTCACGGCCGGTACTCCTAACTACTGGCGCGCAGCCGGCGCGAGATGACGTAGTTGACGATGCCGACGACGATCAGGATCAGGAACATCGTCCAGGCGATCGCCGAGGCACGGCCCAGGTGCTGGTTCACCCAGCCCTGCTCGTACAGATACAGACCGAGCGTCTGGAACTGGTGCTCCGCGCCGCCCGAGGCGCCCTTGTTGGCGTCGAACAGCAGCGGCTCGCCGAAGACCTGGCTGGCGCCGATCGTGGAGACGACGACCGTGAACAGGATCGTCGGCCGCAGCGACGGCAGCGTCACATGGAAGAACTGCTGCCAGCGGCTCGCGCCGTCCAGCGCCGCGGACTCGTACAGGTCCTGCGGGATCGCCTGCATCGCGGCCAGATAGATCAGCGCGTTGTAGCCGGTCCAGCGCCAGATGATGATCGTCGACACCGCGATCTGCGACGGCCACTTGTCGTTCTGCCAGTCGATCGCGTCGATCCCGACGAAGTGCAGCGCCCAGTTGATCATGCCGTAGTCACGGCCGAAGAGCAGGACGAAGACGAGGGAGGCGGCGGCGATCGAGGTCGCGTACGGGGCGAGCATCGCGACCCGGTAGAAGGTCGAGGCGCGCAGCCGGTAGTTGAGGATGTGCGCGAGGCCCATCGCCATCAGCAGCTGCGGGACCGTCGAGATGATGCCGATGGTCAGGGTGTTCTTCGCCGCGTTCCAGAAGAAGTCGTCGTCGAAGATCCGGGTGTAGTTGCGCATCCCCACCCACGTCATGTCGGTGGGGGCGGTCATCTCCACCTGGTGCAGCGACGCCCAGCCCGTGTAGACCAGCGGGAACAGACCGAAGGCGAGGAACAGCAGGAAGAACGGCGAGACGAAGGCGTACGGGGACCAGCGGATGTCCCGCTGCCAGCGGCGGGACAGCTTGGCCCGGCGCCGCCGCTCCGCCTCCGTGGCCTCCGCGGGCACGCGGCCCGGGGCCGCGCCCCCCTCCTTCGCGGGGGGCGCGGCGATGTCGTGGCGGGTGGCCATACGGGTCACTTGTCCAGGTTGTTGTCGATGGTCTTGGTGGCCGTCTCCCAGGCCTCCTTCGCCGACTTGCCCTTTGTCACGAGGAAGACGCCGTTGTCGGCCAGACCCTGCGCGATGATCTGGTCCTTCGGGCCGATCACCTGGACCGGGGCGGTCTTGGCGGCCTCGGCGAAGATCGTGCCGATCGGGGAGTCACCGGTCATCTCGTTCTTGGCGCCGGTCACTTCGGCGGAGGTGTACGTGCTCGGCGCGCTCGGGAAGTTGCCCTGCACCTTGAACAGCTTCGTCTGCTGCTCGGGCGCGGTCAGCCAGGTGATGAGCGCCTCGGCCTCCTTCACGTGCTTGCCGCTCTTCGGCACGGCCAGGAAGGAGCCGCCCCAGTTGGCGGACTTGGGGGCGGTGGCCACGTCCCACTTGCCGGCGTCCTCCGGCTTGGCCTTGCCCTTGATGGTGCCGAGCATCCACGGCGGGCAGGCGATGGTGGCGAACTTGCTGTTCGCGATCGTCTGCTCCCAGGTCGGCTGGAACTGGGTCTGGGACTGGACGAGCCCCTCCTCGGCGGCCTTCGCCGTCAGGTCGAAGGCGGTCTTCACGGCCGGGTTCGACTTGTAAATGATGTTGCCGGAGGAGTCGTAGAACTTCTCCTTCTCACTGCCGAGGATCGCGTTGAGCAGACCGCCGGGGGAGTCCATGAAGAAGGTGCCCGCCTTGGCCTTCTTCTTGTACTGCTCGCCGGCCTCGACGAACTTGTTCCAGTCGCCCGTCCACAGCTTGGCGACCTCCGCGCGGTCGGTGGGCAGACCGGCCGCCTCGAAGAGGTCCTTGCGGTAGCAGATGGCCATCGGGCCGACGTCGGTGCCGAGCCCGATCGTCGCGCCGTCCTTGGTCGTGGCCTGCGCCCACTTCCAGTCCAGCCACTTGCTCTTGTCCACGCCGGAGATCTTCGACACGTCCACGAACTTGTCCGCCTGCGTGGCCACGACCTCGGCGATGTTGCCCACCTCGATGGCCTGGACGTCCATCAGGCCGCTGTTGGTGGTGAGGTGGTTGACGAGCGCGGGGTAGTAGTTCTCGTTCCGCTCGGTGACGTTCTCGGCGATCTTGATGTCCGGGTGGAGCTTCTCGTACTCGGCGTAGAGGCCGGCCTCCTTGAAGCCGAAGGTGCCGAACAGACCCAGCGTGATCGTGGTCTTGCCCTTGCCGCCGCCGGACGACGAATCGTCGGATGCGTCGCCGCCGTCGTCGGCACAGCCGGCCAGCAGCCCGGCGCCCAGCGACGCGACGGCCGCGAGGACCACCGCCCGGCGGGCGGTTCGGGTACGTGCTCGCATTGCGTCCTCCTGTTGCCCTGACGTGCCGACCCCCCGGCCAACTGCATTGTTGGGCCCGTTTGTTTCTCGCTGCGGCTCGGGCGGGGAACGTGCGGGATGTGTATGTGTCAGGTACCGTGGGAGCGCTCCCACAAGTGATGTGTTGAAGAGTCGTCGGTTCGGGCGGGGGTGTCAAGGGCGGGGACAAGGAGAGGTGCGTTCAGTTATCCGGCCGTTAGCTAACCCCGGCGAGTGATGCACATTTGGTCCAGTTCGGCATATGTCCGACTGTTGGGCTCAGGAGGGGCCGAGCGGTCGGGACTGTTAGATTCCAGGCCAGCGTGATGACGACGGCGGGAAGGCGGAGCCCATGGCAAGCCACGGAGCGCGGGGCCGCAGCGGCGGCAGGCCCACCCTCGAAGAGGTGGCCGCCCGGGCCGGCGTGGGCCGCGGCACGGTCTCCCGGGTGATCAACGGGTCGCCCCGGGTCAGCGACGCGACCCGCGCGGCGGTGGAGGCGGCGGTCGCCGAACTCGGCTACGTCCCCAACACGGCCGCCCGCGCCCTCGCGGCCAACCGCACCGACGCGATCGCCCTGGTCGTCCCCGAGCCGGAGACCCGGTTCTTCGCCGAGCCGTACTTCTCGGACATGCTGCGCGGTGTGGGCGCCGAACTCGCCGACACCGAGATGCAGTTGCTGCTGATCTTCGCGGGTAGCGACCGTGAACGCCGCCGCCTGGCCCAGTACCTGGCGGCACACCGTGTGGACGGCGTGCTGCTGGTGTCGGTCCACGCCGACGACCCGCTCCCCGACCTGCTGGCCCAGCTGGAGATCCCGGCGGTGATCAGCGGCCCGCGCTCCGCCGCCGAGACGCTGCCCTCCGTGGACTCCGACAACTACGGCGGCGGCCGCTCGGCCGTCGAGCACCTGCTGGCCCGGGGCCGCACCCGCGTCGCCCACATCACCGGCCGCCTCGACGTCTACGGTGCCCAGCGCCGCGTCGACGGCTACCGCGACGCCCTGCGGGACGCCGGGTACGAGGCGGACGAGAGGCTGATCGAGCCCGGGGACTTCACGGAGGAGGGCGGGCACCGGGCGATGGCCGCGCTGCTCTCCCGTGACCCTTCGCTGGACGCGGTGTTCGCCGGCTCGGACGTGATGGCGGCGGGCGCCCGCCAGGCCCTCCGGGAGGCGGGCCGCCGTATCCCCGAGGATGTGGCCCTGGTCGGCTACGACGACTCGGCCATCGCCCGCCACATGGACCCGCCCCTGACGAGCGTGCGCCAGCCGATCGAGGAGATGGGGCGGCGCATGCTGGACCTCCTCCTCACGGAGATCGCGGACCGCCGCCCGGCGGTGTCCCGGGGGCTGGAGCGGCGGCAGGTGGTGCTGGCGACGGAGCTGGTGGGGCGGGCCTCGTCCTAGGGCGTGTCCGCAAAGTCCCGTCGTCCGCCCGGAGGGCGGGCCGGGCGGCGTCAGGTGCGTGCTCTGGGGGTCCCCCCGGCCGGAGGCTGGGGGAGTGCCGGGCACGGACCCTCGTACTGGTTGTACGTGGGTTCGTGCCCGGTGCGGCGAGTGGGGGTACCCCCCTCTGGGGGAGCGTGCATGGCGTCGCCCGGCAGGCGGGACTTTGCGGACACGACCTAGGGTCTGTCGGGGAGGGGTGGGGCGTCGAGGCGCCAGCTGATCTCGCCGTCCTGTTCCTCCTCGGTGGGGGAGAGTCCGGCGGCGCGGGCCACGGCGGCGGAGGCGTGGTGGTCGGGGTGGACGTGGGCGGTGATCGTACGGATGCCCTGTCGCCGTAGCTGCCTCACGAGCCCTCGCGCCGCCTCGGAGGCGAGGCCGCGGCCCTGCCAGGGCGTGCCGACGACCCAGGCGATCTCGGCCTGCTCCGCGCCGCTCACCGTGGCCTGGACGGTGCCGGCGAGAGCGTTCTCCCCGGTGAGCCGCAGGACCCAGTTGTGCCAGGAGACGGCCGGGTCGGGGGAGCCGGCTACGAGACGTTCGTAGCGGGTGCGAAGGGCTTCGGGGGTGCTGGGGGTGCCGCCGATGAAGGTGTGGAGGGCGGGGTCGGAGAGGACGGCGGCCATCTCGGCGGCGTGCTCCACTCGGAGGGGGAGGAGGGTGAGACGGGCGGTGGCGATCGGTTCCGTACGCAAGGCGGCTCCCCGTGCTTCCCCTTGTCTTTCTACTTGTCTTGCTTCGCTCCCCGGAAACGCATCAGCCGGTGACCTCCCTTTCGGGAAGTCACCGGCTGATGACTCAGGGTGAGTGACGGGACTCGAACCCGCGACATCCTGGACCACAACCAGGTGCTCTACCAGCTGAGCTACACCCACCACGACCGGCTGTTGACTTTGTGTCGTCCCCGACCGGCCGAGAAAAAGTGTACAGGGTCCGAAGGGGTGCTCGCGCACGGCTTTTCCCTGGCCGTCCGAGGGCCGCTCCCGGCGCCCTACTGGGCGGGCAGCACGTGCTTCGCGGCGATCGCCTTCGCGGTGTCGGAGTCGGGGCCGGGCTGCGGTACGAAGACGGCGTCGCGGTAGTAGCGCAGTTCCACGATCGACTCGCGGATGTCGGCGAGGGCGCGGTGGTTGCCGTTCTTCTCGGGACTGTTGAAGTACGCCCTCGGGTACCAGCGGCGGGCCAGCTCCTTGACGGAGGAGACGTCGACGATCCGGTAGTGGAGGTAGTCCTCGAGGGTCGGCATGTCGCGGGCGAGGAAGCCGCGGTCGGTGCCGACGGAGTTGCCGCACAGCGGGGCCTTGCCGGGTTCCTTCACGTGCTCGCGGACGTAGGCGAGGACCTGTGCCTCGGCCTCGGCGAGGGTCGTGCCGCCGGCCAGCTCGTCCAGCAGGCCGGACGCGGTGTGCATCTGGCGCACCACCTCCGGCATCGTCTCCAGGGCCTTGGCCGGCGGTCGGATGACGATGTCCACCCCCTCGCCGAGGATGTTCAGCTCGGAGTCGGTGACGAGGGCGGCAACCTCGATGAGCGCGTCGTCGGACAGCGAGAGGCCGGTCATCTCGCAGTCGATCCACACCATGCGATCGTTCATGCGACCACCCTAAAGCTGACGTCCGCTTTTGGAAGGCCCCCGTACGGCGGCGGACCCTCCCTGGGGGCTGCCGCCCGGTGCGGTTTCTTGGGGTGCGGGTAAGCGGGCACGCATGTCGACGCGCCTTTCACCAGTGCAGACACGATGACCACCGTATCCGTCGCCCTGGACGTCCTCACGGGCCGTGAGGACCCTTCCGAGAGGCCACTGGCAGTGTCCGGCACTCCCCTTCCGCGCGAACCCGGAGCCGTTCACGCGTGCCGGCGACCAGTCGGGTTGGTCGACCAAACTGCCCCGAAGTTTCATACGCGCGTCTTATACGAACGTCTTGTACATACGTATAGATGTCGTCTACGGTGAACCCATGAACACCGACAACGCCAAGCGTTCCGCGCTCACCATCGACGGCCGCACCCTGTCCTACGTGGACTTCGGCGGACCGGGCCGCCCGCTGCTCGCCCTGCACGGACACATGTCCGAGGGCATGTCGTACGCCGAACTCGCCGCCCGCCTCGCCCCGGACTGGCGGGTCATAGCGCCCGACCAGCGCGGCCACGGCAACTCCGACCGGGCGGCCGACTACAGCCGGGAGGGCTACCTCGCCGACCTGGAAGCCCTCATGGACCACCTGGGACTGGACCGCGCCGCCCTCCTCGGCCACTCACTCGGCGCGATCAACGCCTACCAGTTCGCCGCCCGCCACCCCGAGCGCGTGACCGCGCTGGTCAACGGCGAGGGCTGTGCCGAGCTCGGCCTGGACGGCAGCAACCCCCTGGCGTTCGTGCTGAACCTTCCGGAGGGCACCTGCCCCGGCCGGGAGGCATTCGTGGCGCAGCTGGGCCCGTTCGCCCCCTTCCTCGAATCTGCCGTTCGCGAGCGGCCGGACGGAACTTGGGGCCTGCACTTCCACCCCAAGGACATCTACGAATCCGAGGACCGGGTCCACGGCGACCACTGGGCAGACTGGACCGGCTCCGCCTGCCCGGCACTGCTGATACGCGGCGCCAAAGGCGGTGTGCTGTCGGCGGAGCAGGCAGCGCAGATGACCGCTCGGCGGCCGGGCACCCGTCTCATCGAACTGGGGACGGACCACTTCCTGTACGCCAACGACCCGGTCGGTTTCGCGGACGCGGTCCGGGACTTCCTTGCCTCGGCATAGCCATGGCCCGCGGCCTTTCCGGCCCCCACCGATGGATCATGATGCGGCGTTCTCGAGGCGCGGAGCTTGCCCAGGCCTTGATGTTCGGGGCGCCCTTACGGGAGATCACCGGCAGGATCCGGCGATGCCGTAGCGCAACGACATGCCACACGGGGCTGAATCCGACACATCGTCAGCTCCAGGCCGGCCACGGCGGAAACCTTCTGGCGCGTGACTCCGGCACAAGTGCCCCCGCTGTGCCGCCCAGTGCCCTACGGACCCTGAGAACGGGCGTCCCTGGTGCGCTCGGTGCAGGGTGCACTTCGGCCTCTCTCGACCGCGTGATCACTGAGATGCATGCCGCCCCCGGTCTCCTGCCGGGGGGCCGCCCCCAGACCCCCGGCCTATGCCCACCCACCACCCGACTGGGTTGGACAAAGGGCACCCCGTCCAGCCCGTCTGGGGGTGCCCCCTCTGGGGAGTTTGAGGACGAGGCCCGTTCAGGGCCGATCGGGGGTTCAGGGGGCGGAGCCCCCTGGGGATGGGAAGGGCAAGGGCGGCGGGGCGAGGGAATCGCCTCCGCCGCCCCGGGTGCCTACGGCGTCACATACCGCTCCGCTGCCCCGGCAGGCTCGCCCGAGAGGCCGCGTACGCCTCGCGGGCGTGGTCCGCGGACAGACCGGACGCGGAGCCCAGCGCGCCGGAGCCCGCCGTGCGCCTGATCTGCGGAGGGACCGGACCCGGCCCCTCCGGGTGGAGGGACGGAGGCGGCCCCGCCGGTGACGGCGACGGCGGCTCGGCCTCCAGCGGCCGGTCGCCCTGCGGCCGGCGCGCCCGGTACGCCGCCCGGTAGGCGGCCGGGGACGAGCCGAGCTGGCGGCGGAAGTGCCCGCGCAGCGCCACCGGGGAGCGGAAGCCGCAGCGCCCCGCGACCTCGTCCACCGAGTAGTCCGACGTCTCCAGCAGACGCTGCGCCTGGAGCACCCGCTGGGTGATCAGCCACTGCAGCGGCGCACTGCCGGTCAGCGACCGGAAGCGGCGGTCGAAGGTGCGGCGCGACATGTACGCGCGCGCAGCCAGCGTCTCCACGTCGAACTGTTCGTGGAGGTGTTCCAGCGCCCAGGCGACGACCTCGGCCAGCGGGTCGGCGCCGATCTCCTCCGGTAAAGACCGGTCGAGGTAGCGCTCCTGGCCGCCCGACCGGCGCGGGGGGACGACGAGACGCCGGGCCAGCGCGCCGGCCGCCTCGTTGCCGTGGTCCGTCCGCACGATGTGGAGACAGAGATCGATTCCGGCGGCCGTACCCGCGGACGTCAGGACGTCGCCGTCGTCCACGAACAGCTCTCGTGGATCGACGTGCACCGACGGATAGCGCTTGGCCAGCGTCGGTGCGTACATCCAGTGCGTGGTGGCCGGGCGGCCGTCCAGCAGACCCGCCGCCGCCAGCACGAACGCGCCGGTGCACAGGCCCACTATGCGGGCACCCTCTTCATGGGCCCGCCGCAGCGCGTCGAGCGCCTCCTCCGGTGGCGGAGAAGTGATCGAACGCCAGGCCGGCACGACGACCGTGCCCGCCCGTGAGATCGCTTCCAGGCCATGCGGTGCGGTGAGTTCCAGGCCCCCTGTGGTCCGCAGCGGGCCCTCTTCTCCGCCGCACACCAGCAAGCGGTAGCGCGGCACGCCGGCGTCCTGGCGGTCAATCCCGAACACCGACAGCGGAATGGAACTCTCGAAGATGGGGCCGCCGCTGAACAGCAGCACCGCGACGATCTCCTTGCGGCGTCGCCCGGAAAGCTTCCGGGCCGCGGCTTCCGGCGCGGCAGTGGAGTCGTGGCTCATCCTGCTAAGCCCCCCTCGGTGGTCGCGGCTCCTCGGTTGTGTCGCTCCTGCACGTTTCCCCTCGGTCCTGCACGAGTCCCCCGCCGTAGACAGTCAAGATCGAATCTACTGTGTCGCGCGACGCCGGAGTGGCCAGTTCAGCACCCGGCGGATTGTCGACTTGGCAACTTGGCGTGAAGCATTCGATCACGAAGCGTTGCACTCGTGGAGCGTGCAGGGAAGTGCGCCTCGTCGTAGTGGCCAATCCCCATAGGGTGCGCAGGGTTCCCGAGGGCTTATCCGTGCAGGTGGCACGGGGGGTGGGGGGTGGTTACGGCAAGGGATGCACGGGAGGCGGAAGTTGGCTGAAAAGCGCCGGTCCGGTGCGTGAAAACCGGTCAACCGGCCGGTGAGTTTCCCCCGGAGTGACGACCGCCACGATGCGACCCCGTTCCGGTGCGCTGATGGCGCCCCCGGTGGTGCGCCTGCGGCGCGTGCGGTTCTCCTTGTTTCTCCGCGAGGAGCCGGGCCGCGCCCCGCTCCGACTGGCGCAGCAGCAGTCGGCAGACGGCCGTGACGGCGGCGAGGCCGAGCGCGGTCCCGGCGGCGCCGGCGAGCGAGGTGCCGTACCAGAGGAGGACCACCGGGACGAGGACGCAGGAGAAGGCCGCCCAGCGGATCAGATCGTCGGTCGCGCGCTCGCCGGTCCTGCGCTCGCCGGTCCTGCGCCCGCCGCCGGGACGGTGGGCGGACGGCCTGCGCGACGGGGGCATGGGGCGGGCTTCTTTCCGGGGCGGCGGTGTACGGTGCGCGGGGACGGCCCCGGCGCACGGTGCTCAACGCGGGTGGGCGCGGTCGGTCACTCCGGAGCCCGCACCGGTCGGCCACGGGTATCGGCCACGGGTTGTCGGCCACGGGCATCAGTCGCGGGCATCGGCCACGGGTAAGTGAATCCTGTGCAAACCGCCTGTACCGGGCAGCAACCATTGCGTTACGGGCGCCCCCTCGTGCATGCTCCCTGGAACCCCCACCGAGGGTGCTCGGGGTCTGGGCGTAGGAGGAGTGGCGCCGTACCCTTGGGGGTATGGGGTTGGGAAGACAATTCCCGGACACAGCTCCGACGCTCAAGCCGTCCAACCCATACAAGGATCGATACGCCGAGACAGCCATGGCCGGTCACGAATTCTTCGAACCCGCGGACCGCAAGCGGCCCGTCGCCGACCCCACGGCGGCCGAGCCCCTGGCGGCGGAAGAGGCACGCCCCACCTGCGATCCCGCCTTCAAGCACGGCGTGGTCGTCGGCTTCGACGGCTCCACCTCCAGTGAACGCGCTCTCGCGTACGCCATCGGCATGGCCCACCGCTCCGGCTCGGGCCTGATCATCGTCCATGTCGCCAACCGGCTGCCCACCACCGTGTGGGCGGGCTGCGAGCCGCCGGTCTTCGTCGACGTGCCGGACCACCGCACCGAGGTGCTCGGGCTGGAGCTCGCCTGCGCGGACTACCTCGCCGAGGTGCCGTGGATCCTGGTCGAGCGCGGCGGTGACATCTGCCACGAACTCGAAGAGGTGGGGCGGGAGTACGAGGCGGACGCGATCGTCGTCGGCTCCACGCACGGCATCGTGGGCCGCATCTTCGGCTCCGTCGCCGGCCGGCTCGCCAAGCGCGCGAAGCGGCCGGTCATCGTTATCCCGTAGGTCTTCCGCAGCCCCCGTAGTTCTCCGGCGGCCCTCCCGGACTCCCTCTTCACGGCGTCTGCGCGATGTTCGAATTCACTTGCTCCCACAGGTATTTGTGCCCTTGTGAAGGGCATATATCGGTCACCGCGCATCGCACAAACGCATGAAGGGAGCCCGCCGTGGACAATGACGTCTCCGCGGGAAGCACCACCACGATCGTCGGCCGACTCGCCCTGGGCATCACCCTGTTGGCGTTCGGACTCGGGCACACCGACCTGATCGACGGCGTGACGGCGGCGGACGCCGTGACCATCGCTCACTACGTCGGCGGCGTAGCACTGTTCGTCGTCGGCCTGTTGGCCCTCCGCGACCGCGACTCGGCGGGCGGTACGGCCTACACCGTTCTCGGCGCGTTCTGGTTCACCTGGGCCCTCTCCGCGGGCTCCCAGGCCTCCGACAACGCCGCCGGACTCTTCCTCCTCCTGTTCGCCCTCGTGGCGCTCTCCCTGACCGCGGCGGGCGGGGACCAACTCACCCGTGGGACCTACGGGTTGTTCCTCGTCGCGCTCGTCCTGATGGCGGTCGCCTCGTTCGCCGACAGCGACTCGCTCACCAAGGTGGGCGGTTGGTTCGCCGTCGCGGCGGGGGCGGTCGCCTGGTACGCCGCCACGGCGGCGATGGCCCACTGGCCCACCGCGCTCCCGCGACGGGCTGCCGGCCGCGGTGTGACGGCCGCCGGCTGAAACGGCAGCCGACGCCGGGGAGTTCGGGCAGCCCCCGGCCGACCGAGCGGACCCCCGCGACCGATGGCGTCGCGCGGGGTCCGTTCCGCGTTGCGAGTCCCCTCGTGCCGCGTTCCCCGTTTCCCGTTGCGAGTCCCCTCGTGCCGCGTTCCCCGTGTCCCGTTCCCGGTTTCCGTGATCCTTGTTCCCTGTTCCACGGCTGGAGTTCACCGCTCCGCCATCTCGCCCCGGCGCGCCCCTGATCAGGTCTTTTTCAATCTTCCCAAGCCGATGACAGAACCTGACCCCCGCTTTAGCATCGCCGGATGCGTATGTCCCAGCTCCACGAATCCAACGCCCGCATGATGGCCCACGCACCATCCGTACGGCCGGTCTCCACGGGCGACATCATCCGCACGCACCGCAAGAAGTTCCCCTATCGGGGTTTCGCCGAGATCGACTCCCCGTACTGTCCGCCGTTCGTGATGTTCTGCGTGAACGACGACGCGGTCGCCCTCGACACCCTGTGGAACGGCGGGTTCGGCTACGAGCCGGGCAGCCTCGCCACCTGGTCCCGGCTGGCGGCGAAGAGCACGACGATCGCCGACGTCGGCGCCCACGTCGGCTACTTCTCGATGATCGCCGCCCTCGCCAACCCTCAGGCGACGATCCACGCGTTCGAGCCGGTGGACATGATCCACGCCCGGCTCTCGGTCAACGTCCGCTCCAACGGCGTCCAGAACGTCAAGCTCTACCAGGCGGGTGTGTCCAGCGAGGAGGGCTGGGCGGAGATCAGCGTCCGGTTTTCCGGGAACCTGCTGTCGACGGGCTCGACCCTGGAGCACGCCGCCGCCGACGCCGAGCAGAAGCGCATCCGGCTGCGCGCGCTCGACGAGGTCTTCGCCGAGACCAGGCTGGACCTGATGAAGATCGACGTCGAGGGGCACGAGCTGTCGGTCCTGCGTGGGGCCCGCCAGGTGCTCAAGCGCGACCGGCCGACCGTCATGCTGGAGGCGCTGCGCGACGCGCCCCTGGAGACGCTGACCTCCGAGTTCGACCCGCTCGGCTACGACTGCCACTGGGTCACCGAGGCCGACGGCACCCTGGTGCCCTGGCACCGGCCCCGGCCGCCGAAGACCCGGAACCTGATCTTCACGCCGCAGAGCTGAGAGCGCGCCGGGCGACACGTTCACGCCCGGCGCGCTGGACCTCGTACGGCTGCTTCCTGTAAGGCTTTCTGTACGGCTGGCCGCTACTCGACCGTGACCGACTTCGCCAGGTTGCGCGGCTTGTCGATGTCCCGGCCGAGGGCCTTCGCCGTGTAGTAGGCGAGGAGCTGGAGCGGGATGCCCATCAGGATCGGGTCCAGCTCGTCCTCGTTCTTCGGGACGACGATCGTGCGGTCGGCCTTCTCCTGCTCCTGGTGGGCCACGGCGATGATCCGGCCGCTGCGGGCCTTGATCTCCTCCAGGGCGGCGCGGTTCTTCTCCAGCAGGTCGTCGTCGGGGACGATCGCGACCGTCGGCAGGGCGGGCTCGATCAGGGCCAGCGGACCGTGCTTGAGCTCGGAGGCCGGGTAGGCCTCGGCGTGGATGTACGAGACCTCCTTGAGCTTCAGGGAGGCCTCACGGGCCACCGGGTAGCCCCGGACGCGGCCGATGAAGAGCATCGAGCGGGCCTCGGCGAGCTCGTCGGCCAGCTTCTGGATCTCGGCCTCCTGCTCCATGATCTCGGAGATCTGGCCGGGCAGCCTGCGCAGGCCCTCGATGATCCGCTTGCCGTCGCGGACCGAGAGGTCGCGGGTGCGGCCGAGGTGCAGGGCGAGGAGGGCGAAGGCCACCGTGGTGTTGGTGAAGCACTTCGTCGAGACGACACACACCTCGGGACCGGCGTGCACGTACACGCCGCCGTCGGCCTCGCGGGCGATCGCCGAGCCCACCACATTCACGACACCCAGCACCCGCGCGCCCTTGCGCTTGAGCTCCTGGACGGCGGCGAGGACGTCGTACGTCTCACCGGACTGGGAGACGGCGATGTACAGGGTGTCGGGGTCGACGACCGCGTTGCGGTAGCGGAACTCGGAGGCGGGCTCGGCGTCGGCGGGGATGCGGGCCAGCTCCTCGATCATCTGGGCGCCGATCATGCCCGCGTGGTACGAGGTGCCGCAGCCGAGGATCTTCACGCGGCGGATCTGACGGGCCTCACGGGCGTCCAGGTTGAGGCCGCCGAGGTGCACGGTGGAGAAGCGGTCGTCGATGCGGCCGCGCAGCACGCGGTCCACGGCGTCGGCCTGCTCGTGGATCTCCTTGTGCATGTAGGTGTCGTGGCCGCCCATGTCGTAGGAGGCGGCCTCCCACTCCACGGTGGTGGGCTCGGCCGTGGTGCGGGTGCCCTCCGTGGTGTAGGTGCGGAAGTCGTCGGCCTTGAGGGTGGCCATCTCGCCGTCGTCCAGCGTGACTATCTGCCGGGTGTGGGCGACCAGCGCGGCGATGTCCGAGGCGACGAACATCTCCTTCTCGCCGATGCCGAGGACGACCGGGGAGCCGTTGCGGGCGACGACGATACGGTCCGAGAAGTCGGCGTGCATGACGGCGATGCCGTAGGTGCCCTCGACGACCCGGAGGGCCTGGCGGACCTTCTCCTCCAGGGTCTGAGCCTGGGAGCGGGCGATCAGGTGGGTGAGGACCTCGGTGTCGGTCTCGGAGAGGAACTCGACACCGTCCGCCTCCAGCTTGCGGCGCAGGTCGGAGGCGTTGTCGATGATGCCGTTGTGGACGACGGCGACCTTGTTGTCGTCCGACATGTGCGGGTGGGCGTTCACGTCGGAGGGGGCGCCGTGGGTGGCCCAGCGGGTGTGGGCGATCCCGGTGGTGCCCTTGAAGCGCGCCGGAACCTTGGCCTCCAGGTCCCGGACCCGGCCCTTGGCCTTGACCATCTTCAGACCGGCCGTCTTCGGCGAGGTCACGACGATGCCGGCCGAGTCGTAGCCGCGGTACTCCAGCCGCTGCAGGCCTTCCAGCAGCAGCGGGGCCACGTCACGCTTCCCGATGTATCCGACGATTCCGCACATATAAGAGGTATCCCCAAGCTGTTTCTGTCACCCGTGGTCTCCCGCGGGTGAGTCACCCGTAGACGATCCGCCGCAGCTGCCGGATGGACAGCTCCGGCGGCGCGACCGCCCGGTACTGAAGGTCCGCCGCGATCCGTTCGAAGATCTCCGCGTTCACCAGGCCGCCGGCCTGGAGCTCGCGGTGGCGGCGACGGACGTAGTCCTCGGTCGTCTCGTCGAAGAAGGCGAGCACGTCCTGGATCACCCGCAGTGCCTCGCCCCGCTGAAGGGGCGTGGACCGCGTCAGATGATCAACCAGTTCGTCGTGCACCCGGTAGATCCTGAGGTACGCGAGCCGGTTTCGCAAGAAACCTGCCCGATTTCGGGCAGAGTCCTGTTAAGAGGCCTTGGGGGAACCTTGAATGTGTTATGAGCGTGTGTTCGTGAACCGTCCATTCGGCGTCTTGCGATCCGTCGCCCGGGGCGACGACTTTCAGACGCCAAGGTCCCCGTCGGCGGGACGGCGTACCCCGAGACCGAGGGGGTTGTGTACGTCATGGCGGGCGCGGCCGCGCGACGCGAGGCGTCGCGGTGACTTTCCGGCGGAGCCGGACAGGAAGCAGCGGCCGGTAGCCGGTGACACGTTGAACGAATGTGGACGTCACCCCCGCGCCGAAGGGCCACCACACCACCCTGAAGGTCCAGGGCATCGCCGAGACCGGCGACCGCATCGACCACTTCACGGTGGCCCGCAAGGCCAAGTAGCACAGCCGTACGCCCGGCAGGCGGTCCTCCCAGGAGTCACAGGCGCCGGAGGACCGCCTGTTTGGCCATGGTGAACTCGTCGTCCGTCAGCACCCCGTCCCGGTGCAGCTCGCCGAGCTCGCGCAGCCGGCGCAGCAGCGCGTCGTGGTCGTCGCCGGAGGCGGCCGGGGCGGGGATCTCCGGCTCGGCGCCGGACGGCAGCGCGGTGGGCCGTAGGGTGTCGTCGGGGGCTGCGGCGGGATGCGGCAGCCGGGCCTGCACGGCCGCCGCGACCAGGGCCATCAGCGGGTCCTTCTTGAAGCCCCACAGCTCGACGGCGTTCGGGTCGTACTTCGGCGGGGCCTTCGTCGGCGCGTGGCGCACGGTGAACCGCAGATGGCCGTTCTCCAGGCCGACGGCCGGCTGCCACTCCACGCCGATGACGTCCTCGACGCGGATCGTGCGGGCCCCGGCGGAGGCCTTCGCGTCCTCCGTCTTCCAGTTCCACTCCAGCCGTACGAGGTCGCCGTCGAAGCTCGCCGTGCCGTCCCCGGCGGAGAAGGACAGCGGCACGGCCGGCCCGGGCAGCAGATACGCGTCCACCGGACCGGACGGCACCCGGTCCAGCAGCAGCGCGTGCCGCACCTCGTCCACGAAGTACTCGGCGACCCCGTACCGGTCGGAGTCGACGAGCAGCTGATACGGGTCGTGCGGCTCGGCCAGCCGGCCGCCGGTGGCGTGCAGCAGCGGATCGGCGCCGTCCCGCAGCCGCAGCCTGAGCCGCCCGCTCTTCTTGCCCTGCTCGAACGAGATCCCCGCCAACGCCCCCAGCGGGACCACGAGTTCGCCCAGTTCCTTCCGCAGCAGCCCCACGCCCCTGTCCCGGCCCGGCGTCAGCCGCAGCGCGTCACCGTCGAAGACCCAGGTGCCGTCCTTCTGGAGGATTTCCGCCATGGGGCGATTCTGGCACCGGGCCGTCAAAGCCCCAACGCGTTCGCCGTCGCGTCATCGACACCGCCGCCGCCGTCGAGCGAGAAGCGAACCGCCTTGCCCGCGGCGGCAGTCGACCGCATCCCGACCTCGCCGGAGCGCACCCCGAGCGCGATCTCGGGGTTGTCCTGGCAGACGAGGGTGAACGCGTCGTCGCCCGCCCGCTCCGGCAGGAACGCCTGGTCCTCCGGGAAGGGCGCGTCGGCCTGCTCGTTCGCGCACGGCCGCTGCTGCATCCCGTCGCCCGCGACCCGCTCGCCCGCGATGTCCAGGCAGAGCCGCGACGCGACGTTCACCAGGGCCACCGCGCCGTCGTCCAGGGCGACCACCCGCCACTGCTGGGCCTCGCCGCCGTCACAGGCGGCCAGGACGGGGTCGGGGGCGGGCACGGGGCCCTGGGTCCGGGGCTGGGTTTCGGTCCGGGACTGGGGCTCGTCGGGGGCGGCACCGCCCGTGGGGCCGGTGACACAGCGCCCGTTCGCCACGCTCTTCAGGACGACCGGGGCGGCGGAGGCGCCGGTCGTCGAGGGCGACGGCGACGCGGAGTCCCCGACGGCGGCGGACGGGGACACGGCGCTCGCGTCGGCCGCGGGCTCGGCGCCCGCGGCGGGGTCGGAGCCGGACAGCAGCCGCAGGACGGCGGTGGTGAGGAGGGCGGTCAGGACGACGGTGACCGCCACCGTGACCACCGGCCGTCTGCGGCGGCGGACGGGCGGGCCGGCGGCGGGCTCCTCCGGTGATACGGGCGGATCCACCGGTGTACGCCCCGCCGCTCGCCCCGCCTCCCGGGCCGCCGCTCGCCCCTTGCGATAGGCGCCCCCGCCCCACACCAGCACCTGGTCCACCAGCAGCCGCCGTGCCTCCTCCGTCTCGCCCGAGGCGAGCGTGCGCAGCAGCCGCAGGTCGTGGGCGCAGAAGCGGCAGATGTCGAGGTGCTGCCGGAGATCGGCGGGGGCCTCGCGGTGCGTGCCGCGGGCGATGGCGCCGAGCATGCCGCCGTAGTGGAGGCATCGAGGGTCGGCGGTGCGGTCGGCGCGCACCCGCAGGAAGGTGTCGACCAGTCGGCCGCGGGCCGACTGCGCGAGGGACTCGGCGAACTCCTCGCTGGTGTTCAGGAGCCGGGCCGCCTGCGCCGACTCGCCCTCCTCGGCGAGGCACAGCCACAGCGCGGCCCGTGACTGGTCGGCGAGTTGCTCGAAGGCGGCCAGGAGCACCGAGCTGTTCTCCACCCGGCGCAGGGTGTCGATGGGGCCGAAGGTGTCGGCTGCCCGCTGCGACCAGGCGCGGAACTCCGGGCGCAGCAGCGCGGAACGCTCGTCGCGCAGCCAGCCGTCGGCGGTGCGGCGTACGTCGGCGAGGAGGGCGGTGCGTAGGGCGGGGCCGCCCGGTTGCCGGGGGCCGCGGGCGAGGACCTGGGCCGCCAGGTCGGTGGCGTCGCGCGGTTTCGCGCAGAAGGCGTCCGCGTAGGCGTGGACCGCGGGGGCGTGTTCCGGCAGGAGCCCGGACACGGCCGGCGGGTGGTGCGGGGCTTGCTGTGCAATGTGCTCGGACATGAAGTCGGCTCCCCGAAAGCAGCGGGCACGGCAAGGTGTGGACCGTAGTTCCGCTCTCTGTGAGGGGAGTGTGCGGACGGACAGGTTCCCCCGAGGACCGTACTCGGGGGAACCCGCCGTCCTGATCAGAACCCTGTGACGGGATTTTTCAGGGTGCCGATCAGTTGGAGGGCGCCCGAGGGGTCGGCCAGGTCCACCATCTGCTGGTTGTTGCGCAGCTGGAGCCGGTTGAGGCAGGACCGGGCGAACTCGGGGGCGAACATGTCGTACTGGCGGAACTTGTCGGCGAGTTCGGGGTTCGCCTCCTGGTAGGAGCGGGTGACCTCGGCGACCGTGCGCCAGAAGTCGTCCTCCTCCAGGATCCCCTCGGCGGCGAGGTCCGCCGCGAGGAAGCGGAAGAAGCAGTCGAAGACGTCCGTGAAGATGGACAGCAGCTTCTTGTCCTCGGGCACCTCGACGCGGATCCGCCGCACCTCGGGCGGCAGCACCGCGTCCGGGTCCATGACGGCGATCTCCTCGGCGATGTCCTTGTAGATCGCCCGCTGCACGACCCCGTCCCGCAGCACGAGGATCGTGTTCTCGCCGTGCGGCATGAAGACCAGGTCGTAGGCGTAGAAGCTGTGCAGCAGCGGGGTGTAGTAGGCCTCGAGGTAGTGGCGCAGCCACTCCGCCGCCGCGAGCCCCGACTGCTCGACGAGCGCGCCGGCCACCGACTTCCCCTCGTGGTCCACATGGACCAGGGACGCCATGGTCGCGAGCGACTCGCCGTCCCGGAGCGAGGGCACCGGGCTCTCCCGCCACAGCGCGGCGAGCATCTTGCGGTACGGCGAGTAGCGGTCCGTCGCCGCCTCGTACTCCAGGTGCCGGTAGCCCACGGCGGCCCGCTCGCGGATGATCGACAGACCCGTCGACTTCAGCACCGGGTCGTTGTCGATGAGCTGGGCCAGCCAGTCGTTGATCGCCGGGGTCGCCTCCATGTACGCGGCGGAAAGTCCGCGCATGAAGCCCATGTTGAGGACGGACAGGGCCGTCTTGACGTAGTGCTTCTCGGGGTGCGAGGAGTTGAAGAAGGTCCGGATGGACTGCTGGGCCAGATACTCGTCGTCGCCCTCGCCCAGGCACACCAGGTTCCTGCGCGCGACCTCGGCGGCGAAGGTGACGGTGAGCTTGTTCCACCACTGCCAGGGGTGCACGGGGATGAGGAGGTAGTCGGCGGGGTCGAGGTCCTGCTCGCGCAGGATCCCCTCGAACCGTTCGACGGTCGCCGCGCCCAACTCCTCCCGCAGGAAGGTCTCGTACTCGATCCCGACGCCCGCCGTGAAGGCCGCCCGCGACCGGTGCGCTGCCAGCCACACCAGCCGGACCGGGCTCGCGGTCTCCGGGGCGTACGACAGGTACTCGTGGACGCCGAAGCCGAGCCGCCCGTTGTTGGCGACGAAGCAGGGGTGGCCCTCGGTCATCCCGGTCTCGATGGCCTGGAAGCCGCTCCTGACCAGCTCCGCCGAGGTGATCCGCGGTTTGGTGAGCTTGTAGCAGGTGCCGGAGAGGGTGGAGGAGACCTCCTCCAGGTACACCGGCAGGATCTCGTCGCTCAGCCCGAGGGCCTGCCGCAGCTCGATGAAGAAGTCCAGTGCGGCGACGGGGAGTTCGGCGCCGTCGCGGGTGCGGGTGATCGAGTCGGCGTCCACCTGCCAGTGGTCGAGGGCACGGCGTACGGCGGTGAAGCGGTAGGACGTCAGACCGTCGTCGCTGCGGACGACGTACCGCCCGCCCTGCTGCCCTCCCTGCTCCTCGGGCTGCTCCCCGGGCTGCTCCTCGGGTGTGATGAGCCGCTCGTGTGCGAACTCCGCGAGGGCCTTGCGGACGAGGAGGCGGTTGGCCGTCTCCCAGCGTTCGGGGGAGAGGTGGGCCACGGCGGCGGTCGGGCTCACGCGGCCACCCCCGTCGCCGCGAGGAACTGTTCTCGGGTGCAGAAGCTCAGCAGGGCCATCTTCTCCGGCTTCTGGATCTCGCGTTCGGCGACGAAGCCGACGGCTTTGTTCAGGGCGTGGACGGCCGTGTTGGCGAGGTCCGGTTCGACGACGACCCGGGAGGTGGCCGGGTCGTCGAAGAGGTGCGCCATCACGGCGGTGATGACGGCCCGGGTGAAGCCGTGCACGGGCGTGTCGGTCGCCGGCGTGAGGAAGTGCATGCCGACGTCGCCCGGCCGGGGCTCGTACAGGCCGACGAGCTCCCGGTGGGCGGGGTCGTACTTCTCCATCAGGAAGACCGGTGTGCCGTTCTCGTCGAGGCCCAGCAGCGCGTGGTGGTGCGGGTCCGCGGCGATCTCCATGTAGGCGCGCTCGACGTCCACCAGCGAGGCGTCCTGCATCATCCAGTAGGCCGCTTTGGGATGCGTCACCCAGGAGTGCAGCAGCTCGGCGTCCCTCAGCGGGTCGAGCGGGCGGAAGGTGAAGGTCATACGGAGAACTCCTGGAACGCGATGGTCTTCTCGACCGGGTAGTACTCGCTGCCGAGCAGCTCACGGATGATGAGGCTGTTGCGGTACGGGCCCATGCCGAGGTCGGGGGACGTGACGGAGTGCGTGTGCACGCCGGCGTTCTGCAGGAACACGCCCCGGCCGGTGGTGTCGACGGCGTAGTTGCGGGCCACGTCGAAGCGGCCGTGCTCGTCGAAGCGGAGGCGGTCGCGGACCGGCTCCAGGAAGGCCGGCTGCTCGTAGTGGTAGCCGGTGGCCAGCACCAGGCCCTCGGTGGTGATCTCGTAGTCCTTGCCCTGCTCGTCCTGGCGGAAGCCGAGCCGGTAGACGCCGTCCTCGTGACGGGCGCTGTGCAGCGTGGAGTTGCTGAGGAGGCGGGTGGGGACGGGCTGGTCGCCGTGCTCGACGTTCTTCTGGTAGAGCAGGTCGAAGATCGAGTCGATCAGATCCGAGTTGATGCCCTTGAAGAGGCCCTTCTGCTGCTTCTCCAGCCGGTAGCGGGTCTCCTCGGGCAGCGCGTGGAAGTAGTCGATGTAGTCCGGGGACGTCATCTCCAGGGTCAGCTTGGTGTACTCCAGCGGGAAGAACCGCGGGGAGCGGGTGACCCAGTTGAGCTGGTAGCCGTGGACGTCGATCTCGGCGAGCAGTTCGTAGTAGATCTCGGCGGCGCTCTGGCCGCTGCCGACGATCGTGATGGACTTCTTCGACTGGAGCTCGGCCTTGCGCCGCATGTACTCGGCGGTGTGGAGCAGCCCGCCGTCGAGGTCCCGGCAGATCTCCGGGACGTACGGGGTGGTGCCGGTGCCGAGGACCAGACGGCGGGCGCGGTACACGTCCCCGTCCGTGGTGCGTACGGCGTACAGCGCGTCGGTCTCGTCGTACGTCACCTCGGCGACGGTCGTCGAGAAGCGCACGTTGCTCAGCTTGGCGGCCGCCCAGCGGCAGTAGTCGTCGTACTCGACGCGCAGCGGGTAGAAGTTCTCGCGGATGTAGAACTGGTAGAGCCGCCCCTTCTCCTTCAGGTAGTTGAGGAAGGAGTACGGCGAGGTCGGGTCGGCCATGGTGACCAGGTCCGACATGAACGGCGTCTGGAGGTGGGCGCCGTCGAGGAACATGCCGGCGTGCCACTCGAAGTCGGGCTTGGACTCCAGGAAGAGGCCGTCGAGCGCGTCGATCGGCTCGGTGAGGCAGGCGAGGCCGAGGTTGAACGGGCCGAGCCCGATGCCCACGACGTCGTAGGTGCGGCTGGCTTCAGGAAGCGCGGTCAAGGGACTCTCCCAGGTACTGCTCGGCATGGCCGGCGATCAGATCGAGGACGGCGGCGATGTCGGCCGCGGTGGTCTCGGGGTTGAGCAGGGTGAACTTCAGGTAGTGACGGCCCGCGACCTTCGTGCCCGCGACCACGGCGTCACCGGAGGCGAACAGGGCCTTGCGGGCGTAGAGGTTGGCGCGGTCGATCTCGGCCGGGTCGGTGACGGCCTGCGGGATGTAGCGGAAGACGAGGGTGGACAGCGACGGCTGTACGACGACGTCGTAGCGCGGGTCGGCGGCCAGCAGGCCCCAGCCCCGGGCGGCGAGGTCGCACACCTCGTCGAAGAGCTGCCCGATGCCGTCGGCGCCCATGGTGCGCAGGGTCATCCACAGTTTGAGCGCGTCGAAGCGGCGGGTGGTCTGCAGGGACTTGTCCACCTGGTTGGGGATACGTTCCTGCACCATCCGGCGCGGGTTCAGGTACTCGGCGTGGTAGGTGGCGTGCCGCAGCGTGGCCGCGTCCCGGACCAGCACGGCGGACGAACTCACCGGCTGGAAGAAGGACTTGTGGTAGTCGACGGTGACGGAGTCGGCGCGCTCGATGCCGTCGATGCGGTCCCGGTACTTCAGGGAGGCGAGCAGCCCGCAGCCGTAGGCCGCGTCGACGTGCATCCAGGTGCCGTACTGGGCGCACAGTTCGGCGATCTCGGGCAGCGGGTCGATGGAGCCGAAGTCGGTGGTGCCGGCGGTGGCGACGACGGCCATGGGGACGAGGCCGGCCTTCTTGCAGCGCTCCAGCTCATGGGCGAGCGCGACGGTCTGCATCCGCTTGTCGTGGTCGACGGGGATCGACACGACCGAGTCCTGCCCCAGACCGAGCAGTTTCGCGGACTTCTTCACGCTGAAGTGGCTGACCTCGGAGGCGAAGATGCGCAGTTTGGCGGACGAGTCGCTTTTGGCCTCCTCCCGGGCGAGCAGCAGCGCCTGGAGGTTGCTCTGCGTGCCGCCGGAGGTGAACACCCCGTCGGCGGCCGGGCCGAGGCCGATGCGCTCGGTCGTCCAGTCGATCAGTTTCCGCTCGATGAGCGTGCCGCCGGCCGACTGGTCCCAGGTGTCCAGGGAGGAGTTGACGGCGGACAGCACGGCCTCGCCGAGCACGGCGGGGATGACGACCGGGCAGTTGAGGTGGGCGAGGTAGCGGGGGTGGTGGAAGTAGATCGCGTCGCGGAGGTAGACCTCCTCCAGCTCGTCGAGCACCGCGGCGGTGTCGTACAGGGGCTGGTCGAGGTCGATGCCGTCGATACGGGGGGCGAGGGCGTCGACCGTGACGCCGGTGAACGGACGGTCGGTGGCGGCGAGTTTGGCGGCCACCCGCTCGACTCCTTCGGTCACGGAGCGGCGGTACTGCTCCGCGGTGGTGTCGTTGAGCAGGTGCGAGCGCATGGGGAGCCTTCCGGGGGTGGGGGACGGGTCCGCTGCGGGACGGACTGAGGGGCGGAGCCCCGGGTTCAACTTAGGTTAGCCTAACCTAATTAACACCCTGGGAAACTCTGCCCCTCCGGTGACGGTGATCACGTCACTCACTCGCGCTCGCGCAGCTGTTCCTCCGTCAGCCCCTCACGCCAGTACCCGACGAAGGTGACCCGACGCCGGTCGATCCCGCACTCCTGCACGAAGTGCCGCCGCAACGCCTTCACGGACCCGGACTCGCCGGCGATCCAGACGTACGGCTGTGCGGCGGAGGGCAGTTGGGCGTCGCGGACGGCATCCAGCGACTCCCCGGGGCCGACCCAGTGGATCTCGGCGTCGGCGAGGGCCGTCAGCTCCTGCCGGTTCCCGGGATCACGCACCTCGATCCAGGCCCGCACCCGCTGCCCGGACGGCAACGACTCGAGGATGGCCGAGATGGCCGGGAGCGCGGTCTCGTCGCCCCACAACACCACCGGACCGGTGTCCTGCGGCGGCCGGAACCGGATCGCCCGGTTGTCGGCGACGGCGGGCCCCAGCAGCACCACCCGGTCCCCGGGTACGGCCCGCGCGGCCCAGGCGGAGGCGGGCCCGGCGGGCGTGTGCAGCACGAAGTCGATGTCGATCTCGATCTTGCCGGGATCCCGCCGCAGGGCCCGAAGCGTGTACGACCGCATCACGGCCCGCACGTCATCGGGCAGTTCCCGCCACCCCTGCCACCACCCGTCCCCGAGCTCGAAGGGAACGGCGGGAGCGTCCTGCCCCGGATGCGGCAGAAAGAGCGACAGCGACTGATCCCACCCACCGGAGAAGAAGTACCGAAGGTCTTCCCCACCGAACGAAACCCGAACAAGCGACGAACCGAGCCGCCGAGTCCGAACCACCTGGAGCGAGAAAAACCGGAACGGGGCGGCAACGGCCGTGGTCATAGGGCCAACTCCTGGAACGTGGGGCAGAGCAACTAACCCAGGGGCGCGGGGAACTGCGCGTTTTTCAGGGGCGCGGGGAACGGCGCATCCTTCAGGGGCGCGGGGAACTGCGCGTTCTTTAGGGGCGCGGGGAACGGCGCATCTTTCAGGGGCGCGGGGAACGGCGCGACCAGCCACAACCGGACCCGCAGCTCCCCCACAACATCAGGCCCCTGATCAGGCAACCTTCTTCGCCGTCTCCAGAGCCTCGGCCAGGCTCTCCAGCAGCGGCACACACTTGTCGTAAGACAGAATCGGCTCCGGCGACCGCCCGACAACCTGCCCCGCCTTCACCGCAGGCAGCTTCTTCCACGTCGCCTCAGTGATCGCCGAAGGCTGCAGCGCCGAGGTCCGGTCGTCCATCATGATGATGTCCGCCGCGTACTTGTCGACGTTCTCCCAGCTCAGCGACTCGTACCAGCCGCCGCCCTGCTTCTTCGCGCTCTCCGGCGGCTCCACGAAGTTCACGCCGAGCGCCTTGAAGTACTCGAGGTCGATGGAGAGGTTGGAGCCGGAGACGTAGAACAGCTCGGCGCTGGCGGACCCGGCCATCACCTTGATGTCGGGCTTGGCCTTCGCCGCGGCGCGCAGCCGCGTCGCCGCGGCCTCGAACCGCTTCTTCGCGTCGGTGACGTCCGCCGCGGTCATGTCCGCGCCGAGCGACTCGGCCAGCTCCCACATCCGCTCCAGCGGGGCGGTGAGCTGACGGTCGTAGACGGAGATGCCGACGCTCGGCGCGAGCTTGGCGATCTTGTCCTTGGACGCCTCGGGGACGTACCAGAGGGTGCCGGCGTCGTCGAACATCGTGGAGATGAGGACGTCGGGCGCGAGGGCGGCGTACTTCTCGACGTTGAACTCGTCCCAGACGTTGCCCAGGATCTCCACCTTGGAGATGTCCATGTCGCCGGCCTGGACGTCGGCCTTGCCGTCGGTGGTCTTCGTCGGGCCGAACACGCCCTTGACCTGGATGCCGTAGTCGTAGAGGGCGGCGCCGACACCGGTGAACGCGACGATGTTCGCCGGTATCTTGTCGAGCTTCACGGTGGTGTCGCGGTCGTCCTTGAAGGTCCAGGGACCGGACTTGGCGGAGGCGCTCGCCGAGGAGTCCGAGCCACTGCTGTTCGCGTCGTCGTCCCCGCAGGCTGCGAGCACGGCACCGAGGCCGAGGGCGCCACCGGCGGCGAGGATGCCGCGGCGGGTGAGGTGGTTGGCTCTGGCGTTGGGCATGGGAGTGGCTGCTTTCGAACGTGCGGATCACCGCCGGACAATTCGAAGATAGGTTAGCCTAACCTCAGATCTTGTCCAGGGCGGGGGTGATGTGATCCCGAACCTGTGGGATGTCTGTGCACGTTCTGATTCCGTCAACTTGCCGGAATTGACGGCAAGTTGACGGTGTAAAAGGGATGACTTCCGGTCAGCCGGCGAGCCCCAGCTCACGGGCGATCAGCATCCGCTGCACCTCGCTCGTGCCCTCCCCGATCTCCAGGATCTTGGAGTCGCGCCACATCCGGGCCACCGGATACTCGTTCATGAAGCCGTACCCGCCGTGCACCTGCGTGGCGTCCCGGGCGTTGTCGACAGCGATCGTCGACGAGTACAGCTTCGCCAGCGCTGCCTCCTTCTTGAACGGCTCGCCCGCCACCAGCCGCGAGGCCGCGTCCCGCCACGCCAGCCGGGCCGTGTGGGCCTTCATCTCCATGTCGGCGATCTTGAACTGGATGGCCTGGTTGGCGCCGATCGGCCGCCCGAACGCGTGCCGTTCCCGCGCGTACTTCACCGACTCGTCCACACAGCCCTGGGCCAGCCCGGTGGCCAGCGCGGCGATCGCGATCCGGCCCTCGTCGAGGATCCGCAGGAACTGCGCGTATCCGCGCCCCTCCTCGCCCAGCAGGTTCGCCGCCGGCACGCGTACGTCGGAGAAGGACAGCTCCCGGGTGTCGGAGGCGTTCCAGCCGACCTTGGAGTAGGGCTGGGCGACCGTGAAGCCCGGGGTGCCCGCCGGGACGATGATCGCGGAGATCAGCGGCCGGCCGTCCGGCCCCCGCCCGGTGACGGCCGTGACCGTCACCAACCCCGTGATGTCGGTGCCCGAGTTGGTGATGAAGCACTTGGTGCCGTTGATCACCCATTCGTCGGTCTCGGGGTCGAGGCGGGCCGTCGTCCGGGTCGCCCCCGCGTCGCTGCCGCCGTCGGGCTCGGTCAGCCCGAACGCGCCCAGCATCTCGCCGGAGCACAGCCGCGGCAGCCACTGACGCTTCTGCTCCTCGGTGCCGAACAGATGGACCGGCATGGCGCCCAGCGAGACACCCGCCTCCAGGGTGATCGCCACCGACGAGTCGACCCGCGCCAGCTCCTCCAGGGCGATGCCGAGGGCCAGATAGTCGCCGCCCATGCCGCCGTACTCCTCGGGGAACGGCAGCCCGAACAGGCCCATCCGGCCCATCTCGCGGACGATCTCGTACGGGAACTCGTGCCGCTCGTAGAAGTCGCCGATCTTCGGCGCCACCACGTCGTGCGCGAACTCCTCCACCGTACGGCGGAGTTCCTCCAGCTCGGGGCTGAGACGGTGGTCCATGCTGATCACTGGTCCTTGTGGGAGAGAGCGCGGACGGTGCGGGACGGGCTGGGCCGGCCCAGTTGTTCGGCCATCCACACGCTGGTGGCGACGAGGCGGCCGAGGTCGACCCCGGTGTCGACACCGAGGCCCTGCAGCATCCACACGAGGTCCTCGGTGGCGAGGTTGCCGGTGGCGGACTTCGCGTACGGGCAGCCGCCGAGGCCGCCCGCGGAGGCGTCGACGGTGGTGACGCCGTGTTCCAGAGCGGCATAGGTGTTGGCCAGTGCCTGCCCGTAGGTGTCGTGGAAGTGCACGCCGAGGACGTTCGTCGGCACGCCCTCCTCGTTGAGCAGGGAGAGCAGTTCGAGGACATGGCCGGGGGTCGCGACGCCGATGGTGTCGCCGAGGCTCAGCTCGTCGCAGCCCATGTCCCGCAGCGCCCGGCACACCCGGACGACCTGGTGGAGCGGGACCGCGCCCTCCCAGGGGTCGCCGAAGCACATGGAGACATAGCCCCGCACCCGCACGCCCTCGTCCTTCGCCCGCCGCACGACCGGTTCGAACACCGCGAGCGACTCGTCGAGCGTGCGGTTGAGGTTGGCCTTGGCGAAGGACTCGGTGGCGCTGGCGAACACGGCGACCCGGCGGGCGCCGAGCGCGAGGGCGCGGTCCAGGCCGCGCTGGTTCGGCACCAGGACCGGCAGCGCGACGGGAAGGTCGGCGACCTGCGGGAACAGGTCCTCGGCGTCGGCGAGTTGAGGCACCCACTTGGGGTGCACGAAACTCGTCGCCTCGATGGTCGTCAGGCCCGCGTCGGCGAGCCTGCGGATGAACTCGGCCTTCACCTCGGTCGGCACGGCCGACTTCTCGTTCTGCAGACCGTCGCGCGCGCCGACCTCGTGGATCCGCACCCTGGCGGGCAGATCCTGGGCGGGCACGGTCATGGGGAGCCCTTCAGCGGTCATTCCGCGACCTCCTCGTACGGGGTGACGACGGCCAGCACCTGGTCCATGGCGACCGTCGTGCCCGGGGTGACGTCCAGTTCGGCGACCGTGCCGGCGTGCGGGGCGCAGATGACGTGCTCCATCTTCATCGCCTCGACCACCAGCAGACTCTGCCCGGCGGCGACCTCGTCCCCGACGGCCGCCTTCACGACCGTCACCGTGCCGGGCATGGGCGCGGTGAGGGAATCGGCGCCCGCGTGCGCGGAGCGGGTCAGGGAGGCGGCCACCGGGTCGTGGTCGCGGACGTGCCAGGAGTCGCCGTCGCGGCCGAGCCACGTGCCGTCCGGCAGGGCGGCGAAGGTATGACGGACGCCGTCGAGCGTGAACTGGAACCGGTGTCCGGTGTCGCGCTGCGGGGGCACGCCCCCGGACCCCCGGAGGGGGTGGTCCGCTCCGGGCAGGAGCAGCTCCGCCGCATCGCCCGGCGTGCTGCGCACGCGCACGGTCACCGGCTCGTGGCCGGGCACCTGCACGGGGTGCGGTGTCCAGGCCCGCTCGCCGCCCAGGCGCCAGCCGTCGGCGGCGGCGAACGGGTCCGTCCAGCCGGAGCCGTCGGCGGGGGCCAGCGCGCTGTGGCGCAGCAGCGCCGCCGCCGCGTAGACCTCCGGCGGTACCGCGTCCGAGACCAGCCCGTCCACCTCGCGCTCCACCAGGCCCGTGTCCAACTCGCCCGCCACCACCGCCGGATGCGCGAGCAGACGTCGCAGGAACCCGGCGTTGGTCTGCACGCCCAGCGTCACCGTCTCCGCGAGGGCGGCCCGGAGTTTCCTGAGCGCGGTCGGGCGGTCCGGGCCATGGGCGATGACCTTGGACAGCATGGGGTCGTAGAGGCTGCCGACCTCGGTACCCTCGCTGAGCCCGGAGTCGGTGCGCACGCCGTCGCCCTGGGGTTCGCTCAGCCGCAGGACTGTCCCGCCGGAGGGCAGGAACCCGCGCGCCGGGTCTTCCGCGCAGATCCGCGCCTCGATGGCGTGCCCGGTGAGCCGTACGTCCTCCTGCGCGAAGTCCAGCTTCTCGCCCGCCGCGACCCGCAGCTGCCACTCCACCAGGTCCAGCCCCGTGACCAGCTCGGTCACCGGATGCTCCACCTGGAGGCGGGTGTTCATCTCCATGAAGTAGTACGAGGAGGGGTCGCCGCCCGGGACGATGAACTCGACCGTGCCCGCGCCCCGGTATCCGCAGGAGCGCGCCGCCTGTACGGCAGCCTCGCCCATCGCGGCCCTGGTCTCCTCGTCGAGGAGAACGCTCGGCGCCTCCTCGATCACCTTCTGGTGCCGCCGTTGCAGCGAGCACTCGCGCTCGCCGAGGTGGACGACGTTGCCGTGGCCGTCGGCGAGGACCTGGATCTCGATGTGCCGGGGCCGGTCCACCCAGCGTTCGACGAGGAGCGTGTCGTCGCCGAAGGAGGCGCGGGCCTCGCGGCGGGCGGCGGCGATCTCCTCCTCCAGCAGGGTCAGGTCCCGCACCAGCCGCATGCCCTTGCCGCCGCCGCCCGCGGACGGCTTGAGCAGGACGGGCGCGCCCAGCTCACGGGCCGCCTCGGCGAGGTCGGGGTCCCGTCCGCCGGGGACGACCGGGACCCCGGCGGCCCGCACGGTCTCCTTGGCGCGGATCTTGTCGCCCATGAGGGAGATGGCCTCGGCGGGCGGCCCGACGAAGACCAGCCCCGCCGCCTCGCAGGCGCGCGCGAAGGCCGCGTTCTCCGCGAGGAAGCCGTATCCCGGGTGGACGGCCCGGGCGCCGGTGCGGGCGGCGGCCTGAAGCAGCCGCTCCGCCGACAAATAGCTCTCGGCGGCCGGCGCCGGACCGAGCCGTACGGCGGTGTCGGCCTCCCGGACGTGCCGGGCGTCGGCGTCGGCGTCGGAGAAGACGGCGACCGAGCGCACGCCCAGCGAGCGCAGCGTACGGATGACCCGGACCGCGATCTCGCCCCGGTTGGCGACCAGTACTGTCTCGAACATCGGTGGCAAGCCCCTCACATCCGGAAGACGCCGAACTGGGGGTCACCCAGGGGCGCGTTGGCGCAGGCGGTCAGGGCGAGACCCAGCACCTGGCGGGTCTCCAGCGGGTCGATCACCCCGTCGTCCCAGAGCCGGGCGGTGGCGTAGTAGGCGTTGCCCTGACGCTCGTACCGGTCGCGGATCGGGGCCTTGAAGGCCTCTTCCTCCTCCAGTGGCCAGCTCTCGCCCCCGGCCTCCAGCTGGTCCCGCTTGACGGTCGCGAGGACCGACGCGGCCTGCTCGCCGCCCATGACGGAGATCTTGGCGTTGGGCCACATCCACAGGAAGCGGGGGGAGTAGGCGCGGCCGCACATGGAGTAGTTCCCGGCGCCGTACGACCCGCCGACCACGACGGTCAGCTTGGGCACGCGCGTGCAGGCGACGGCGGTCACCATCTTGGCGCCGTGCTTGGCGATGCCGCCGGCCTCGTAGTCCTTGCCGACCATGAACCCGGAGATGTTCTGCAGGAACACCAGCGGGATCCCGCGCTGGTCGCACAGCTCGATGAAGTGGGCGCCCTTCTGGGCGGACTCGGAGAACAGGATGCCGTTGTTGGCGACGATCCCGACCGGGTGGCCGTGGATCCGGGCGAAGCCGGTGACGAGGGTCTGCCCGAACTCGGCCTTGAACTCGGCGAACCGCGAGCCGTCCACCACGCGCGCGATGATCTCCCGTACGTCGTAGGGGGTACGGGAGTCGACCGGGACCGCGCCGTACAGCCCGTAGGGGTCGACCTTGGGCTCGACGACCGGGGCGACCTTCCAGGGGAGCGGCCCGCGCGCGGGGAGCGTGGCGGCGATGGTCCGCACGATCCGCAGGGCGTGCGCGTCGTCCTCGGCGAGGTGGTCGGTGACGCCGGAGATCCGGGAGTGCACCTCGCCGCCGCCCAGCTCCTCCGCGGTGACGACCTCACCGGTGGCGGCCTTCACCAGCGGCGGACCGCCCAGGAAGATCGTGCCCTGGCCGCGGACGATCACGGCCTCGTCGCTCATCGCCGGGACGTACGCCCCACCGGCCGTGCACGAGCCGAGGACGGCCGCGATCTGCGGGATCCGGGCCGCCGACATCCGCGCCTGGTTGTAGAAGATCCGCCCGAAGTGCTCGCGGTCGGGGAACACCTCGTCCTGCATCGGCAGGAAGGCGCCGCCGGAGTCCACCAGGTAGAGACACGGCAGGCGGTTCTCCAGCGCCACCTCCTGAGCCCGCAGGTGCTTCTTCACGGTCATCGGGTAGTACGTGCCGCCCTTGACCGTGGCGTCGTTGGCGACGATCACGCACTCGCGCCCGCTGACCCGCCCGATCCCGGCGATCACCCCGGCGGCCGGGGCCTGCCCCTCGTACATCCCGTCGGCGGCGAGCGGGGCGAGTTCGAGGAAGGGCGAGCCGGGGTCGAGTAGACCGTCCACCCGGTCCCGGGGCAGCAGCTTGCCGCGCGCGGTGTGCCGGGCGCGCGCCTTCTCCCCGCCTCCCAGCCGGGCGGCGGCCAGCTTGGCGCGCAGCTCCCCGACCAGCGCCAGGTGGGCTCCCTCATTGGCCCGCCAGGCCTCCGACGCGGGATCTGCCGCGCTCGTCAGCTCCGGTGCCTGCTCCATCTGCGGTTCCCCTCACCCGTCGTCGGTCACGAGGATCGTCTGTTAATGAGCGTTAACCATTTCCATCAGGTTAACGACCGCTAACCTCCCTGTCTAGAATTACTTCCATGGCCACCAGAACCGACGCCCCCACCCGCCGCGAGCAGATCCTCAAGGAGGCCGCGCGGCTGTTCGCCGAGCGCGGTTTCCACGGCGTCGGGGTCGACGAGATAGGGGCCGCGGTCGGTATCAGCGGCCCGGGTCTGTACCGGCACTTCGCGGGCAAGGACGCGATGCTCGCCGAGTTGCTGGTGGGGATCAGCGGCCAGCTCCTGACGGGCGCGAAGCGGCGTCTGGCGGAGGCCGACGGGGGTTCGGCGGAGGTGGTCCTCGACTCGCTCATCGAGGGGCACATCGACTTCGCGATCGACGACCGCCCCCTGATCACCCTGCACGACCGGGAGCTGGACCGCCTCCGCGACAGCGACCGCAAGCTGGTCCGCCAGCTCCAGCGCCAGTACGTCGAACTGTGGGTGGAGGTGGTCCGCGACATCTACCCGGGCCTCACCGAACCGGCGGCCCGCTCGGCCGTACACTCCGTCTTCGGCCTCCTCAACTCCACCCCCCACCTGGCCCGCCCGGGCTCCCTCCCGGGCCGCACGGCGACGGCGGCACTGCTGCACCGGATGGCGCGGGGGGCGTTCGCGGCGGCGGGCGGCGACGCGGCGGCGCGCGGCTGACGTGGTCACCTGCCTCACCGAGGCAGGCACTCTCACTCACCCTTTGCACGTGCTCCGTTCGGGCACACGCTTTTCGTCCGGGTCTCTGCCCAGAACCGGCCATGCCTGGTCGCGGCCTTGGGGTGACAGGAGGGGGCCCAGTAGTGCGTCCCGTTGACTGCGCGGGACTGTCAGTGTCAATCCCCTCGAATCGTGGAGACCTTCCTATGCAGCCAGCCCCTCACCGAGGCTGGCCCAGTAGTCGTGTTCGTAGTCGATCGGGCTCTTGAAGCCACACACGCCGTGTAGCCGACGGCTGTTGTAGAAGTCGGTGATCCAGGTCGCGATCCGGATCCGGGCCTCGGTGCGTGTGGCGAAGGCGTGCCGGTGGACGTACTCGACCTTCAGCACACTGTTGAACGCCTCGCTGACGGCATTGTCGAAGCACGAGCCGACCCGGCCCATGGACTGGAAGACGCCCAGCCGGCGACAGGCCCGGCGGAACCTCCGGGAGCCGTACTCGCTGCCGCGGTCCGTGTGGAAAATGACACCGCGGACGTCCCCGCCGCGGGTCGCCGCAGCCATGTGCAGAGCCGCGACGACCAGTTCGGCATCGTGACGGGCACCCATCGCATAGCCGAGCAGGCGGCGGGAGAACAGGTCGATGACCGTGGCCAGGTACAACTTGCCCTCACCGGTTTCGATCTCCGTCATGTCCCCGCACCAGACCAGGTCGGGTGACTCTGCGGTGAAGTCGCGGCGCACGAAGTCCGGGGCGGCCGGCCGTTTGCCCGGCCGGGTCAGCCCCCGCCGTCTGCGCACCTTCCGCGCGACCAGGCCCAGCTCGGCCATGATCTTCGCGATGGTGTTCACCGAGACCCGCCAGCCCTGCCTCACCAGCCTGATCCAGATCTTCGGCGAGCCGTAGGTGCCACCGGACGTGTCGAACTCTCCCTTCACCGCTTCGATCAGGTGCTGTCTGCGCAGCTCACGCCGGGTGGGCTGACGGGTGCGGTGTTTGTAGAACCACGACTCGCTCACGCCCAGGGCGCGGCAGGAGACGCGGTGCGAAACGCCGTGCTCGGTCCTGAAGTCGCTGATCACCCCGACGACGGACGCCGGGTCCGCCACGGCTACTTCACCCACAGGACCATGCAGCGTTTGAGGACATCACGCTCCATGACCAGTTCCTTGTTGTCCCGCTTGAGCTGGGCGTTCTCCCTCCGCAACCGCTCCAGCTCACCACTCCCGCCGGCCGGTGCGGCCCCTGCCTGACGGGCACGGGAGACCCAGCTCGCCAGGGTGGTCTCGTTGATCCCCAGGTCCTCGGCGACCTCGGCGATCGTCTTGCCGGTCTCCGTGACGATCCGCACAGCCCCCTCACGGAACTCCGGATCGAACTTCCGTCGCTTCTCCGCCATGACTCTCAACTTCCCCTGCAGTCACGGTCTTCACGCTACGAGGGGAGGGACACCGGTAGTGGGCTGCGGCATCATGAGAAATCTCACTGGCTGGTCTTGTACGGAGCGTCGAGCGCCGCAGTTTTTGCAATTCATCAGGGGCACGGTATCTGTTCCAGTGCCAATTTGAAGGACCTCTGCAATTTCTCTTCAGTGGGGGACTCGAACCAATCGCCGAGCGTTTGCCAGGCCGCAGCGTATCCTCGGCAGATTTTCTCCAGTTCTCCGTACGGCAGTTCAGATGTTCCTGAGGCGTCGGCATCGCGCAGCCAGTCACGCCACTCCCTGCTATTCTTGGACGCTGAGTTTTTTCCAATGAGTTCCCGCAGATTTTTCAGAAGGTCGCAGATATCATGCGAGGCGTTTATGGATTCCGGTATGTCATCCAGCTCTTCCGAGGACGGTATGCCTGGGAGTACCTTGCCTCTGATAGCCCCTTCGGCTATAGATGCATTTTTCACATTTTCGATCAGGTCAACCCTGATTGGCCAGTCGCCGGCCTGAGTTTCTGCAATCTTCTGCATAGAAATCCAGACTCTTTCTTCACTACGGAACCACTCGACCACGGAGTGAATGTCGACCTTGATCTGTTTGCCTCGCTGGTGCCAGATTTGCTCCATCGCGTGCGCTTCAGCTGCTAGGAATTTCTCTTCATATGTAGCCATCTGGGATCGGACTACATCTGGAAGTGTTCGGCGTCCTTTTTTATGCGGGTACATCTGGCCGACGAAGTGCTTGAAGGCCTGATGCTGCCGAAGGGCTGTTAGGTCGGGGTCGCGGTCGATCAACCAAATGTGCTTCTTGGTTTTGACGGTTGTGTACGCGCTATCGGAGGTGTGCAGCGCTTTCATCAGCTCGTCGACAGCAAATTTGGCTAGACGATCGTCACACGTTACCTTGTTCGCTTCCCCCTGCATGTTTCGGATGTCCCGCATCGCCAACGCGTACACACAGGCTGCGTTGTAGTGATCCTGCCATTGCCTGCTTTCAGTCCGAACTGGCCAATCCATTCGTAGCGGCCAATTAGGCCAATGCAGATGAGCCCTTACCCGCTTATTGAGGTCGGAGACAGGCATCGATGAAAGATCTTGCAAGCACTCCACCTGCTGATACGGCTTTCGATGCCAATTGAACACAGGAAGCATTCGATCTGACTTATCGAAGTAGTGGCGCTGGTTCCATGCGCGTGACAAGCCCATGGGGGCTAGCAGATCACGGACGAGCCGCAGATCGGTCCATGTTCGGTAAGGTCGAACGCCTGGGACGATATAAGCCAGTGGGCGATCTGAGGCGAGCCTATACAGCTCCTGTGCGCGGGCCTGCTGGAAGAACAAGCGAACTTCCTCGATGGAGCCACTGCGGAGAATATTCTCGATGCGAGTTCGCGCTTCCTTGTCGACCTCTCTTGGTCTCCACCGTCTCTTGGTGTCCTTCTCTTTGACAGCGAAGGGCCAATACCGATCCGCAAGTACTTGAATCAGTCGTTGGTGAATCTTTCCAGTCTCGGTTCCATGGCGATTGCACCACTGGCTCGGCAAGTCATCGTAGAGGCCAAGGAGGCTGGCGTAGTTATAGCGCACGTCAATCACGTCTGGGCGCCGCCGGAGATGCAGCAGATAGCTGGGGCGGCGGAGATGTCCGAACGACTCCCAGAGTCGCTGTTTGTAGTCCTCTTCTCGTTGTCCGTCGAAGATCAGCGACCCTTGGATCATGTCAAGGGCCTCGATGTAGAGGCCAATTTCCTTCTGGACCACCGACAGGCTATGCCGGATGTAGGGATTGAGCGGATCAAGTTGCAGCGCCCTGAAGAACCAATCCATCGCTTCGTCATATTTCCTGTCACCCGCCAGCTGACTCGCTTTCTGGAAGGCCGCGAACAAGTCTGGGGGCAGATTGCGGCCTACCCAGTTACGCCAGGGCACGCGCTTGCAAGCGGAAGTGACGGGCAGGATCGACGCCACCACCCAGTACACAGCGCTGCGGACAGTCTCTTCCCAGTCCCGTTGCCACACCGTCGTCACTCGGCAGCCCCCGAGCGCGTACGAAGTGACTGTCACCGTCATACCGCAGCACGGTTCCTGGGTACGGACCTGCAATTCTCCCTTAACCCGATATGCGATCTTCGGCCGCAAGCTCGCAAGGAAACGCATCACGCTCGCCCCGAAATGTTCCGGAGTAGGGTCGACGTCACCCACCAGGTCGAGGACACTTCCCGCAGGTGCTTCAGGGACACCAGGCGGTGGGTACAAGCTGGTTTCCGACAGCTGTTTGCGGAACTGAGCCGTTAGATCAGCGAGTGGCGGAGTTGCAGCCTCCCCGGTCGCATTCTCGAGCGCCTGCACGTCAACCGGGCCGGGCTTGTACGCACTGTGCGCGAACATCGCACGCCGCCAAATAACGAAGAAGCACACGAGCAAGGCGAGTGCCGCCAACCGAGCGCTTGCTGGTACGTTCTCCCCGCCATTGCTCCCAGTCACCAACCCTGCTACACCGCCGAAAAATTCATTCAGCCATTCCCATGAGTGCCAGTCAGCTGCTCTGCCGTCACTCCACGTGTGACCTGCCCAATAGGCCATGGCGAGCAGCCCCGCGAGCAGTCCCCCAAAGAGCAACCACCGGCGACCTGGATACCGGAGAGGCAGGGAGGACGGAGCCACTTGGGCTCGTTTCGGATGGACCATGGTGGACTCCGCATCCAGCTCACGGCGCGTATAAACCAAGCCTGCGCCAAAATTCAAAGTTGTGCATTTCGGGCATGGTTCGCCGGTCAGCTTCACTGTCGAGCAACTGCGAGAGCACCGGGCTTTCGCTGCCCAGCGGGCAGAGCAGAGTTTGGAGTCGTGGCATGCGCCGCAATCCCAAGTTGCACTGGCTGGCCCGAGACGACGGCGTAGGCCCTCAGCTTGGGAAGCTTCGGTCTCATGGCGGCAGATGCTGCGCTGACCTGCGGCGGAGTGGCGTTGGAGCCCTGGCCGCACCCGGGGCCAATCCCCGCGGTTCCCCGCACGATTTGGCACGCGATTGGCACGGTCTTTTCGCCTCGAATGTCCGTGGACGGAGCTGGGACCCGGAGTGTCTGAGCCTCAGCCGACGACAGTCAGCCACGATGGTGGGTGCGCCGACTGACCACGCAGGCGTGTGCCTCACCGCACCCCCACCGGCCTCAGCCACGTTGCCATGCCGTCGACCAGAGCGAGCGCGCCGGCGGAAGCGTGGCGGTAAGACCTTGGGCGCGATGACCTCTTCGTCCCGAAGCAACTTGGGTAGGGGCGCTGCCTTGGGCTGGGGTGGCTCCTACCTGCGCTGATGGTCCGCAGACGTTCGCGGTTGTTCGCCGCTGTTCGTGTGCGTTGTCACGCAGTTAGACACTCACCCGCCCCTCGATGCGAACTACGGGCGGGGAGGTCGCTGAGGTCTGCTGGGCCGCTCAGCAGGGTTGTCGGCGGTGCCAACGGCCACCAGTGGGCAGTGGAGTTGCTGTACTCCGCTGCTGTACCGCAAGGACTCCGTATGAGGTGACGACAGACTCAGACGCTTACTCGAGCACGTGGCCACAGAGAAGAGGAGATGGCTGGCCCGCCCTGGCACAACCCTGATTCATCTCAGAGAACAGCAATGTTGAATGCGTCGTTCAACTACAAGGGAAATACATTGGGCTAGGTCTTTCACGAAGACCATGTACGATTCGACTTCGAACGGGGTCGGCTTCTCCGCCCGATCCCCATGGGCAATCTTGTTCCTTCTTTCTACGATCTCGGTCAGCTTGACGTCGACCTTAAGGCTTGTTGCTCCGTCCCCTCGCGCGAGGATTGCAGCATTCACATGAGCGTCTGCCTCGGTAATGACGTTATTCACGTCAAGAAGGGAAAAAACCGCCTCTAGTATTTCTGGCTTGGCGTTTGTGAACTGCCTCGTGAGCAACTTTGCCGACAAAAGCTGCGGGTTTACGGCTCGATCGGCATCCCATAGTTGTGCGTAGGTAGTGAACAAGCGACGAGTCCGATGGATTCGGTCAGGCCCCTCAGTGCCGAATATCTCCTGAAGGCGTTCTCTGGTGTGCAGCTCCAATAGGCCTTCAGGCAGCCGACGGGCCGGCGGTTTCGCTTGACAGATCTCATCAATGAGCTCCGTCAACGCAGCTTTCACAAAACCTTCGAAGTGGGCTACCAGCATTACTACGCAGGCTCGCGTAATTGCGTTAACCAGTTCGCGTTCCTGCGTGTGGCTGGCAGTCGATCCGCTACCAAGCGGGGCGGTAGGGCGCGCACCAAGCAAAGTCTCGACCTCGCGGAGACTGTCAATAAATTCGGAGTACGATTCCAGAGCAGGCTCGGCCATCAGCCCTCACAGTTCAGGGAGGTCGGGAAGCTCACAGCGCACACCCAGCCGCGTCAACCCGGTGGCGAACGCCTTGATGCGGCCGTGCATCCTGGTCCTGTCGGCCGTCGCTCGACCGATAGACGTCTGGAAACTTTCCCGGTCTAGCAACTCTTCGCGCAGCGTGCGAACTTCGTCTGCTTTGCTGATAGCAGCCCCTCGATCCGAGAAGGAAAGTGCCATCATGATGGAGTCAAAGAGTGCCTTATTGAACGCCCCCAACTTACCGTCACGCATGATCCGGAATGCCTCGGAGCCGAAGATCTCGTGTACGGCGTTACAGGTCTCTTCAAATACCTTGACCGCATCTTCGGCAGGCCTACCCTTTCGATGCTTCCGCATGTACGAGTTAAGGAGCTGCCGCAGCGGGGGCTTATATGAAGGGAGATCCTCATGAAGAGAGAAGAATCGCAGCGCCAGTTCCTCATAAGCCATACGATTATTTTTGATGCCGCCAAGAATCTGACTAAAGTACGACTCGTTGGCAATCTCCTTGAGGAAGGAGTTCAACGGCCCTCGATAAATGCAATTTCGGAGTTCTTGGGCTGCAAGCATCGCAGAACCGGTGTTCAACCGCTCGAACACATCGAACTTGATATCGGGGTGAGAGTCGTCGGTGATGACGATGCAGCGGATCGTTCGATTTCCGAGCCGCCGCTGCTCCTTCAAAGGCAGATCTTCAAAGTGCAGGCCCTCAAATTCGGTAACCACCGAGACCCCCCGAAGGGAGAACTTTCCGGTCAGGAAGTCGTTTACCGTTTGAATGCGCTGCAATCCGTCGATTACCTCGTACGTCCCGTCTTCATTTTCCGCAAAATAGCAGACGGGTACAGGAATGTTGAGGAGGAAGCTTTCGATCAGCCTGCTTGCTTTAGATCGATCCCATACGTATTTCCTCTGATATTCGATACTCAAGAGCAGTCGCTGTCGGCGAATGTCATCAACGAGGGTCGTGAGGGACAGGTCGTATGGTTGCGTAACGAGCCGTCGCTCTTCGATGGGAACAGACAGGGCTTCCCCTTGCTCTGCGGTCACGTCCTCCTCTTCGCCGTCGAAGAGGGCGTCTTGATCCGGCTGCGTCGCCACGCTTCTCCCACACCTTCTGAGTCAACTCGTCACGGATGCTTAGCTTATGGGATGTCGACGACCTCGAGCGTGTGCTTGCCGGACCTGCCCTGACGGCCCGACAGGAAACCGCGCGAAGGTCGGTGGAGCGACTTTGGACTGGAGCTGCTTTGGCGCGAGTGATCATGGCCCCGTAAGCTTCCGGCGCGTCGGGCAGTCTGTGGACCTGCCCGCTAAAGCACGACGCTGGGGCCATGATCTTCGAGGCTCGCGCCAAAGTGGCTGTCTAAAGTCGTGGAGCCGACCGCCCCGGCCACGACGTGTTCTGACCCCATGCCGCCGGCCAACCCTGACCAGGGCGCGCAGCGGAGCCGGGAGCGCGCCCGGCGGAGCGGAGCGCAGCCGGGGCTTGAACCAGTAGGGAAAGTTTGAATCATGGGCTGGGTGGTTCATGTGTCCAGTCCCGGGAGATGCTTGACACTTCGGTCCCAGCTGATGGTTGACAGTGGCCGTGATCGGCTTTTCTGTGCGCGTCGTTGCGGCGTGTGGCGGGAGGCCGGGATTGGCGCTGGTGGAGTTGTCGGTTGTCGAGCAGAGATACCGGGCTGTGCTTGCGGTGTTGGCGGGTGCGACGGAGGTCGCCGCCCGGCTGGGGGTGTCCAGGCAGGCGGTCAGCGGGTGGAAGTCGAGGTATGAGGCTTCGGGGCTGGCCGGGCTGGTGGACCGGTCGCGTAGGCCGGTGGCGTCCCGCTGGATGGGGGTGCCAGTGAGTGCCTGCTGGCCGCAGCTCACGGTGTGGCATGGCATGGCCTCTCACGAACCGACCTTCTTGGCAGTGTTTGGCAAACGGTGCAGGAGGTGGACCTACGGGCTCGTGACGTAGCTTCGTTGGGTACCGCTCTCGCGTGCAAGGTTCCGGGCGGTCCGCGCGGGACGAAGGCAGGAAATGCGGCCGGAGAGCCATACCGCTTCCCGGTGGCCCCGGCCGCTCTCGCCTACAGCAGATGGTCCGCCTTGCCCGCCTTGATGTCCAGGATGAGGGTGCGGAGGGCTTCGCGGGTGTCGGTGAGGGGGGTGTCCTCCTGTCCGGCGACGGCGATGTAGGCGTTGCCGTGGGGGTCGGTGCCTATGCGGAAGCAGTTGTTGCCCTCGGCGCAGAAGGGTTCTTCCCAGGTGATGTCGGTTCTCACGGCCGTTCCTCAGAGTTGGCGGGCGATGTCGTGCATGAAGTCACGTGAGGCCTGCTGGTCCAGCGATTTGGCGTGCCACCAGTCCATGTGGGCACGGTACTTGGCGAGTTGTGCCTTGGCGTGAGTGAACTCGCCGCCATGTGCGGAGTCCAGCTGGACGGTGTCGAGTTGGGGGACGGCGCCGTGGGCGTACAGGACCGCGTGTCCCGCGCCCGGGAAGGCACCGACGTCGGTTGTGAGGACGCGGATGTCGATGTTCTCCCGTTCGGACATCTCGCACAGGTGCTGAAGTTGCTCCCGGGTAGTGCGTCGCCCTCCGAACTGCATGCGCAGAGCGCATTCGTGGACGTACGCGACGTAGTGGACGGCGTTGTCACGCTCCAGGACCTGTTGCCGCTGTGTGCGTTGGGCCACTCGTAGTTCGACGTCGGACTTGGGGAGCGCCGGCAAGGCCGCGTCGAAGATGGCGCGGGCGTATCCGCTCAACTGGAGCAGTCCGGGTACGTGGACTGTCTGGAGGGTACGCAGCCGGGTGGCGAACCACTCCAACTCGGCTACATCAAGCAGGCGTTGCGGGAGGACTCCCCGATATTGCTCCCACCATCCGCGCTTGCCTGAGTCGGCCATGGCGACGAGGGCCTCGACGTAGGCGCGGTCAGCGCATTCGTAGTTGCTGGCTAGGACATGGATGCGTTCGGCCGAGGTGGCGCGGACGCCGGTCTCCATGTTGGACACCTTCGTCCGGTCCAGGCCCAGCAGCCCAGCGGCGTACTCGGTGGTCCGGCCTGCCGCGAGCCGCATGCTCCGCAACTCTGCTCCCAGGCGCCGCTGGCGTTCACTTGGTGTGGGACGTGTCGGCATTGGCACCTTCCTGCTTGCTCGGTCGAGCTCAGTTTGCCCTCAGAGGGGCGCATGGGTCCAACCAAGGGAGGCAATGCTGAAGTTCATGTGGCACGTGTGCCAATCATTGCTCTACAGTCGGTAATGGCTCGATCGCATATCCGTTACGACCCTCCGGAAGCGCATCACGCGTGCCCGCCCGCCTTCTCCTCCCCTGGGAGCGGTGGGCCCGCGTCAGGGAGACAAGCCACCGGCACGGGTCTTGGCGGCGATTGAGCTGTCTGGGCGGCACAACTTCACGCGCCCGCTCAATCCCCGTACCACGACACGACACAGGAGTTGCCGTGCAGCCAGAAGCCGCGTCCGGCCCCTCTCCCGCCCCCCGGCCCAACCTCACCTCGGGCCCGCCGCCCGCGCCCTCCGGGTTCTGTCTCTCCCCGACCCTCGCCCCCACCGAACTCCCCTTCACCCCGCCCCTCCCCGAGTCGCTGTCCTGCAGCCTCACCCTCCCCGCCGCCTCGCAGAGTCCCGGCATTGCCCGTGCCGCCACGCGCACGATCCTCCGGGCGCACGGGTTGGCCGAATTGACGGACGCGGTGGTGCAGGTGGTGAGTGAACTGACCGCCTGCGCCTGCCGGTTCTCGCCGTCCGCTCAGGTGTACGTGTCGCTGCGGTACCGGGATGGAGCGATGCGTGTCACCCTCTACGACGACCACCCGCGGCACGCCAACGTGCACCTGGGCGCTGCCTGTGAGATGTATCGAGGGGTGACGCTCCAGGTGTTGGACCAGGTGGTGCGGGCCTGCGACGGGGAGTGGGGGATCGGCGGCGCCCGTGAGCCGAGCACCGGCACCCGTATGTGGGCGGTGCTGCCGCGTGAGGGTGCTCGCGCCTACGGATGCCCACCCGCTGTAAGCGACCGTCAGTGACCACCGAGTGGTGGCAGTCAAGCGCTCCACACTCTCCGGCGCAGCGCGATCGCGCCAAGCTGCCGACTGCCCATACGCCTGCTTCCGAGCCCGGTCCAGCGCCGGTAAACTGCACGCGCGAGCGGTCAGGTCGGCGTGGCCTCATGTGGCCCTGTTCTTCAGAGGGGGGCCATCATGCGTTCGGGCCGGCTCTCCTTACGTACCTCACTGAGCCACCGCATCAGACGCGAGCGGCAGATCCGTTCCCTGCACCGAGAGTACGCACGGCTTCGTTCCGCAACGTCGACTACAGACAGCCCCGCGGACATCCTGCTCCGGGACGGACTGGCCGTGTTCCCCAAGTTCTTCGACACGGCTCAGGTCGACCGCATGAGGGCGGCTGTCCCCTCCGTAGAGGAATGCAGACTGTCCCCTGAGGGCACACTGACCCGCTTCTATTCCGACGCGGCGACCATTCCGGAACTAAGCCCCTTCTTCGCGTGTGATCTCGTCACCGACACCATGCGAACGGTCCTCGGCCCCACTGTCACCATGCACCGATCGACCGTCCAGTACCGCACTGTCGAAGGCCACACCGGAGCCTTCGAGCACTTCTTTCATATCGACTCCTGGCGTCCCCGCTACAAGGCGTTCCTCTACCTTGTCGATGTGACAGAGGACAACGGTCCCTTCACTTACATTCCGGGAACCCAGTTCGGAACCTGGCGGAGACGCTACGACCGCGATATCGCCCGTGTTTTTCAGGCCGGCGCGGACGGATACATCCATGACGAGGCCTCGGCCTATGTCGGCTGTCTCTGGCCCCACGAACAGGCCGCCCTCTGCGCCCGGCTGCGCACCGAGCCCCGCACCGTCACCGGGAAGGCCGGAACACTGATCCTCTTCGACGCCAGAGGCCTGCACCGGATCCGCCCGTTGGTGCACGCCCCTCGGATCATCCTCTCCAGCTACTGGATCCGTGAAGGACAGCACACATGACCGTACAGGCGGCGGACGGACTCGCTCTGGCGGGTGAACTGGACATTCCTGTCCATGACTTCACGCCGTCGGACTTGGCGCGCGGGCGCTCCGTCTACCTCCAGGGACAGCTGCATGCCAACGAGAGCGCCGCCATGCTCGTCCTGCACGAACTGGTGCGCAGACTGCGATCGACCGCGCCCGCCAACCAGGTACGCGTGGTCCCCAACGCCAATCCTGTCGGCTGGAGTCGTTACCTCGCGTCCGGGGCAACCAGCCAGGGGCGTATCTCAGCCGGTGGCACCAACTGGAACCGCATGTTCACAGACCCTCGTCAGCAGGGCGGCGCCGTCGACGCGTCCCTGGCCTCGACTCTGTGGCGGCTCTCCGACACCTACGACGTCATCATTGACGTCCACACGCCCGAGTTCGGCTGGCCGCACCTCTACGCGACCTCGGCTGATCGTCGCCTCGCCACGCTGGACGACATCCCGCACGTTCTGTACGGGGAGCCGACACCGGGGGCCTTCGACGAATGCCATCTGCGCCTGCGTGCCCATGGCGACGGGGCCGTGCGGACATCGGTCACGCTGGAGATCCCCAGCCACGAACTGCCGACCGACGCACTGGTGTCCCGTTGGGCGGACCGGCTGATGCGTGAGATCGACGCGCAGTCGGAGTGCCTTGAGGCCCAGGGAACGCCGCAGTTCGCAGGCACCATGACCGATCTGATTTCCCGTATCTCGGGAGCCGTCGTCCTTCGCTGTCGGCCAGGGGAACCACTGTCGGCCGGTTTGCCAGTGCTGATCGTGCGAGGCAGGAAAGGCGAAGAGGAAACACTGATCGCTCCCTCGGACTGTGTCCCCGTGTGCTTTCGCAGGGCGACTGTCGTGGAGGCCGGATACTGGGCGTGCAGAGTGATTTCCCTCCACTGAAACCGTCGAAAAACCAGCGAACAACAGGAAGTAACACATGCGTGCAGCGGTGGCGATCGAAAGCCTCAAGGACAATCCGTATTTCGCCGAGAGAGTCAAGGGGATCGCGGACGAGGTGAACTACCTGCCCGCGCGGCCCGATCACGATCAGCTGCAACTGCTCCTCGGTGAGTACGACCTGCTGATCATCGGCGCGCGTGAGCGGATCACCGGGGACATGGTGAGGCAGGGATCGGTACGCGCCAGTGTTGTCGGCACGCTCTCAGTCGGCACGGACCACCTGGACCTGCCGGCACTCGCCGAGGCAGGTATTCACGTGGAACGCTGCCCCACCGCCAACGTCCAGTCCGTGGCCGAACATGCCCTCACGCTTCTCCTCGCTCTGTCCAAGCACCTGAAGTGGGGCGACCGGCTCGCTGCCGACGGAAGGCCGCGCACGGAACTCCCCTCACTGCCCTTCGAGGTGAGTGGTAAGACCCTGGGGCTGATCGGTTACGGGAACATCGGAAGGACTCTGGGAACGCTGGCGTCCGCCATCGGAATGCGGGTGGTCGCGACCAGTCGTAGCAGGCAGTCCGGAACCGAGGGCGACGTGCGGTTCGCCTCTCTGCGGAATGTCCTTGAGGAGAGCCAGCTGCTCTCGGTCAGCGTGCCCCTGACCGAAGAGACCCGCGCCTTCCTCAATGCCGACACCCTTGCCGACGTGCGACCGGGTGCGATTCTCGTCAACACGTCACGGGCCGAGGTCGTGGACGAACAGGCCGTCCGCCAGGCCCTCGACAGCGGACGTCTCGCGGCATACGGCGGGGACTACGACCACGCGGCACCCGACCTGGTGGAACGGCCCAACGTGATCGTCACACCGCACGTGGCGGGGCTGACGGTGGAGTCCAACGACCGTCTCGACAACGAACTGATCGACAGACTTGTGGCGTACCTGAAGGGATGAGGATGCTCACAGCGCTTCCGGTCAGCGACACCGCCAATGACTGGATCGGGCTCATCGCGAACCTGATCGGCATCGGAGGTGTCGTCGTCTCCGTCATCATCCTGCTCCGCGTCCAGCGGATCAGTACGGCCAGAAAGGACGAACGGGAACTGGTCTCCAAGGCTCTGCGGCTGCGAGATCTCAACTCATCGCTCACGGCCGACGCCGAGACACTGGACGGAAGCGCCACACCACGGCAGCAGGAACTGGTCAAGTCCGACCTGCTGAAGCTCAGCGCGGAACTTGAGGCGGCCACTCGCATACTCGTGCCCGGAACCACCGACGGCCCCGGCCTCACCGGCACCCAGCTCTATCGTGACGGGTACTGGACGGACGCCTTCGCCAGTGACGCCGTCAAACGCGTGACACGGCGCCTGTGCATCGTTACTTGGCGCAACTCGCGCGTGCTCAACGTCGGCTTGCTGGAGGAGATCTTCCGACAGCTCAAGAAGCACCCGCGCCTTGTGGTCGAGGTCTTCGCGGTCGCATGCGACGCCAATGACGAGACGTACACGAGCATGTCCAAGATGCTCACCCTGGGCAGCCCCGACGTGATGCGACGCGAGCAACAGCACTATCGGGACGTCCTGACCGATATCTGCCGTGACCGAGTGGCTGAGGGGTCTCTGCAACCGGAGGTGGTGGACCGCTTCCGGTACTTCGAGACCCGCGTCGGCCCGGTGATGCACTGCATCATCGCGGACGACGACGCCTACTGGGGAATCAACTTCTTCATGAACCCCGGATCGGGTGCCACCGAACTTCTCAACCGGGCGTACATCACCTCCAATTGCCGGAGTGAGTTCGGCCGGAAGGTGCTGGAGCAGATCGACATCATGCGCCACATGGACTCGACGAGCAGGTACGCCCTCCACTGAACGCTTCCGGGAGCACACGCCATGCACATCGACCTGGTCTTCCCTCCCGCCCATGATCCCGCGATGCCGCACTCCGCACTGCCCCTGCTCAAGGCGTACGTCGAGCGCAACTCGGGACACACGGTCGCATGCCACGACGTCAACCAGCGCTTCTTCTCCGGCCTAGTGGGGAACGGACCGGCCGGCGATCTGGAAACGTACCGCGAGGAGTACTTCCGCGCGGACGAGGTCGTGCCGGCTGTTCTGTCAGCCCTGAGTTTCGACTCCTGGATGAAGGAGGCCTTTTCGCGCTGGGGCGACCAGCACGAGGGGTATGCCATCTCCTTACGAGGCCTACGGACACCGTACGACCGCAGAGAGCCGGAGTCCGTTCGGCAGTTCGCCATGGCCGACCGGACTCCCTTCGACTCTCTCTACGCCGAACTGCTGCGACGGGTCGGACCGATCGTCGGCATCAATCTCAGCGTGGAGGACCAGATCCTTCCCGCGTTCCGGCTCGCCTGGTGCATCCGACGCGCACATGGTGCCGCCTCCCGCATCATCTGGGGCGGTTCCCTGCTGGCCCGGATCCATCCGGTGATCGCCGCCGAACTGGACGAGTTCTGGGACCACTTGGTCATCCGGGAAGGCGAGATGCCACTGCTGTCCCTGCTCCAGTCACTGGACAGCGGCGAGCCGTTGCCCACTGACGAGGATCGCGTCGTCTCCAGGACGACCACCCGGCCTGGCCGTGCAGCCATCCTCCACCCGTTCACCAGCCGCAGTGTCACGCCGATCGCGCAGACGGGCGGAGCGGACTTCGCGGACTATCCGGTGAGGAGCTACCTCAGCCTCACTCCCATGCTGCCGGTCCTGGCGAGCCGGAAGTGCTACTGGGGCAAGTGCAGCTTCTGCACGATCCATGAGTCCTGGGACCCGCTTGCCCGGCAGCGTTCCGCTGAGAGCGTCGCCGAGGACATCGCCGTGCTGTCCGCCGCACATGGAATCCAGCACTTCCGGTTCGTCGACGAGGCCATGCCCCCGGATCTGCTCGACGAACTCCTCCCGCTCATCGAACCGCACGGGGTCGCCTTCGAGATCTACGCGATCGCGGAGCGACGCTTCCGGGACGCCGACTTCGTGAGTCGCCTCGGACGAGCCCGCTGCCGCCAGGCCTATTTCGGGCTGGAGTCGGCGGACGAAGCCGCGCTGGTCGCGCTGGGGAAGAGGATCAACCAGCACCGCCACTACGCGGACATCTTCGGAAACTGTGCCACGGCAGGCATTCACGTCTACACCTACACGCTGTTCGGATTCCCCGGCTCGTCCGACCTCGCTGAGCAGCGGACGGTGGACTATCTCATCCATGAGGAAGCCATCCAGTCGGCGACCATTTCCAGCTTCATTCCGGTCACGGGGTCCCCGTTCGCCCTCGACAACGCGGGGCAGCTGGCCCACAACCTCCGTATGACCGAGGACTTCGAGAATGTGACCATCGGTCTCGCCAGGGAAGATCTGGCGCAGAAGGCGAACGGCATCGCGGCGGCCGCCGTCGACGCGGTCTACGCCGCTCGGCCCGACCTGGCTCTCACGGCCCTGCTCAACGACGAGATCCGGTTCAGTCTCTCGGACCGTTTCGGATCGGACTTCGCCGCTGCGGCGGTCTCCTCGGGGAGCCTGGACGTCGAATCCCTGATCCGCGCGGGCGACGAGGCGATGAAGAGAGAACGGATCGCCAGAGCTCTCGAAGCGTGAGAAGGCCCGCTCCGACGGTCAGGCCGCCCGCCTGCCGAGCACGTGACGAGCGTTACGGGCGCTGTGCCCCGAAGGCTCTGGACGCCTCTCCCTACCCACCGGTACGGTAATCATCTGAGCAAGCGCTTAGATATGACCTTTTGAGCCAGGTGGAGGTGGCGGCGGTGCGCCGTACGGTGTTCAACGAGGATCACGAGGCGTTCCGGGAGACCCTCCGGGCCTTCATCGAGGCCGAGGTCGTCCCCGTCTACGACGAGTGGCTCGCAGCCGGCCAGGCGCCGCGCGACTTCTACTACAAGCTCGCCGAGCTCGGCGTCTTCGGCATCCGCGTCGACGAGGAGTACGGCGGCGCCGGCATCGACTCCTACAAGTTCGAGGCCATCCTCTACGAGGAGACCGCCCGCGCGGGCATCACCTTCGGCGGCTCCGGCGTGCACGTCCTGCTGGGCCTGCCGTACGTCAAGCTTCTCGCCACCGACGAGCAGAAGAAGCGCTACCTGCCGAAGTTCGTCTCCGGCGAGGAGATGTGGGCCATCGCGATGACCGAGCCGGGCACCGGCTCCGACCTCGCCGGCATGCGCACCACCGCCAAGCTCTCCGAGGACGGCACGCACTACGTCCTCAACGGCGCCAAGACCTTCATCACCGGCGGTGTCCACGCCGACCGCATGATCGTCTGCGCCCGTACCTCCGCGCCGACCGCCGAGGACCGCCGCCACGGCATCTCCCTCTTCGTCGTCGACACCAAGGCCGAGGGCTACTCCGTCGGCCGCAAGCTCGACAAGCTCGGCCTGAAGACCTCCGACACCGCCGAGCTGGCGTTCGTCGACGTCAAGATCCCCGTCGAGGACCTCCTCGGCGAGGAGAACAAGGGCTTCTACTACCTCGGCCACAACCTCGCCTCCGAGCGCTGGGGCATCGCCTACGGCGCCTACGCCCAGGCCAAGGCCGCCATCCGGTTCGCCAAGGACTACGTCCAGCAGCGCACCGTTTTCGGGCAGACCGTCGCGTCCTTCCAGAACACCAAGTTCGAGCTGGCCGCCTGCCAGGCCGAGGTGGACGCCGCCGAGGCCGTCGTGGACCGCGCCACCGAGGCCCTGGACGCCGGCGAGCTGACCGCCGCCGAGGCCGCCTCCGCCAAGCTGTTCACCACCGAGGTCGCCCACCGCGTCATCGACCGCTGCCTCCAGCTGCACGGCGGCTACGGCTTCATGAACGAGTACCCGATCGCCCGCCTGTACGCCGACAACCGCGTCAACCGGATCTACGGCGGCACCAGCGAGATCATGAAGACGATCATCGCCAAGGACATGGGTCTGTAAGGTCCCGGCAATTACCGCCCGGTACAACCAGACGTCATGAGCCAGGCACTTCAGGATCTCCTCGATCTGCTCGACCTCGAGCAGATCGAGGAGAACATCTTCCGCGGCCAGTCCCGCTCCGCCGTCGTCCCCCGCGTCTTCGGGGGACAGGTGGCGGCGCAGGCGCTGGTCGCCGCCGGACGTACGGTCCCCGCGGACCGGCACGCCCACTCCCTGCACGCGTACTTCCTGCGCATGGGCGACCCGGGCGCGCCCATCGTCTACAACGTCGAGCGGATCCGCGACGGCCGCTCCTTCACCACCCGCCGCGCGGTCGCCGTCCAGCACGGCCGGCCGATCTTCGCGCTGTCGGCGTCCTTCCAGTCGTACGAGGAGGGCCTCGACCACCAGGCCCCCATGCCGCCCGCCCCCGACCCCGAGACGGTCCCCACCGGCCAGGAGCGGCTGCGCGGCTACGACCATCTCGACCCGGCGATCGTCGAGCGGTTCCTGGAGGCCCGCGAGGCGATCGACCTGCGGTACGTCGACGACCCGCCGTACGGCAGGTTCGGCGAGCCGCGCGAACCGCACAGCCAGGTCTGGTTCCGCACCAACGGCAAGCTCGCCGACGACCCGCTGCTGCACGTGGTCCTCGCGACCTACGTCTCCGACATGACCCTCCTCGACTCCGTCCTGCTCGCGCACGGGCGCGGCGGCTGGGCCGTCGGGGACGTCGTCGGGGCCTCCCTGGACCACGCGATGTGGTTCCACCGCCCGTTCCGCGCCGACGAGTGGCTGCTCTACGACCAGGAGTCGCCGTCCGCGTCCGGCGGGCGCGGCCTCGGCCAGGCCCGCATCTACACACAGGACGGACGGCTCGCGGTCTCGGTGATCCAGGAGGGCGTGGTCCGCGTCCCGAAGTCCGGGGCCTAAGCGCTCCGCGGGATGTGCCGTCGATCGTCTGCGGCGCCATCGTGGCTGGTCGCGCAGTTCCCCGCGCCCCTTCAGGGCGCGGCCGAACCGCACCGGACTTCACCGAAGCCGCTTAGCGGTCCTTGAGGCCCGCCTCCGTCAGCAGGTACGCGACCATCAGGTCGTAGTGGCGCGGGTTGGGCACATGGTCGTCCAGGGGGACCGCCACCTGTACGGTCCCCTCGGCCTCCGCGAGGAACAGCGCCGGGTCGTTGCAGTCGGCGTACCCGACGGAGTCCACGCCGTGCTGTCCGGCGTACCCCGCCCAGCCGTGGTCGGCGACCACCAGGTCGGGCAGCGGGCGGCCCGCCAGCTCCAGCGCGGTGAGGATCGCCTTCATCGGCGCGCCCGAGTGGGTGTGCCACAGGGTCGCCCCGTGCTCCAGCACCGCCACCCCGGCGACCTGCCAGACGTATCCCTCGTCCGTCTGGAGCCCCTCCGGGATCTTCACGATCTCGCAGCCGGCCGCCCGCAGCGCGGCGGAGGTCTCGTGGTGCACATCCAGCAGACCGCCCGGGTGACCGGTCGCGAACAGCACCCGCTGCCGCCCTTCGGCGGCCTTGCGCAGCCGGGCCGCCATCCGGTCCAGACCGTCCACGGTCAGCTCCGGGTCGATGGTGTCCTGGCCGTAGCGGTGCTCGGCGTCGTCGTTGACGCCCACCCGCTCCGCCATCACCGCGAGCACGTCCTGCTCGTCCGTCCAGCGGTCGCCGAGGTCCAGGCCGAACCAGTAGTTGCGGTTGCCGTTGGCGAGCTGGCGGTAGTGGGAGAGGTTGTTCTCGCGCGGCGTGGCGACCTCACCCGCGATACGGGTTCTGACGAGGTGGTCGACGAGTTCGGCGCGGCTGGGGGTCCCGGGTATCGGCATGGTCCCCATTGTGGGGCAGCGGACTGTGGCCGTCGTCACCGTTCCGGGCGCTGGGACGTGCGTCACTGACCGAGCACGAAGACGGCAGGTGCGCTTCCTGTGCACTTCCTCCATCCGATGGCCGCTCCCTGGACGAAACGTATGATTCGCAGCCGTCGGTCGGCCACCTACCGTGGAGGCACCCCCCCCCAGAAAGAAGGCATGTGACCATGAGCGGCAACGACACGCCTCGCGGCCCCGTCGACTCCTCCCGCATCCCGCGGTACGCCGGTCCCGCGACCTTCGCCCGGCTGCCCCGCCTCGACGAGGTCGGCCGGGCCGACGTGGCCGTGGTCGGGGTGCCGTTCGACTCCGGTGTCTCGTACCGGCCGGGCGCCCGTTTCGGCGGCAACGCGATCCGTGAGGCGTCCCGGCTGCTGCGCCCCTACAACCCCGCGCAGGACGCCTCCCCCTTCGCCCTCGCGCAGGTCGCGGACGGCGGGGACATCGCCGTGAACCCGTTCAACATCAACGAGGCCGTCGAGACGGTCGAGGCCGCCGCGGACGAACTGCTCGGCACCGGCGCCCGGCTGATGACCCTGGGCGGCGACCACACCATCGCGCTGCCGCTGCTGCGGTCCGTGGCGAAGAAGCACGGCCCGGTCGCGCTGCTCCACTTCGACGCCCACCTCGACACCTGGGACACGTACTTCGGGGCCGAGTACACGCACGGGACCCCGTTCCGCCGGGCGGTGGAGGAGGGCATCCTCGACACCGAGGCCCTCTCGCACGTCGGCACCCGCGGCCCCCTGTACGGCAAGCGGGACCTCACCGACGACGAGAAGATGGGCTTCGGCATCGTCACCTCGGCGGACATCTACCGGCGCGGCGCCGACGACGTCGCCGACCAGTTGCGGCAGCGCGTCGGCGACCGGCCGCTGTACATCTCCATCGACATCGACTGCCTGGACCCGGCGCACGCCCCCGGCACCGGCACCCCCGAGGCCGGCGGCATGACCTCGCGCGAGCTCCTGGAGATCCTGCGCGGTCTCGCCTCCTGCAACCTGGTCTCCGCCGACGTCGTCGAGGTGGCCCCCGCGTACGATCACGCGGAGATCACGTCGGTGGCCGCGTCCCACACGGCGTACGAACTGACCACCCTCATGTCCCGGCAGATCGCGGAGGCTCGCGCGCAGTGACCCACGACCACGACCTGGTGCTCCGCCCGACGGCCGCGCAGACGGAGGCCGCGCTCAACCCGCCGCCCGGCCGGATCGGCGGAGACCTCGTCGTGGAGACCCTGGCCGCGCTCGGCGCGACCACGGTGTTCGGGCTGCCCGGCCAGCACGCGCTGGGCGTGTTCGACGCCCTGCGCCGCTCCTCCCTCCGCTATGTCGGCCTGCGGGTGGAGAACAACGCGGGCTTCGCGGCGGACGCCTACGGCCGGATCACCGGGGAGGCCGCCCCGCTGCTGCTGTCCACCGGGCCGGGCGCGCTGACCTCGCTCGCGGCGCTGCACGAGGCGGCCTCCGCCTCCGCTCCCGTGCTGGCGATCAGCAGCCAGATCCCGACGGCGGGACTGGGCGGCGGCCGCCACGGCTATCTGCACGAACTCCCCGATCAGGCGGCGTCGTTCCGGGGCGTGGTGAAGTCGGTCCACACGGTCCGCACCCAGTCGCAGATCCCCTCGGCGATCGCGGAGGCCTGGACGTCGGCGCTGACCGCCCCGCACGGCCCGGTGTGGGTGGAGATCCCCCAGGACGTGCTGCTCGCCGAGACCGCGATCCCCGTCGTGACCGGCGTCGACGCCTTCCCGGAGGACCTGCCGCCCCGCCCCGAACTGACGGCGGTCGCGGCCGACCTGCTCTCCCGCGCGGCCCGGCCGGTGATCGTCGCGGGCGGGGGAGTGGTCCGCTCGGACGCCTCCCGCAAGCTGCGGCAGCTGGCGGAGCGGATCCAGGCCCCCGTCGTCACGACCTTCGGCGGCAAGGGCGCCTTCCCCTGGACGCACCCGCTGTCCCTGCAGTCCTGGCTGGAGGACCGTCACACCACCGACTTCCTCGAGGACGCCGACGTCCTGCTGGTGATCGGCTCGGGCCTCGGCGAACTCTCCTCGAACTACCACACGTTCAAACCACGCGGCCGGGTCGTCCAGATCGAGGCCGACCTCGGCAAACTGGAGTCCAACCACCCGGCCCTCGGCATCCACGCCGACGCCCGCCTGGCCCTCCAGGCCCTGCTGGAGACGGTGACCCGACGCGAGGACCCGGAGGCCCCGGAGCGCGTACGCGCCCTGCTGTCCCGCGTCCGGGAACGCATCGCCGCCCAGGAACTCACCCTGGAACAGGACCTGTTGACCTCGATCCGCAAGGCCCTGCCCGCCGACTCCCCGTCGTTCTGGGACATGACGATCCTGTCCTACTGGGCCTGGTCCGCCTTCGACCCCAAGGCACCGGGCGCCATGCACTCCGCCCAGGGCGCGGGCGGCCTCGGCTACGCCTTCCCGGCGGCCCTCGGCGCGGCGGCCGCCGACCCGACCCGCCCGGTCCTGGCGGTCTCCGGCGACGGCGGCGCCCTCTACTCGATCGCCGAACTGGCGACGGCGAAGCAGTACGGCCTCCCCGTCACCTGGCTCGTCGTCGACGACGGCGGCTACGGCATCCTCCGCGAGTACATGACCGACACCTTCGGCGCCACCACGGGCACCGAGCTGACCCGCCCCGACTACGTGGCCCTCGCGGAGTCCTTCGGCGTACCGGGTGTGCTGACGTCCCCGGAGACCCTGGAACAGGACCTGACCAAAGCCCTGTCCGCACCCGGCCCCTCGGTGGTCGTCCTCCCGGCGCTGCTGCGCATGTTCGCGCCGACGCACCTGGACGCGTAGGCCGGACCGATGGCGGGAGGGACCCCTGTCCTGGGCGTCGTGGTGGATCATGGTCATGATGATCGCCGGGGCCGGCGTCGGAACGGGGAGGACGAACCAGTGAGCTACTGCCTGGAGATGAGCACCGGTGACATGCGCGGGGTGATCCGGCTGCTCACCGCGGTGGAGCGAACGCAGGAGCAGGAGCGGATGTTCGCCATCGTGCGTGAGCGGTGCGAGAAGGCCGACGCGCGGCTGCGGGAGCAGGGCATCGACCTGGAGGTGTCGGTGGCGCGGGCGCTGGAGGAGTTGGTCGAGGGCACCCCGCCCAGCGTGGACCTGTGCCCCGCGTACACGTACGCCTTCCACGAGGCCGTGGCCCCGCACTTCTCCGACACCACGGACCTCGGGGCGTGGCGGCGGCCGTCCTGGTTCTTCGCGCTGGACTCCGAACTCGCCCGGCACGGCGTCCCGGCGGACATCCGGCCGGCGTCCTTCCTCTTCAGCGGCCCGCCGCTGCGGCTGCCGCATCCCGGCGACGTGGTGCCGCAGATCGGCGTGCTGCCGGCGCAGCGGGCCGGTGCGCTGGCGGAGGCGTACGAGGGGGTGCTGAACCGGCTGGACCGCGAGTTCACGGAGACGGCGGGGAGGTTCGCCGAGCTGATGCGGTTCGAGGCGGAGGAGTGGGAGACGGCACAGCGCCTGGGGCGCACGGACGACACGGTCTTCTTCTGGTTCTGCTGAGCGGAGCCGCACCCGATCAGGGCTCGTAGCGGGCCCTGCGCGCGACCGGAGTGAAGCCCAGGCCAGGGACCTTCAGGCGGCCAACAGGGCACACCCGCGTGGCGGGCCGGGCAGCGACCATGGTCCCTTCGGGCGAACTCCCGTTGTGTTGCAGGGGAGATGGCCGAGAATCGGACGCATGCGCCCACGCGATCCGCAGGACGACGCCGCTCGGTCCGCCGCCCGGCCGGCCGCTCAGTCCACTGCCCGTCCCTCCACACCGGCCAGAGCGAGCGGCGCCGGCGACGGCGGGCCGGTCGCGCGGCACCTGCTCGCGGTGCAGCGGTCCGCCGGGAACGCCGCCGTGGTCCGGGCGCTCGAACAGCAACGGCAGGTGCAGCACGAAGTACAGCGCCATGTGCACGACCCCTCCTGCGGTCACGACCCTTCGGCGCCGGTGCAGCGCTCGTCCGTGCCGGGGGTGCTGAGCGGCGCGGGGCAGCCGCTGGACGGGGCGGTCCGTGCCGAGATGGAGGCACGGCTGGGGGCCGACTTCTCCGACGTACGGCTGCACACCGGCCCCGCCGCCCAGCGCTCGGCCGCCGAGATCGGCGCCCGTGCCTACACCTCGGGCAACCATGTCGTCATCGGCGCGGGCGGCGGCGACCGGCACACCCTCGCCCATGAGCTGACCCATGTCATCCAGCAGCGTCAGGGCCCGGTCGCGGGCACCGACAACGGCTCGGGGCTCAGCGTCTCCGATCCCGCCGACCGCTTCGAACGCGCGGCGGAGGACAACGCCCGCCGGGTCCTCGCCGGTCCGGTGCCGGCCGCCGGAGAGCCGGTGCAGCGGGCGGCGGACACCTCCCCTCGTCCCCACACGTCCGCGCGGACCGGGGGCGAGCCCGTCGCCGTACAGCGCTACGGCGACGGCGCGGCCCCCTTCGACCACGCCCAGTACTACGCGAAGACGGACTGGCAGGCCGCCGCCGAGGAGTTCGAGAAGCGGCTCGGGGCGTACACCTTCCGGCATCCGCGGGCGCTGGACGCGGCGCGCAAGACGGTGGCCCGGCTCAAGCAGCTGCTCATCGCCTACTCCCGTCTGGAGCACAAGGACGGCGCCCTCGCCAACAAGTCGTTCTTCAAGAACGACCCGACGAGCGGCGGCCAGGTGGGCGAGGGGATGGCCACCGCCCAGATCAAGGAGTTCTTCGCCCGCGACGGCAACGTCCGGGAGCTGATGACGGCCGTCTACAACGCCGCCTACTACAACACGACCGGGCCGGACAAGGGCGCGGGCAAGCTCTCGCTCAAGGAGATCCTCAACCACATCATCGGCCCCAAGCCGCAGCACGCGGCGACCCTCGGCATGAACGTGGAGGAGCTGAAGAAACACTCCGCCTTCCTCAACAGCTGGACCCGGACCGGTCTGTGGGGCGTGGCGAACCTGGCGGGCAAGGGCTACAACTACGAGAAGGACCCCTACGCGCTGGGCAACCTCCTGTGGCAGTCGACCCCGGAGACCTTCGTGGGCGACACCCGCGAGATGATCGACAGCCAGGGGCCGCGCAGGCCGCGCTCGGACGCCGAGAAGCAGGCGCACCGCAAGACCCCCCGGGACTACGAGAACCGGGGCGCCCCGCTCAGCGACCGGGAACTGGCGTTCGCGGGCAAGCCGGGCCGCGACGACAAGCTGCCCTGGACCGAGGGCTTCGCCTGGTACGAGATCAACCAGGAGAAGGCCTGGCCGAAGACGGCCGCCGCACGCGGTATCCCGGTCGTCGCGGGCATGTCGGGCACCACGACCCGGATGCTGAAGACCTTCCAGTGGATCAACGTGCCGGGGGTGGACGTCTTCGACTACCGGATGGCGGTGATGGGCTGGATGCTGCCGTCCTGGGACCACTCCCTCTACGAGATCCTGCGGGGTTCCTGGGCGGCCGGGGTCAAGGGACCGGGCGAGTCCGCCCTGCGCGCAGGCAAGGGCGCCGCCCTGATGTACGAGAAGATCGCGCCCTTCACGGAGGAGGAGCTGCGCCAGAACGTCTGTGTCGGCGGCCAGTTCCCGCACGAGCTGATGTACCTCGCCGAGGCCGGGAAGCCCAGGACCACGGACCCTCACACGAGCGGTTTCATGGAGCCCGGCGTGGGCGCGGCCAACCTCGCGCAGAACAAGTACAACACCTTCGCGGCCGGGACCAGTTCGAGCCTCAACAAGTGGAGGGCGGACAACGGCGGTGCCGATCCCGTCGCCGTCTCCGAGAAGCTCAAGCCCGCCCACGCCACCGCCCTGATGGCGTACACCGGAGGCGCGCACCAGATGATCAACGCGGTGGTGCGCAGCCGGCTCCTGCCCGAGGGGTACGCGCCGTACGGCACCGGCGGCCTGGTCACGGCCGGAGCGGAGGCCGTCACGCTTGACCAGATCAAGAGGCAGCTCCGGTGGGCCGCCCAGCAGCCCGGTCACGAGTACGTGCCCACGCTCGACGAGGATCCGGTGATCGCGCCGCAGCTCGCGGCGGCCCGGGGCACGGACAAGGCGGCCAAGAAGGCGGCGGAGGCCGTCATCAATCCGCGGATCGACGTGCTCGCGCCGGTGCTCTTCGAGGAGCTGAAGGCACACGCCGACATGACGATGGAGGCCCTGAACCGGCTGCCTCCGGTCACCGGCAAGGTCTACCGCGGCGACTGGAACCTCGGCGGGGAGGGCGCGGTCAGCCAGTTCGGCAAGATGGCGGCACTGAACTACCGGTCGGGATCCGTCTTCACCAGCTCCTTCGACAGCACCAGCCGGGAGAAGGACACGGCCAAGAGCTTCATGTGGCAGCAGAGCAGCGGCACGGTGCGCCACCGCATCCTCCTGGAGCTGACGCTCACCGGGAAGTACGGCCGTGACATCGACCCGTTCCACCAGTACCAGGGCACGGAGGACGAGGTGCTGCTCATGCCGGGCGCGAGCTTCAAGGTCACCAGCAGCAAGTGGAAGAAGGAGAGCCCCAAGCCCGGTGACCCCGAGGCCTGGTACGAGCACGTCGAGGCGACGGAGGTCTGAGGGACTGCCGGGCTTGGGCGCGTCGGGCTTGGGGCGCGGCGGGCTTGGGGCGCGCCGGGCTTGGGGCGCGGTGGGCGCGGCGGGGTCAGCAGCCGCCCGCGCCCACCCCGTCGATACGGCCGCCGAAGTCGCCCAGGTAGCGGGAGCGCCAGTCGCCGTTGAAGACGTCACGCTTCTCGACCGGGCCCCAGTTGATGAAACAGGCGCGGGTCGAGGCGACGAAGGAGCCCACGTGGTCGTGGAGGAACGGGGGCATGTCGCGGTAGCCGCTGCGGGAGGTCCACTCCCAGCTGCTGCCGCCGAAGTTCTCGCCGCTGTAGAAGCAGATCGACCCGTCGTTGCAGGTCGGGACCGCGGCGGCGGCGGTGGCGGTCTGGGAGGGCACGGCGAGAGCGGTCAGAGCGAGGGCGGCGGCGAAGGACCAGGCACGAAGTGTCATGGGTCCATGCTCGTGGCCCACCCCGCGACATGCCCGGGATGAAGATCCATGTCACCGGTGTGAGGGAACTGGTCAGTCGATATGGAAAGCGGCTTGAGTTCGGGCGATGAGGGCGATTCGACGCAGGGCCCTCCCGGGAGTTCCCGGGAGGGCCCTGTACTTGTGCCCGTGGCGTGGTGGCGGCCGTGCCGCGTGTTACCAGATCGCCTCGACCCACTCCGGGTGGTCGATGAACGGGTTGCGGTTGTGCTGGTAGGTGTCGTAGATGGCCTGGTTGCGCTTCTCCTCGAAGGCGCTCGGCGGGTCCTCGTCGTTCCAGGCCTTGAGGACGGACAGGCGGCCCATGTACGGGTTGCTGCCGTTGCCGACGCTGTCGTTGGGCTCCAGGTTCGGCCAGCCGTCGTCGCCCTCGTAGCGGACGGCCATGTAGAGGATCATGCGGGCCACGTCACCCTTGTCCGCGTCGCGCGGCTCGAAGGAGTTGGAGTCGACGAGGCTGCCGCCGCCGTTGGTGACGGTGCTGCCGCCGTTGTCGAAGTCCAGGTTGCCGCGGGTGCTGTTGACCTGGACGTCGCAGGCGCGCAGATGGTGCAGGTCGGTGCCGGGGCCGATCGCCTCGCCGAAGTCGCCGTGGGACTTGGCCCAGGTGTGCTCACGGTTCCAGTCGCCGACGTCTCCGCCGTTGAGGGACTTGCTGCGCGAGACACCGCTGTACAGCAGGAGCACGTTGCTGCTGTTGTTCGGATCCTGGTCGGTGACCTTCAGCGCGTTCCAGACCGCGGAGTACGAGATCTTCGTGACGTTGGCGCTGATGATCGTGTGGAGGGACGACTTCAGGCTCGTACCCGTCTTGCCGACCGCGTTCTTGTAGTACGTCGAGTCGTACGCCGTCGTCGTCGCCGCGGCGGGGGTCGCGGTGAGCGTGGACGCGGTGAGGCCGACCAGGACGGCAGCGGTGGCAAGCGCCACCGACTTCCCTCGGCGGATGCGTGTCGCCAGCATGTGGGGTGTCCGATCTACGCGGGTTGATTGGAGGCGGCAATCGGGAGCGTGGCATGAGCATGCAGCCTTGTAAATGGACTGTGCGTGTCCATTCGGTGACCGGGAACGGCAAAACGCCCTTTGTCTACGCGAGTTGACCGTGTGCGAACATACGAAAACGGCCCCTGACGGGATGTCAGGGGCCGTTGGTGTCGTACCGGTCGACTCAAAATCGGCTCAAGTCGGCTCAGGTCAACTCACGTCGGACGGGTCCAGCCGGTAGATCGAGGAGCTGGAGGAGTCGGAAGAGTTGGAAGAGCCGGAAGAGTTGGAGGTGCTTGAGGAGCCGGAGCTGTACTCGCTCTCCTCCACCGCCGTCCCGTGCTGCTGCACCCAGGTCGTCAGCTCCTGGTTCTGGCTGCTGTTGCCGCCCCTTCCCATGCCGCCGCCGAGCTGGATGTAGTGCAGCTCGCCCTTCTTCACCAGCTCCTTGAGCCTGGCCAGGGTCATCGCGTTGTCCGAGCCGGCGAAGCCGAACATCGAGATGACGGGCTTGCCGGTGCTCAGGATCAGCTGGCCCGCACTCTGCGAGTTGGACACCGCGATCAGCCACGTGGCGCCGTCCTGGTGCTTCTCCAGGTACGAGATGAGCGCGCTGTCGGCGCCGCCCATGCCGCCACCGCCGCCCATACCGCCGCCCGTGCCGCCACCGGGGCCGCCGCTCGAGCCGCCGGGCGCGCCGCCCTGGGCCGAACCGTTCTCGCCGCCACCCTGGCCGCCGCCGGGGAACTCCCCGTTCATGCCACCCTGCTGACCGCCCTGGCCCCCGCTCGGCGCACCGCTCGGAGCACCGCCGCCCTGGGGTAGCTCGCCGTTGCCGCCCCCGGGGAACTCACCGCTCGCCTGGCCGCCGCCCTGCTGGGTACCGCCGGGCATCTGCCCACCAGGCCCCCCGTTGCCCCCGTCACCCCCGTTGCCGCCACCGAAGCCGCCCCGGCCGCCACCGCCGCCGGGACCGCCCATGCCGCCGCCGGTGGACGGGCCGGCCGTCGGGTTGGTGCCGCCCATCATGCCGCTGGAGCTGCCGAAGGCCGGCGAGGCCGCGTACGCCGTGGGACCGGCGAGAGCCGCCACGATCGCCGCGGCGACGGATGCGCCGAGCATCCGCAGCCGGGTGCCGGAACTCGCGGACCGTAGCAGGAACAGACCGACGACCGCGAGAACCATTACGACACCGATGACCGGCCACAGCCAGGTGTTCCAGCCGGTCGCCCGGCGCAGCAGCACGATCGCCCAGATGCCGGTCACGGCCAGCCCCGCGGGCAGCACCCACGACCAGCGGGCGTCACCGCTGCGGAAGGCGCGCCACAGCATGACCCCGCCGCCACCGGTGAGCGCCGCGATGCCCGGGGCGAGCGCGGTGGTGTAGTACGGGTGCATGGTGCCCTCGGCGAGGGCGAAGGTGAAGTAGTGCAGCACGGTCCAGCCGCCCCACAGGACCAGCGCGGCACGCGTCGGGTCGGTGCGCGGGGTGCGCCCGCACAGCACGAGCCCGGCGACGAGCGCGATGCCCGAGAAGGGGATCAGCCAGGAGATCTGGCCGCCGAGGACGTCGTTGAACATCCGCCCGATGCCCGCAGAACCGGACCAGCCGCCTCCGCCCCCGCCGCCCCCGCCGTTGCCCTCGCCGCCGAGGATCCGTCCCAGGCCGTTGTAGCCCATGATCAGGTCCCAGGCGCTGCCGTCGGTGGAACCGCCGATGTACGGCCGCTCGTCGGCGGGCACCAGGGAGACGGCGGTCGCCCACCAGAAGCTGGAGACGGCGAGCGCCACGGCCGCGAGGGCCAGGTTGACGACCTTCTTCTTCCAGCCCTGCTTCGACGCGTACACGTACACGGCGAAGACGGCGGGCAGGGCGATGTAGCCCTGGAGCATCTTGGTGTTGAAGGCGAGCCCGAAGCACACCGCCGAGCCGATGAGCGGCAGCAGCCTGTCGTCGCGCGTGGCGCGCAGCGCGAGGGCCGCGCCGGCCACCATCAGCAGCACGAGGATGGTGTCGGGGTTGTTGTCGCGGTTGATCGCGACCGTGATCGGAGTGAGCGCGAGCACGAGCGCCGCGATCGCGGCCGCGGCGTGCCCGAACACCCGCTTCACGGAGGAGTGCAGGATCCAGATCGTGCCCAGCGCGGCGGCGATCTCCGGGGCCATCATCTGCCAGGTGCCGAAGCCGAGGATCCGGCAGGACAGACCCATGACCATCAGCGCGAACGGCGGCTTGTCGACGGTGATGAAGTTCCCGGCGTCCAACGAGCCGAAGAACCACGCCTCCCAGCTCTTCGTACCGCTGTAGACGGCGGCGCTGTAGAAGCTGTTGAGGCTGTTGCCCGACAGGTTCCAGCCGTAGAGCACCGCAGCCAGGACCAGGATCGCGATCAGCGCGGGCAACGACCAGCGGGGCGCCCTGTCCGGTGGGGGCGCCGCGGCGGTCGTCTCGGCAGGGGCCGGCGGCGGCCGGTCGGGGGACACGGCCGGGGGAGTGGGGAGTGGATCGGTGGCAGATGTCACCCGGGCATCGTGCAGAGCGGGGGTGGGCGCGCACTGTGCCGCACCTGGCACCGGCCTGTGAAAACGCCAAGGAAACCGCAAAGGGGCCTGTGCCCCGGCTCTCGACGCGTGACCCCGGCATATCGGGACTAGCCTGGAAAAAGGCCTGTACCTGCTCCCGTACAGGAGGAAAGGCGATGCCCGAGCACAGGGTCGGCACACAGGAGAAGTTCGAGGCAGCCCGGCAGGAGCTGCTCGTGGAGGAGAAGGAACTGACGCGACGGAGCGACGAGCTCGCGCGCAAGCGGAGGGAGCTTCCCTGGGTGCCGGTCGAGAAGGACTACACCTTCGAGACCGAGGGCGGGACCAAGTCTCTGGGGGACCTCTTCGACGGGCGCTCGCAGCTGGTCGTCTACCACTTCATGTTCGGCCCGCCGTACGAGGCCGGATGCCCGGTCTGCTCCTCGATCGCGGACACCCTCAGCCCCAACGTGGTTCATCTCAAGGCCCGCGACGTGACGCTGATCTGCTCTTCGCGGGCGTCACTCGACAAGCTCCTCGCCTACCGGGAGCGGATGGGCTGGAGCTTCGACTGGGTCTCCGCGGGCGGCGGCGACTTCCACCGCGACCTCGGTTTCACGTACTCGGAGGACGAGTTGAAGCCGTTCCTCGACGGCGGGATCCCCCCGACCGTGAGTCAGATGGCGCAGGCATGCGGCACGGACGTGCTCCAGTACGTCACCGAGGGCCCCGGGCTCAGCGCCTACGCGCTCTCGGACGGCATCGTCTACCGGACGTATGTCACCACCGCCCGAGGACTCGAGCCCGCCATGGCCTACTACGGCCTCCTCGACCGAGCACCGATGGGCCGCCACGAGGAGGGCGAGGACACCCACTGGCTGCGCCGGCACGACGAGTACGAGAGCTAAGGGCAGCTTGGAGCCTTGATGGCTGAGATGAACGGTGACCATGCGGCCGAATCGAAGACCAAGGCCGGGCCGTGTGGGACCTTGGAGTCGCGGACAGGGACGCCGGAAGGATAGTCGTCGAGGATCTCCAGGCAGCTGCCGGCGTCGGAGTTACTGAGGGATGACTTCCGCCAACCACTCAACAGGGCAGCGTTCGGTATGGATCGGTTAGTCATGGTGCCCGTACTCCTTCGCGGTGGCCCTGAGCAGGGCCAGTGACTCCTTCAGCGGCATTGCGTCGCTCAGTGCGAGAGCGTAGCGATGCTGCAACTCTTGGACTGCGGTCGGGGAGTCGTGCAGCTTCCCCATCTGGTCAGTCTCGCCGTATGCCAGAGGTGGCTGGTCCTCGAACCACATCAGTGTGAGCATGCCTTGCATGAGTGGGTGGTGGCCCACACCAAACGGCATCACATGTACGCGGATGCGTCCAGTCTCGGCGAGGCGAACGACGTGCATGATCTGCTCCGCCATGACGTCCCCGCTGGCCACAGGGCGCCGCAGCAGCGTCTCGTCCAGCAGCGCCCACACTACGGGCGTCACCGGGTCTTCGAGGATCTTCGCGCGCTCAAGGCGTGTGACAACGCGCCTGTCACATTCCTCTTCACTCACCGGAGGGAACGCCGCGCCAAGAACCGCACGCGCGTACCTTTTCGTCTGGAGGATGCCCGGGAAGTATGCCAGGGCGAACTCGTGGATCATCACCGCCTGTTGTTCGAGCGCGCACACCGCCTCGAAGTAGTCGGCGATCGCCACCTCATCCTGCGGCAGGAAGCTGCTCAGCACATCCCCCGTGTTCAGGGCCGTGTCCAGGCGCCGCGCGTCCTCCTTCGACGGCACCCGGCGCCCCGCCTCGATGTGCGCGATGTGCGAACGCGTCATCACGGTCATGTCCGCCAGCTGCTGCTGCGTCAGCCCCGCCGCTTCCCGCTGCTGCTTGAGCCAGTCACCGTACGTGCTGGTCATGGCCACCCCTTTGTGACAAATGACTGGTCACATCCGACCCTCTGGCGAGCCTGGACCGGACCGTCTCACTCTGTAAGTGGATCGCTACAGAACGCGAGACCCTCGCGACCGAGCGACCGGTCCGGGGGCGTGGCCATCAACGAACCCAACGGAGTTGACGACATGCGTCACCGTATCGCCCGCCTCTTCGAAGCGCTGCTACAACTCCTGCTTCCGGGGACGGGGTGCCGTCGCCGCACGGTCATCGTCCCGGTGGCGGGCGCGTGCTCGTGTCCCCCCTGCTCGTGCGCCGAGGAACGCGGCCTTGCTCCCCGAACCGACTCACAACTCCTGCGCGGCGAGGACAACGCGACGGTCCGCCCCTATCTCGTCGCCTTCATCAACGGTGTGGAGGTGACCGCGTGATCGGCAGTCAGGACAGTGTGATGCGGCTGCTGCCGTGGACCGGCCCCGAAGGCAAGCCCTGTTACGTCGTCGGCGACGGGACGGGGTGCGTCTCCCGGATCGCCGACAGCATCGAGAGCGTTCAGCTCGGCATGGCGGACGAACTCCTCGACCACGCCGCCGACATGCTCGCCGACCGCACGGTCACCTCCGCACAACTCCGTTTCCTGGCCGCCCGCATGGCCGAGGCGCTGCGCGACGTCCACCGCATCGCGGAGAGCCGGGGCGCCCGCCTTCCCGCGCCCGAGCGAGACGATCCCGACGAGCCCGACGAGCCCGACGGGCCCGACGATCCCGACGAGCCCGACGAGGCCGACCGCGACGAGAGTCCCGTACCGGAAGCCTGAGTCGCTCGCACACCGCGCCCCGCCTCACGACTGCGAATTTCACTGACGCTCGTACAACCATTCGCCCGAACTGGTGAGTCAACTGGGCATGACTCACCGGACCAACAGACGCAGGAGAGGACTCGTCGCCACGGCACTCGGCACCGGCGTCCTCATCACCGGCGTGGCCACCGCCGCGCCCGCCACCGCCGCCACGCCCACCGTCAGCTGTACGTCGAGCAAGGCGGCGCTGGCCACCAAGCTGAAGAGGGACATCACGGCCGCCCTCGCCAACCGCAGGGGCGCCATCGCGGTCGGGCTCTACGACCGCAGCACCAAGACCACCTGCACCCTGCGCGCCTCCACCGCCTACGACTCCGCCAGCGTCGTCAAGGTGACCGTCCTCGCCGCCCTGTTGTGGGACGCGCAGAAGACGGACCGCGCGCTGACCAGCCGTGAGAAGTCGCTTGCCACCGCGATGATCACCAAGTCGGACAACACCTCCACCTCGACCCTGTGGAGGCAACTCGGCATGACGAAGATCAAGGGCTTCCTGGCGGCCGCCGGGATGACCCAGACCAAGCCGGGCGCGAACGGCTACTGGGGCCTGACGCAGATCACCGTCACCGACGAGCAGAAGCTGCTGAAGCTCCTCACGGCGCACAACACGGTCCTCACCGACGACTCGCGCTGGTACATCCGCAAACTGATGGGCTCGGTCATCTCCTCGCAGCGCTGGGGCACCCCCTACGGCCGGCCCTCGAACGTCACCTGGCACGTCAAGAACGGCTGGCTCTCCCGCGCCACGCACGGCTGGCGCGTCCACAGCGTCGGCACCTTCAAGGGCGGCGGCCACGACTACATGATCACCGTCCTCACCCACGGCAACAGCACGATGAACTACGGCATCACGACCATCCAGGGCGTCGCGAAGGTCATCCACAAGGACCTGGCCGCGTCCTGAGCGAGCTTTCACGCGTAGTCCCACCACACGTCACCGGCCCCGCCTACGGTGACGCCCATGCGCCTGCGAACCGTACTCGCCACCCTCACCGCCGGCCTGGCGGCGGCCGCCACCCTCACCGCCGCCGGGCCCGCGCAAGCCGACGCCCGGGTGAACAACGCCTGCTCGCCCACGGTCTCCATCGACCGCTTCTCCGACATCCTCGACAAGACGACGTACGACGGCACCTTCGTCGGCAATTTCTCCGCCCTCGCCCTCGACCGGGACGGCTCCCTCGCCGCACTCTCCGACCGCTCCGCCCTCTTCGGCCTGGACGCCCGCACCCTCGCCCCGAGGAAGGCCGTCCCGCTCGCCGACGAGAACGGCGCCGCGCTCGACTCCGAGGGCCTGGTGATAGACCAGGACGGCACCCGCCTCATCACCTCCGAGACCGAGCCGTCCGTCCGCCGCTACAGCACCGACGGGAAGATCCTCGACCGCCTCCCGGTCCCGGCCTCCCTCCTCGTCGCCCCGGCCGGACGCGCCACCGTCAACCAGACCTTCGAGGGCCTGACCCTCCTCCCCGGCGGTCGCACTCTGCTCGCCTCCATGGAGTACGCGATCGCCGGAGACAGCACCGGCATCGTCCGTTTCCAGACCTGGACCCGCACCAAGGGCGATCACTTCCGCCTCGCCGCCCAGTACGCCTACCGCACCGACACCGGCCTCGGCGTCCCCGAGGTCCAGGCCCTGCCCGACGGCCGCCTCCTCGTCCTGGAGCGCGGCTTCACCTCCGGCGTGGGCAACACGGTCCGCCTCTACCTGGCCGACCCCCGCCACGCCACGGACACGAGCGGTGTCGAGAACCTCACGGGCCAGGACGGCGTCCGTCTGATCAAGAAGACCCTGCTCACCGACCTCGTGACCTGTCCGTCACTGGGAGCCACCGCCAAGCAGCCCCAGCCGAATCCCCTCCTCGACAACATCGAGGGCATGGTCGTCACGGGGTACTCGAAGGGCCACCTGAAGGTCCTCCTGGTGAGCGACGACAACCAGAACGCGGCCCAGACGACCCGCTTCTATTACCTGCGGGTACGCGTCTGACGCCTCGCTCGGTTTGTTGCGGCGGGATGAAATCCCCGGCCGCCGACGTTGGTGCCTTCCGGCAGAGCAGGCAGAAAACCGGAGGGCACCAGCGTGACCGGGACACGGGGATGGGCACGACGACTGGCGGGATACGCCTGGAGACACCCCCAGGACGTCGTCCTCGCCCTCGGCTCCTCCCTCGCCGGTATGGCCGTCATGGCCCTCGTCCCCCTGGTCACCAAGGTGATCATCGACGACGTCATCGGCGCCCACACCCGCGACATGGCCCCCTGGGCGGGCCTGCTGATCGTCGCCGCCCTCCTCGTCTACGCCCTCACCTACGTCCGCCGCTACTACGGCGGCCGCCTCGCCCTCGACGTCCAGCACGACCTGCGCACGGAGATGTTCGGGACGATCACCCGTCTCGACGGCCGCCGTCAGGACGAGCTGTCGACGGGACAGGTCGTCGGCCGCGCCACCAGCGACCTCCAGCTGATCCAGGGCCTGCTCTTCATGCTCCCGATGACCATCGGGAACCTCGCCCTCTTCGTGATCTCCCTCGTGGTGATGGCCTGGCTGTCCCTGCCCCTCACCCTCGTCGCCCTCGCGGTCGCCCCGGCCCTGTGGTGGATCGCCAAGCGCAGCCGCAACCGCCTCCACCCCGCCACCTGGTACGCCCAGGCCCAGGCGGCGGCCGTCGCGGGCGTGGTCGACGGGGCCGTCAGCGGCGTACGCGTGGTGAAGGGCTTCGGGCAGGAGGAGCAGGAGACCGGCAAGCTGCGCGAGGTCGGCCGCCGGCTCTTCGCGGGACGCCTGCGCACCATCCGCCTGAACGCCCGCTACACCCCCGCCCTCCAGGCCGTCCCCGCCCTCGGCCAGGTCGCGATGCTGGCCCTCGGCGGCTGGCTCGCCGTACGCGGTCACATCACGCTCGGCACGTTCGTCGCCTTCTCCACCTACCTCGCCCAGCTGGTCGGCCCGGTCCGCATGCTGGCGATGGTCCTCACCGTCGGCCAGCAGGCCCGCGCCGGCACCGAGCGCGTCCTGGAGCTGATCGACACCGAGCCGTCGATGACGGACGGCACCAAGGAGCTGCCCGCCGACGCGCCCGCGACCGTCGAGTTCGACGACGTCTCCTTCGGCTACGACCCCGACCACCCCGTCCTCGACGGCCTCAGCCTCGAGATCCACCCGGGCGAGACCCTCGCGGTCGTCGGCTCCTCCGGCTCCGGCAAGTCCACGGTCTCCCTGCTCCTGCCGCGCTTCTACGACGTGACGCGCGGCGCGGTCCTGATCGGCGGCCACGACGTCCGCGAGCTCACCCTCGACTCGCTGCGGGCCGCGATCGGCCTGGTCCCGGAGGACTCGTTCCTCTTCTCCGACACGGTCCGCAACAACATCGCGTACGGCCGTCCCGACGCGACCGACGACGAGATCCGTGACGCCGCCCGCGCCGCCCAGGCCGACCGTTTCATCGCGGAGCTGCCCGACGGCTACGACACCACGGTCGGCGAGCACGGACTGACCCTCTCCGGCGGCCAGCGCCAGCGCGTCGCCCTCGCCCGCGCGATCCTCACCGACCCCCGGCTGCTGGTCCTCGACGACGCGACCTCGGCGGTGGACGCGGCCGTCGAGCACGAGATCCACGAGGCCCTCAAGCAGGTCATGGAGGGCCGCACCACCCTCCTCATCGCCCACCGCCGCTCCACCCTGAACCTCGCCGACCGCATCGCCGTCCTCGACGCCGGCCGGCTCGCCGACCTCGGCACCCACGAGGAGCTCCAGGAACGCTCGGCGCTCTACCGGCGCCTGCTCACCGACCCGGACGAGCTGGGCGGCGTCTCGCCGGGTCACGCCCAGCCGGTCGAGACCGCCGAGGACACGACCGTACGGGACGAGCTGGACGCCGAGTTCGACGCCGAGCGCGGGGTCACTCCCCGGCTGTGGACCGGTGACCGTGAGCCGAAGGACACCGCGCTGGCGGGCATGCCGGCCACGCCCGAGCTGCTCACCCAGGTGGAGGCGCTGCCGCCCGCCACCGACACCCCCGACGTGGACGAGACCCGCGCGGTCACCCCCGAGGACTCGTACGGCCTGCGCCGACTGCTGCGCGGCTTCGGCGTCCCGCTGCTGATCAGCCTCGGTCTGGTCGCCGTGGACGCCGGAATGAGCCTGCTGCTGCCGATCATGATCCGGCACGGCATCGACGACGGCGTGACCCGGCTGGCGCTCGGCGCGGTCTGGACGGCGTCGCTGCTGGCCCTGCTCGCCGTGGCCGTCCAGTGGGCGGCCCAGACCGGCGAGACCCGGATGACCGGCCGCACCGGCGAACGCGTCCTCTACAGCCTCCGCCTGAAGATCTTCGCCCAGCTCCAGCGCCTCGGCCTCGACTACTACGAGCGCGAGCTGACCGGTCGGATCATGACCAGGATGACGACGGACGTCGACGCCCTCTCCACCTTCCTCCAGACCGGCCTGGTCACGGCGTTCGTCTCGGTCGTCACCTTCTTCGGGATCATGGTCGCCCTGCTGGTGCTCGACGTACAGCTGGCCCTGGTCGTCTTCGCGACGCTGCCGCCGCTGATCGTCGCCACGTACTTCTTCCGCAAGGCGAGCGTGAAGGCGTACGAGCTGGCCCGTGAGCGGGTGTCGGTGGTCAACGCCGACCTCCAGGAGTCGGTGTCCGGGCTGCGGATCGTGCAGGCCTTCCGGCGCGAGAGCGACGGCGGCCGGCGGTTCGCGGAACGCAGCGACAGCTACCGCCGGGCCCGTATCCGGGGCCAGTGGCTGATCTCGATCTACTTCCCGTTCGTCCAGCTGCTGTCGTCGGTGGCGGCGGCGGCCGTGCTGATCGCGGGCGCGGGCCGGGTGGACGCGGCGACCCTCACCACCGGCGCGCTGGTCGCGTACCTGCTCTACATCGACCTGTTCTTCGCCCCCGTGCAGCAGCTCTCCCAGGTCTTCGACGGCTACCAGCAGGCGACGGTGTCCCTGGGCCGTATCCAGGAGCTGCTGCGCGAGCCGACCTCCACGAAGTCGGCCGACAGGCCGCTGGACGTCCCGTCCCTGCGCGGCGAGATCGCCTTCGAGGACGTGCACTTCGCGTACGGCGCGGAGGGGGGCGAGGAGGAAGAGGCTCTCGGCGGGATCGACCTGCGCGTCCCGGCCGGGCAGACGGTCGCCTTCGTCGGCGAGACGGGCGCGGGGAAGTCGACCCTGGTCAAGCTGGTGGCCCGGTTCTACGACCCCACCTCCGGCCGGGTCACGGTCGACGGCACGGATCTGCGCTCCCTGGACATCACGTCGTACCGCCACCGTCTGGGCGTCGTCCCGCAGGAGGCGTACCTCTTCCCCGGCACCGTCCGCGACGCCATCGCCTACGGCCGCCCCGACGCCACCGACGCCGAGGTCGAGGCGGCCGCGCGGGCGGTCGGCGCGCACGAGATGATCGCGACCCTGGACGGCGGTTACCTCCACGAGGTCGCCGAGCGCGGCCGCAACCTCTCCGCCGGCCAGCGCCAGCTGATCGCCCTGGCCCGCGCGGAACTCGTCGACCCGGACGTCCTGTTGCTGGACGAGGCGACGGCGGCCCTGGACCTGGCGACGGAAGCCCAGGTCAACCAGGCCACCGACCGTCTGGCGGGCCGCCGTACGACGCTCGTCGTCGCCCACCGCCTCACCACGGCGGCCCGCGCCGACCGCGTGGTCGTCATGGACCACGGCCGGGTCGTCGAGGACGGCACCCACGACGAACTCCTCGCCCTCGACGGACGGTACGCCCGCCTCTGGCGGACCTTCGTCGGCGCGGCCGAACCGGAGGAGCCGGTCGGCGCGTCCCGCTGACGGCCGTGCAACCATCCGGGGGGTCTCGGGCGTCCGTACATCAGTACGGCAAGCGTGTGTGCGGCAGTGCGTACGGCATCGCGTACGACGAGACGTACGACATCACGTACGACATCACGTACGGCGAACGTGGGAGGGGTCGGGGACCGTGGGCAGAGACGCGCGGGGTGGGCCGGGCACACGGGGTGCTCTGAGGCGACGGCTGGCGGTCGGCCTGGCCCTGCTCACCGCCTCCGGGGTGCTCGCGCTCGCGGCGCCGGGCGAGGCCGTGGCCGCGCCCACGCGCTGCGAGGGACGCAAGGTGCGGACCCTCACCTTCTCCACCGGCTATGTGAACGTCTACAAGCGGAACGGCACCGTCTGTGCCATGACCTTCCAGAGGAACCCCGGCAGGGACCGGCGCATGACGGTCAGCGTGCAGGCGCGCGGTTTCGTCCCGGTGCCCGCCGAGGGCGTGCGCCCTCGCAGCATCGGCCCCGTGCAGACCTACGCCGGACACCGCTGCGTCCGCGTGAAGGGCTCGGTCGGCCGGGGCTCGGTCAGCACGGGCTGGATCCTCTGCTGAACCTGAACCTGAACCTGAACCTGAACCTGAACCTGAACCGTCAGATCCCCGCTTCTGTCCCCAACGCCCCCTGGTGCGACGGGTGTTGACCCGGATAACTTCCGGATCACATCTGTCTCACAGGGAGGGTGCACGCGCATGCGCAAGGCGCTCAGATGGCTGCTGGCGCTCACCGTGCTCATAGGCACGCTGAGCACGGCGGGCGCGGCCACCGCCGCCACCGCCGAGCCGGAGCCCGGCAGCACGGACATCAAGGACCAGCTCCTCTCCATCCCGGGCATGAGCCTGATCCAGGAGAAGCCGTACCCGGGCTACCGCTACTTCGTCCTGAACTACACCCAGCCGGTCGACCACCGGCACCCGTCCGCCGGCACCTTCCAGCAGCGCATCACCGTGCTGCACAAGGACGTCAGCCGGCCCACGGTCTTCTACACCGGTGGCTACAACGTCTCCACCACCCCCAGCCGCCGCGAGCCGACCCAGATCGTCGACGGCAACCAGGTCTCCATGGAGTACCGCTTCTTCACGCCGTCCCGCCCCGACCCGGCCGACTGGTCCAAGCTGGACATCTGGCAGGCGGCGAGCGACCAGCACCGCATCTTCAAGGCCCTCAAGCCGCTCTACCCCAAGAACTGGATCTCCACCGGCGGTTCGAAGGGCGGCATGACGGCGACGTACTACGAGCGCTTCTACCCGCGCGACATGGACGGCGTGGTGGCCTACGTCGCCCCCAACGACGTCGTGAACGACGAGGACTCCGCCTACGACCGCTTCTTCGCGACCGTCGGCACCAAGGAGTGCCGCGACCGCCTGAACGCCGTACAGCGCGAGGCACTGGTGCGGCGCGAGCCGCTGGAGAAGAAGTACGAGGCCTACGCGGCGGAGAACGGCTACACCTTCACCACCGTCGGCAGCCTGGACCGCGCCTACGAGGCCGTCGTCCTCGACTACGTCTGGGGCTTCTGGCAGTACAGCCTGCTGTCGGACTGCGACACCATCCCGGCGAACGCGGCCACGGCCACCGACGACGAGATCTGGACGTCGGTCGACACGATCTCCGGCTTCAGCTTCTACACGGACCAGGGTCTGTCCCCGTACACCCCGTACTTCTACCAGGCGGGCACCCAACTCGGCGCGCCCACCATCCAGTTCCCGCACATCGAGAAGAAGTACATCCGCTACGGTTACCAGCCGCCGCGCAACTTCGTCCCCCGGGACATCTCCATGAAGTTCCAGCCGTGGGCGATGCGCGACGTCGACACCTGGGTGAAGCACAACGCCCACCACATGCTCTTCGTCTACGGGCAGAACGACCCGTGGGGCGCGGAACGCTTCCGCCTCGGCAAGGGCTCCAAGGACTCCTACGTCTTCACGGCCCCCGGCCTCAACCACGGCGCGAACGTGGCGGGCCTCACGGCCGACGAGAAGACCCTGGCCACGGCCCGGATCCTGTCCTGGGCGGGGGTTTCGTCCTCAGCGGTGGCCGAGGCCGAGCCGCTGGCGAGGTTCGACTCGAAGCTGGACGTCCGGGACGTGGAACGGGAGCCGACGCTGCGTCCCTGACCTGAGGTCGTGCAGGCGGGCGCGGGTCGCTCAGTACGTCAGGCCGTGGCCCAGGGGATAGAGCACCCGCGCCGGGTCGTCCGCCCGTTGGACCGGCACGGGGAGCCTGCCCTGCGGGCGTGCCGCGCCCGCGATCACGCGGGCGGCGGCGCGCAGTTCGACGTCGGTCCAGGAGTAGGCGGCCAGGAAGGCCGGTACGGACGGGAGGTGGGCGACGTCGTACGGGTTGCGGACGGCCACCGCCACCAGCGGGCGGCCGGTCGCCGCGAGCCGTTCGACGAGGGTGCTCTGGGGGCTCGCGGCGCTGACGTTGTAGGTCGCCACGACGACCGCGTCCGCCTCGCCCGACGCCGCCGTCACCGCCCGCTCGATCGTCTCGGCGGACGGGTCCGTGCCGGTGGACAGGGCCGTCGCCGTGAAGCCGAGCGCGGTGAGGGCGGTGGCCAGGACGGCGGTGGGCGGGCCCGTGGTGCCGGACGGCGAGGCCGGGTCCGCGCCGACGACCAGGAGACGGGGGTGCGCGGCGGGCGAGAGGGGGAGCAGCGGGCCCTCGTTGACCAGCAGGGTCGTCGTCCGTACGGCGATCCGGTCGGCCTCGGCCAGATGCTCGGGGCGGCCCACCATGTGGCCGACGGCGTCGGGAACGGGATCGGCACCGGGAACGGGATCGGCGTCGGCGTACGGCTCGGCGAGCAGCCCCAGCTTCTCCTTCAGCCGCAGGATCCGCAGCACGGACTCGTCGAGGCGCTCCTCGGTGAGTTCCCCGTCCTGTACGGCCTTCAGGACCGCGCCGTGGGCGAGGGCGAGGTCGGGCGGGTCGAGGAGCTGGTCGACGCCCGCCTTGAGGGCGAGCACGGGGACGCGGTCGTCGCCGTACTTGGTGCGGACGCCCATCATGCCGAGGGCGTCGGTGACCACGACCCCGTCGTGGCCGAGGCGTTCGCGCAGGAGGCCGGTGACGATGGGGTGGGAGAGGGTGGCCGGGTCGCCGGAGGAGTCGAGGGCGGGGACCAGGAGGTGCCCGGTCATGATCGAGTCGACGCCGGCCGCGATCGCCGCCCGGAAGGGGACCGCGTCCAGCCGTTCCCAGACCTCGCGGGTGTGGGTGATGACCGGGAAGCCGGTGTGGCTGTCGACGGCGGTGTCCCCGTGCCCCGGGAAGTGCTTGGCGGTGGCCGCGACCCCGGCGTCCTGATACCCCCTGACCTCCTCGGCGACCAGTGCGGCCACCGCCTCCGGGTCGGCGCCGAAGGAGCGGACGCCGATGACGGGGTTGGCCGGGTTCACGTTCACGTCGGCCACGGGGGAGTAGTTCTGCCGTACGCCCATGGCGCGCAGTTCGCGGCCCGCGATACGGGCGAGGGTGCGGGCGTCGGCCGTGGAGCCGCCTGCACCGAGCGCCATCGCCCCGAGGGCCATCGCGCCGGGGAAGAGGGTGGCCGGTCTGCCGATCCGGCAGACGATGCCGTGCTCCTGGTCGGTGGAGATCAGCACGGGCACACCGCGCGGCTGCCGGAGCGCGGCGCGCTGGATGCCGGCGGAGAGCTCGGCGATCTGCCGGGGGTCGCGGGTGTTGTGCGCCCAGGTGAAGTAGATGATCCCGCCCACGCGGTACTTCGCGACCAGTTCGGCGGCGGTGCGGACGCCGAGTTCCTTCAGGTTGGCGTCGACGTCGGCCTGGTCGGGCGCGGTCGCCGAGTGGCCGTACACCCGGGCCACGAACAGCTGGCCGACCTTCTCCTCCAGGGTCATCCGGGACAGCAGGGCGGATGCGGAGGGGCGGCCGGGGTCCGCCTGGGCCGTACCTCTGCCGCCGACGGCGAGCGCCGCGGTGACGCCCGCGCCGGCGGCGAGGACGGAACGTCGGGAGGGCATGTGCGCACGCTACCCGTGGTGGGGCCGTCATCGGCGTATTGGAGGGGGCGCGCCGATGACGGCATGGCCGCCGGCCGCGGTGCGGCGGAGAGGGTGGGTCAGCGATCGCAGCCAGCGGCGAGGGCCGACACCGCACCGAGGAGACTCTTCCGGCGGCTGCGGCTTGGACGAGCGGGGAGGGATACGGGTTCCCGCTGCCGCACAGATTTCCGGAAGCCGGGGCGGGAGCGCAGGAGGGCACCTTTGGTGCGCCTTGGTGTGCTCTGGGGCGGCCCGTTCGGCCGTCACGCGCCCCGCAGGCCATGCCGGTCCGCCCACGCGGACACCGCCGCCGCGATCTCGGCCGGACGGTCCTCCGTCGCGTGGTGCCCGGCGGGGCCGCACGCCACCGTCTCCAGGGCGGCGATGTTCCGGGCGCACCAGTCGGCTGTCTCCGGCCCGACGAGCAGCGTGGGCGAGCCCTCGAAGGTCAGCAGCAGCTTCGGTACGTCCTCGCTCTTCGCGAGCCAGGCGTCGTACGCCTCGATGCGGGCGACCAGTTCGGCCGGTTCGCCGTCGAGCGGTATCTGCCGGGCCCAGGACAGCAGCGGGCGGCGGCTCTCCCGGGTGGGGTACGGCGCGAGGTAGGCGGCCAGATCGGCGGGGGAGACCGGGGTGAGGACGCCGCCGGAGTAGGCCTGCCGTACGAAGAGGTTCTCGTCGAGCATCGCCTCGCCGGCCTCCGACCGGATGGTCTCCGCGCGCGCCCGGGCCTGCGGCGTCAGCTCCTCCCGGGCGAGCGGCTTGACGAAGGTCTCGAAGAAGGCGAGGCCGCGCACCCGCTCCGGGTGCCGCGCGGCCCAGTCGAAGGCGAGGGCGCCGCCCCAGTCGTGACCGACCAGCACCACCCGGTCCAGGCCGAGAGCGTCGAACCAGGCGTCGAGGTAGCGGGCGTGGTCGTCGAAGCGGTGGGCGAGGTCGGGCTTGCCGGAGCGGCCCATGCCGATGAGGTCGGGCGCGAGGAGGCGGCCCGCGCCGATGCCGGGGAGGACATGGCGCCAGGTGTGCGAGGAGGAGGGGTTGCCGTGGAGGAACACGAAGGCGGTCGCGCCGGGTTCGGAGCCCGCCTCCCCGCCGGCCTCCTCGCCGGTCTCCCCGCCGGGCTCCTCGTGGTGGAGGAACGAGTCGAGCACTGGTGTCGTAGGCATGCTTGATACCGTACATGGATATTGTATCCATGGCTACTATCGCCTATGAGGAGTGCGGCCACCGCTCCCGCAACACCCGCACCGCCTCCCCGATCGCCGGTCGCCGGGCCGCCCCCGTGCGCCACAGCGCGTACAGCCTGCGTACGGGCATGGGGTCGAGCGGGACCTCCACGACCCCCGCCGGCAGGGGCCCCCGGCCCAGCCGGGGGATGAGGGCGACGCCGAGGCCGGCGGCGACCAGGGCGACCAGGGTCGGGTTCTCCTCGGCCGTGTGGACGACGTCCGGCTCGTGGCCGGCCGTGCGCAGGGTGCGTACCAGCCAGTCGTGGCAGACGCGGCCGGGCGGCTGGCAGATCCACCGCTCGCCGCCCAGCTCCTCCCGCCGTACGGCCGTACGCCCCGCGAGGGGATGACCCTCGGGGACCAGCAGATCGCACAGGTCGTCCCCGATCACCGCCTGCTCGACGCCCGCGGGGGCGGGCAGCGGGGCGATGTCCCAGTCGTGCGCGACCGCGAGGTCCACCGCCCCCTTCGCGACCAGGTCAACCGACAGATGCGGGTCGACCTCGCAGAGCCGGGCGTCCAGGGCGGGGTGGGCGCGGGCGAGCTCGGCGAGGACGGAGGGCAGCAGGCCACGCGCCGCCGACGGGAACGCGGCGATGTCCAGCCGTCCGGCCGGCACCCCGCGCCGCTCCTCCAGCTCGGTCTCGGCCCGCTCGACGATCGCCAGCAACTCCTTGGCGATGGCGGCGAGTTGAAGTGCCTCGTCGGTGAGGCGGATGCCCCGTCCCTCCCGTTCGAGGAGAACCGTCCTCGTCTCCCGTTCCAGCTTGGCGATCTGCTGGGAGACGGCGGAGGGGGTGTAGCCGAGCGCGGCGGCCGCGGCGCCGACGGTGCCGTGGACGGAGACGGCGTGCAGGGCGCGCAGGCGCTGGAGATCGAGCACCGGAGATCCAATCGGTAGCGTTGCTTCATCCGACCATGCAGCAATCATCGCTGGTGCTTCACGATCGGGGTGGGTGATCCTCGACGCATGCGACCAGCCCACCTCACCCTCGCCGTCCTCGTCGCCGCCGTCTGGGGCGTCAACTTCACCGTCATCGAGATCGGCCTCGGCCACTTCCCGCCCCTGCTCTTCTCCGCCCTGCGGTTCCTGGTGGCGGCCGTGCCCGCGGTCTTCTTCGTGGGTCGGCCGAAGGTGGCGTGGAAGTGGATCGTGGCGGTGGGGCTGGTGCTGGGCGTGGCGAAGTTCGGACTGCTCTTCGTCTCGATGGACACGGGCATGCCGGCCGGACTGTCCTCCCTGGTCCTGCAGATCCAGGCGGTGTTCACGGCGGTCATCGCCTTCGCCGTGCTCGGCGAACGGCCCTCCCGGGCGCGGGTGCTGGGCATGCTGATCGCCCTCGCCGGGATCGGGGTCGCGGCCGTGGACGAGGGCTCCTCCGGCCCGCTCGGCGCCTTCGCCCTGTGCGTCGCGGCGGCGGCCTGCTGGGGCGCCTCCAACGTCCTCACCCGCAAGGCCTCCCCGCCGGACTCCCTGAACTTCATGGTCTGGGTGAGCACGGTCCCGGTCCTGCCCCTGCTCGCCCTCTCCCTGCTGACGGAGGGCCCGAGCCGGGACTACGACGCCCTGCGCGCCCTCGACTGGCAGGGCGCCGGCACGGTCGTCTACGTCGCCTGGGTCACGACGGTCTTCGGCTTCGGCGCCTGGGGCCGGCTCCTGCGCCGCCACCCCGCGTCCACCGTCGCCCCCTTCTCCCTCCTGGTCCCCGTCTTCGGCATGTCGGCGGCGGCCCTGTTCCTCGGCGAGCCGGTGAGCGGCCTGCGCTGGTGCGCGGCGGCCCTGCTGGTGGGCGGGGTGGCGCTGACGTCACTGGCACCGGGGCGGGCGGGGGCAGTTCGGGCAGAGGCCGTAGAGGCCGTGGAAAAGTCACCGGCGCCCGCCCCCTCGTCGGTCCATCTCGTGGACTTGCTCCCGTCCGAGGGGTCGCGCACGGGATCATGAGGGCATGGCCCTCGTCGACATTCCCGGTTCCAAGTCCATCACCGCCCGTGCCCTGTTCCTCGCGGCCGCCGCCGACGGTGTCACCACCCTGCAGCGGCCCCTGCGTTCGGACGACACGGAGGGCTTCGCCGAAGGACTGGCCCGGCTCGGCTACCGCGTCGGCCGCACCCCGGACAGCTGGCAGGTCGACGGCCGCCCCCAGGGCCCCGCCGTCACCGAGGCCGACGTCTACTGCCGGGACGGCGCGACGACCGCCCGCTTCCTGCCCACCCTCGCCGCCGTCGGCCACGGCACCTACCGCTTCGACGCCTCGCCCCAGATGCGCCGCCGCCCCCTGCTCCCGCTCACCCGCGCCCTGCGTGACCTCGGTGTGGACCTGCGGCACGAGGAGGCGGAGGGCCACCATCCGCTCACCGTCACCGCGCACGGCGTCGAGGGCGGCGAGGTGGTGCTGGACGCGGGCCAGTCCTCCCAGTACCTGACCGCCCTCCTCCTGCTCGGCCCGCTCACCCGCACCGGCCTGCGCATCACCGTCACCGACCTGGTCTCCGTGCCGTATGTGGAGATCACGATCGCGATGATGCGGTCGTTCGGCGTGGAGGTCGGCCGGGAGGGCGACACGTACGTCGTCCCGCCGGGCGGCTACCGTGCCACCACGTACCCGATCGAACCCGACGCCTCCACCTCCAGCTACTTCTTCGCGGCGGCCGCGCTCACCGGCGGCGAGGTCACCGTGGCAGGCCTCGGCGAGGGCGCGCTCCAGGGCGACCTGGGCTTCGTGGAGGTGCTGCGCAGGATGGGCGCGCTGGTGGAGATCGGCGCGGACCGCACCACCGTCAAGGGCACCGGCGAACTCCACGGCGTCACCGTCAACATGCGGGACATCTCCGACACCATGCCGACCCTTGCCGCGATCGCGCCCTTCGCCTCGGGCCCGGTGCGCATCGAGGACGTCGCGAACACCCGTGTGAAGGAGTGCGACCGTCTCGACGCCTGCGCGGAGAACCTGCGCCGGCTGGGCGTGGACGTGGCGACGGGCGAGGACTGGATCGAGATCCGGCCGGGTGTGCCGAGCGGCGCGGAGATCAAGACGTACGGCGACCACCGCATCGTCATGTCCTTCGCGGTGACCGGTCTGCGCACCCCCGGAATCTCGTTCGACGACCCGGGCTGCGTCCGCAAGACTTTCCCGGGTTTCCATGAGGCGTTCGCGCGGTTGAAGGGGGAGATCTGCGGGTGAGTTTCACGTCGAAGGGCCTGGTACGGGACGTACTGGAAGGCTCGTTGGTGCGTCTGGAGCCGTTGGAGCACCGGCACGCGGCCGGGTTGGCGGTGGCGGCGGCGGAGAACCGGGAGACGTACGGCTTCACCGAGGTCCCGCGGGGCGACGGGGTCGCCGCCTACATCGACGCCAAGCTCGACGCCGCGGCGGCCGGCCTGGTCGTGCCCTACGCCCAGGTGTCCCTCGTCTCCGGCCGCGCGGTCGGCGTCACCGGCTACTGCGAGCCGCGGGACTGGCGGGGCGACGGCCGACTGGACGCCGTCGAGATCGGCTTCACCTGGCTGGCGGCCTCCGCCCAGGGCACGGGCGTCAACGCGGAGGCCAAGCTGCTGCTGTTCCGCCACGCCTTCGACGACTGGGGCGTCTCCCGCGTGGACCTGAAGACGGACGCCCGCAACGACCGCTCCCGCGCGGCCATTGCGAGCGTGGGCGCCCGCTTCGAGGGAGTCCTGCGCAACTGGTCGATCTCACGGGCCCCGGGCGAGGAGGGCCGCCTGCGCGACTCCGCGATGTTCGCGATCACGGCGGACGAGTGGCCCGAGCGGAGGGAAGCGCTGGAGCGCCGGGTGGCGGGCTTCCTGGCGGGTACGGGCGCATGAGGTTCACCGGGGCGGAGACGACGTACCGCGACTGGGTGCGGCGCGGACCGATGCCGTCCGCCGCGACGGAGACCGTGCTCACGGGCGGCAGCGCATGCCTCTGGTACGCCCTCGCCATGCTCCTCCACCTGGAGAACCAGGCACACGATCCCTGGGACCCCGACTACCCCGGCGCCCGCCCCTTCTTCCTCCTCGCGTACGGGGCCGGGGCGTCGCTGCTGCTCACCTGGGCCCTGCGCGCCCTTCCGGCGGGCGGGCGGCTGCGCGGGATCCTCGCCGGGATCGTCCAGCTCCGGGCGGCGGCGGTGTGTGTGGTCTGGCTGGCCCTGGTCGTCAGCGCGATCGTCACCTGATCACCTGATCACCTGATCACCTGATCACCTGAGGGCCGGGCGGTGTACGACAGCTGCCGCCGCCGCACGCAACTCATCTCGTACGGCCCCCAGCACCGGATCCCCCTCCGCCCCGGCCCGTACGGCGAGGAAGACGTTCCGCGACGGGGTCTCGCCCTCGGCGGGGCGGAGCGCGAGGGAGCGCCGGACATGGACCGAGCGCACCAGCCGGGGCACGAGCGCCACCCCCGCCCCCGCCTCGACCAGGGCGGCCAGCGCGGCCCAGTCACCGACGGCGTGCCGGATGTCGGGGGTGAACCCGGCCGCCGCGCACACCGAACGGGTCACCGCACCGCAGCAGCTCGCCGCATCGCCGACGATCCACACATCCCTGGCCAGCTCCCGCAGGGGCACCTCGGCGCGTTCCGCGAGGGGATGGCCGGGCGGGAGGGCGATGTCGAGGACGTCGGTGAGGAGGTCCTCGCGGCTGTAGCGGGGGTCGGTGTGCGGGGGAGCGGCGGCGAAGTCGACGGCCACGGCGACATCGACCTGCCCCGCGTCGAGCGCGGTGAACAGATCCGGCGGCTCGGCCTCGACGACGTCGACGCGCAGCTGCGACAGCCGCTCGCGCAGGCCCCGCAGCGCGGCGGGCAGCAGCCCCAGGATGCCGCTGGAGAAACAGCCGACGGTCACCGTGCCCCGGCCGCCGTCGGTGTACGCCGCGAGATCGGCGCGGGCCCGCTCCAGCTGGGCGGCGATGACGTCGGCGTGGGCGAGCAGGACCCGGGCCTGACCGGTGAGCCGTACGCCGCGGCCGTCGCGTTCGGTGAGGGGGACGCCGAGCTCGCGGGCGAGGGTGGCGAGCTGCTGGGAGATCGCCGAGGGGGTGAGGTGCAGGGCCTGGGCGGTGCGGGCGAGGCTGCCGCGGCGCTGGAGTTCGCGCAGGACGGTGAGGCGGCGCAGATCGAAAGTGAAGGCGGTGCTTAACGGTTCCACCGCAGAAGATTAACTGGACCTGCCTGATGGGGGGAGGGAATGATCGAAACATGCCCACCACACCCTCACCCTCACCCTCACCCTCGCCCTCCGTCCTCATCCTGCACGGCTGGCAGAACCACCGCCCCGAGGCCCACTGGCAGCACTGGCTGGCCGACCGCCTCACCGCCCTCGGTCACCCCGTCACGTACCCGCAACTCCCCGACCCGGACACCCCGTCCCTGGAGACCTGGCTGACCCAACTGGAGGGCTTCCTGGCCGACTTCGACACCGCCACCACCTCCGAACGGGTCGTGGTGGCCCACAGCCTCTCCGCCGTCCTCTGGCTCCACGCCGCCGCCCGCGCCCTTCCCGGCGTGACCCACCCGGACCGCGTCCTCCTGGTTGCCCCACCCTCCCCCTCCGTGGTCCAACGCCACCCGGAGATCGCGGAGTTCGCACCCCCACCCCTGGCCGGCCTGCACCTCCCCACCCCCACCCACCTGGTCGCCGGCGACAACGACCCCTACCTCCCCGAGGGCGCCCAACAGGCCTACGGCACACCCCTGGGCCTCACCGCCACCATCCTCCCCGGAGCAGCCCACCTGGACCTGGACGCGGGCTACGGCGCCTGGCCGTCGGTGCTGGAGTGGTGCGTGGACCCGACGACGAAACTCACGGTCCGCCCGTAAGCGCAGGCTAAAAATCAGCCCGTCCGGCGTCTGGGGCCGAGCGCGTGCCGTCCCGATCCCCCACCCACCCGCCGGGGACGGCACCTTTTCAGCGCAGGCCGGTAAAATAGCCCGTCCGGCGTTTGAGGACGAGGCCCGTTCAGGGCCGAAGCGGGGGCCCGGGGGCGGCAGCCCCCGGAGAGACGGTCACCCC
>NZ_JBLRVZ010000035.1:0-97614 GCF_048159505.1 Streptomyces sp. T028
AGGCCGTGGAGGGTGAGGATCACCCGAAGGGTGCGACGCGAGACCGTGACCGCTCTGGGATCGGTGGGGATGTACAGGGAGTACTCCCAGGAGTCGGGAGCGGGGGCGGTTTCGGGCATGGGGCAGCTCCGTTCGGCTGAAGGGGTGAGGGGGCGGTGGCAGTGCCGCAGCCGTCATGGCAGGACGGGGCGGTGCGCTTCCGTTGCGTGATGCTCGCATCACCGACAGTAGGGCCATATTTTGGGACCACGCAAGTCGCTCCCGTAGTCTGCTACCCGAACGAGTTCAAGGAGGGAAGTCGTGGCCCGCAGAAAGCAGGTGACTGCACGTCAGCAACGCTTGGGCGCTGAGCTGCGAAAACTGCGTGAAGCCGCTGGGCTCAAAGGGCGCGAGGCCGCCGCGCTGCTTGGCACGGACTCGGCACAGATGAGCCAGATCGAGTTCGGCACGGCAGGCGTCAGCGAGACGCGCGTACGACAGCTCGCGGCCCATTACTCGTGCACGGACACCGAGTTGGTCGAGGCTCTGGTGGCCATGGCGACCGATCGCACCCGGGGCTGGTGGGAGGAGTACCAGGGCCTGTTGCCTGCGTCGTTCCTGGACCTTGCAGAGTTGGAACACCACGGCACATACCGGCTCGATGTCGAGTTCCTGCATGTCCCTGGGCTTTTCCAGACGGAGGACTACGCCCGGGCCGTCTTCTCGTACCGTGTGCCCAAACTGCCGCATGCCGACCTGGAGTTGCGGGTCCGGCACCGGATGGCACGCAAGGCGATCATCACGGGCTCGGCGCCCGCCCCCTACACAGCTGTGATCCACGAGGCCGCCCTGCGCATCCGGGTCGGCGACCGGGCCGCCATGCGGGCTCAGCTCGGCCGCATCCTCGAGTTCTCCGCGGAGGAGCACATCACCGTGCGCGTCGTCCCCTTCGACCTGGACGAATTCGGTGGCGCCACGAACGCGATGATGTACGTGGGTGGAGTGGTACCGAAGCTGGACACGGCTCTACGTGACGGACCTCAGGGAGCGGGGTTCATTGACTCCGAGGCACAACTCGGCGCCTTTCGAACGCTCTTCCATATGGTGGAGTCCGCATCACTCGACCCCGACCAATCGCGTGACTTCATCCACAGGTTGGCGAAGGAACTGTGAGAGGCGCCGCCATGACGACCCCCGGCAACTGGCAGAAGTCCTCCTTCTCCGGCAGCGGTGACGGCAACAATTGCCTCGAACTCGCCGGCACCCCCACCACCCTCCACCTCCGCGAAAGCGACACCCCCGCAACGATCCTCACCACCACCCCCGCCGCCCTCCACCACCTCCTGGCCGGTATACGCGCGAGCATCAACCGCCCCTGAAAGGCACCCATGGCCGACCACTTCTCTACGCCAGCCAGCAGTACAGACGGTGGCCCCGACGGCCGATGTCGTGAGCCAGCCGGGCCAGGTCCCTCAGGAGTTGCGCGACGATCTCGTTGTCCAATACCTCTCCGTCTGCGGCCCGCGTCTGGACCCACAGCCGGCAGACGTCGATGAGCCGGGATGGGCCGGCCACGGCAAGGGCGTTCTGAAGGGGGCGAGAAACGACCAGGACCACCGGCCCTCCCCCGCCAGGATCGGCGACGGCTTCGTGTTCGCCCGCGGCGACGAGCTCGTCGTGGCTTCGACCGGTGAAGATGGTCTCCCACTCGATCAGCGCCTCCTCGACGTCGAAGTTGCCGGACGACAGTGACGCGAAGACCCCGCAGGGGCCGCCGTTCACGACGGCAGCCGCGGCTTCATGACTTGGTGCCACGAAGAACTCGATGATGACGCTCATCGAGGCAGCCGCGGTCGCCTTCTCGGACTCCTTCAGACAGGCGATCGGCCGGTTCAGGAAGCGGCAGGCGCGGGCGGCACCCGGTCCTCGATGATGCGGATCTGCTGCTCCACGGCTTCCCGGCAGCGTTCGCTGTTCTCCTCGTCCCAGAGTGTCACCCGACCGGTGAGGTGCGACATCAGGACGGCCTCGTAACAGGAGGAAAGGATCTCGAGCGTGTCGTCGGCGGTCACAGCTTCGGGAAGAGCTTCGAACAACCGCACCAGCCCGGTGAGGAACGGACCGACCGCCGGCCTGACGGGCACCTGGGGGAGTGCGTCGTACTGCGCGCGAAACCCCTCCGCGAAGTCGCCGTCGCGCCACCAGTCCGCCGAAGAGCTCCGGCGGACGTCGATGGCGGACTGGATCAACGTGGCGTGTTCCTCCGGAAAGAACTCGCTGAACGGCGGATCGAACAACGGGAGGGTCGCCTCGACCACGTCCAGTGCGAGATCGCATAGTACGGCACCCTGTGCCGCCTCCAGACGATCGGCATACGGTTCGACCTTCTGATCCCACAGCTTCATGGCACTTCCCTCTCGGCCGACGCGATACCACGACTCCCTTTCCGTCTCCCACAGTTGGATGCCCGGGCAGTCGTTCGCCCTGGCCTCACAGTTGGAACAGGGCGTAGAACTCGCCGTGATCAAGGAACCCCTCGGCCACGCCCACGTCGGCGTCACTGTCCGTGCTGCAGTCCCGCCTTGACGTCCTTGATCGCCTTGACGGAGCCGTCAGCCATCAGAACCCTGGTGTCCGGCGTGAATCTGTTACAGCTGCCACCGCCGTCCGAGTGCAACCCGAGCCAGACGGAAGCGCGATGGGCCTCGCCCGGCATGTGCCGCGCGAGGCCCATCATTCACCTGGGCTAACGAACTTGCCATTCGCTTTGCGGGACGGGACCTTCCGAAACGTCTCCGCAGCGATCGGCCCATTCACTCGAAACGAAAACCGGGCGGCTCAGCACCACATCATCCACGCGCTGGGCCCGCACAATAACACCCACCGCAGCGGAGGAGAAATCGCCGTGCTGATTATAGGTCACCATCCGGTCGCGTGCTTCCAGATAGTCAATGAACTGGTCTTCCAGTTCGGACGGCACACGCCCAGCCAACCGAATCCCGTCCAGAATTACCTGCGGCCCATTGCGTGCATCGATCGCGACACAGGCCAACACATCGGATAGGTCGTAATACGTCGATACCACCGAGGACGGAACCATAGGTGCCGCATCCGGGACGTCAAACACGAGCCCACCGCTCGATCCAGTGGTACCGCCTGTCCCGAAAGCCCTCACTGCGACCCCTCGCAGAGCCTCTTCCACCTCGTCACGGGTCATCCCGAAGCGAAGAGGACCTATTGCCCCGAACGGACTCACAGACCATTGAGCCCGGTCAGCCTCGCTGAGCGCTCCACATCGAACCGCCACGGTGATCATTTTCCCTTCTCCGATGTGGGCGCCATCCTATCGCGCGGACAGTTCGGACCGAGCGGTCATTTATGGGCTTCTTCTGGGGGCCCTGCCGTGAATCAGCCCGGTATTCTGCAAGACTCCTTGCAGGTCTCGGTACCAGACGTTCACCGACCGTCCACTTTCGAGAATATGCGGAAGGACATTCACGCAGCCCTACCCTCCCGCACCACCGCACACGTAGGAGTTGTTGATGACGATATTCGCGAAGCTGACGTCATTGTCATTCATCCAGAGGGCGACCTTCGGCTCGGCGTGTGCCGCGGCGTCCCACTGGGCCCTACGGCCGGTGGCCCGCTGAAGCATGCCGTTGGCGCGACGCTGAGCCGCGTCATTGCCGCTCCTGAACTCCGGACCGATCACAGAGCCGTTGGCATCGGTCGGCACGGCGCTGGTGACGTGGTCGCTGAGGCCGTCCATGGCCTTCGAGATGTTGTCCTCGAGACAGTTGTGTACGAGGACGGGCGTAGCCCCCGCGAGCACGTAGTACGTGTGCAGCATGCTGACGCTGCGACACGAGTGGAGCGCGGCTCCCGTTCCTCGTGAACGGGAGCCGCGCTCCCGCGGTTTCAGTGCCGGGACCGCGACCGCGCGGCGGTGAGGGAGACGAGCAGGGCCAGGGCCGCCGCGCCGAGCGGGATCGTGAAGCCCGTCGCGGGGGAGGCGTGTTCGGCTGCCCAGCCGCCCGTCGCGCTGCCGCATGCGATCCCGCCCAGGAGGCCGGTCACAGCGAGGGTCATGCCCTCGTTGAGGCGGGCCACGGGGGTGCGTTCCTGGATCAGGGCCATGGTGGTGACCATCGTGGGGGCGGTCGCCGTTCCCGAGAGGAGCAGCGCCGCGGCCAGCAGCGGGAGCGAGCCGGGCCCGGTCGCCGCGAGCAGTGGGAAAGTGAGGAGCGCGGCCATCGCGGCCACGCACCAGGGGTGCCGCCGGGAGGCGGGACCGGACGGGCGTATCGCCCCGTACACCAGACCGGCCGCGCAGGAGCCGGCTGCCTGGAGAGCGAGGACGATCCCCGCCGCCGTACGGTGTCCGCGCTCGTCGGCGAACGCGATCGTCACCACCTCCGTCGCCCCGAACACCGATCCGAGGGCGAGGCAGACGGCGAGCAGTGGCAGGAGGCCTGGCGTGCGCAGGGGCGATCCGGCCTTCGGGCGAGGGTGCGGGGGCGGTTCCGTCGCGCGCTGGGCGGCGAACGTCAGGATGCCCGTCACCAGCAGCACCACGCCGACCAGGGTGCCCGCCTCCGGGAAGAAGGTGCCGCACAGGAAGGTCGCGGCCACCGGGCCCAGCAGGAAGCACAGCTCGTCGACGGCCTGTTCGAAGGAGTTCGCGGTGTGCAGGGCGGCCGGGTCGCCGTCGAGGAGGTGGTTCCAGCGGGCGCGGGACATCCCGCCGGTGTTGGGGGTCGTCGCGGTGGCGGCGTACGCGGCGAACAGGGTCCAGTCCGGGGCGTCGTAGCGGACGCAGAGCAGCAGCGCGAGGCTCCCGAGTGCCGCGAACAGCGTCGCCGGGACCGCGACCCGGGCCTGTCCGTGCCGGTCGACCAGCCGGGCGATCCAGGGTGCGAGGAGCGCGGTGGCCGCGAGGCCGGTCGCGGTGACGGCCCCGGCGAGGGCGTACGAGCCGTGCGCCCCGGCGATCATCACGACCGCGCTCACACTGAACATGCCCATGGGCAGCCGGGCGAGGAGGTTCCCGGCGGTGAAGGCGCGGGCGCCGGGGAGGGAGAGGAGACGGCGGTAGGGGTGGTCGTGCTTGTGGTCGCGGGGCTCGGCGCGGCGAGGGGCGAGGTCGGCGATCACGACGCGGGGCTCGGCGCGGCGAGGGGCGAGGTCGGCGATCACGACGGTGTCGGCGGTGACCGTGAAGAGGCGTTGCGGGCTGTCCGGCATGGAGGAAACCGTCTCCCGTCGGCGATCAGGGGGTCCAACACCTTCTCGGTGCCGATTCACGCACTCCCGTTGTAGGTTCGCCGGATGCCCGCACCTGGCCAGACCCACATCGAGCCCCGTCTCCTGCGCGCCTTCCTCGCCGTCGCGGAGGAGTTGCACTTCACCCGCGCCGCCGCCCGGCTGTACGTCGCCCAGCAGGCGCTCAGCCGGGACGTACGGCGGCTGGAGCGCGAGCTCGGGGCCGAGCTGTTCGTCCGGACCACCCGGCAGGTGACGTTGACGGCGGACGGGGAGCGGCTGGTGCCGTTCGCGCGCCGGGTGCTGCAGGCGCAGGACGACCTGGTCGCCGCGTTCGGGCGGGCCCGTCCGCTGCTGGTCGACCTGAACTCGCCGAACCTGGACACCGGGCGGCGCGTGCTGCACAGGGCCCGTGAACTCGCCCCCGAGCTGGAGCTGATGGCCCGTTACGAGAGCGGGCTCACGGGCGCGGCGGCCGAGATCGTCGCGGGGCGGCTCGACGCGTCGTTCGGGCGGTACGCCGGGCTGGACCCGGTGCTGCGGGGCCAGTTGGAGCAGCGGCTCGTGCGGTACGAGCCGATGGCGGTCGTGCTGCCGGAGGGGCACCGGCTGGCGGGGCTGGCCGAGGTGCCGCTGGACGCGCTCGCCGGGGAGACGGTGTACGCCGGGGCCGGCAATCCCCGTACGCCCGAGTGGACCGATCTCGCGGAGCGGCTGTTCGAGGGGCGCGGGATTCGTCTCGCGCCGCCCGCGCCGCTCGCCGTGGGGGAGGAGGAGTTCCGGCGGATCACCACAAAGGTGGGTAATCCCGTCCTTGCTGTGGTGGGTTTTCAGGCCATGACGGGCACCGTCTCGCGGCCCTTGATCGACCCGGTCCCTTTGTCGCCCGTGTCACTGGTGTGGCGAAAGGGGCTGGTCCATCCCGGGCTCGACGCGCTTCGACGGTCCGCGACCGAGATCGCCGGGGTGGAAGGGTGGCTTCAGCGGCCCTCCGGTGGATGGATTCCAGCCATCGACATGAACATGGCGTCTGTGCACAAATCGCACATCGCGAACACGGGTCCCGCACCTGCGCTAGATTCTTCGACCTGAGCGCAGTGGGGTAAAAGGGGCGCGAATTCCGGGTGGGGGCCCGGTCTCGTCGACGTGCGCTCGGGATCGTCGGCGCACCCTGAACAGGTCCATTGGGGGAAGTGCGCACGTGAAGAAATGGCGAGAAGGCGCCCAACCGGAGTCTTCGGAGTGGCCGGAAGCAGCCCCTCCGGCTCGGGATGTGCCGACTGCCGCCGGTAATCGGTCGTTATCGGGTGTTCTGGAGGAAAGCGGGCGGGAGTCGTCCTCGAACGCCCTTTCCGAAAACGAACGGTCGAGCGATCCCCCCGGTGACTCCGGTGACTCCGGTGACTCCGGTGAGGGCAACGACCCCGACGAGGTGACCGTCCAGCTCGACACCCCGCACGCGGCCAAGGGGGCCCGGTCATCGGCCTCCGACGCCCCCGTGTTCGTCGACGAGTCGGGCCGCCGCAGCCGTACCTTCCGCCGGATCGGCATCCTCGTGGCCCTCGCCTGCGGGGCCTACGCCGTCGTCATCGTCGCCACCCTGCTGTCCGGCAACGCCGGCGCGCCCTGGCTGCCCGTGCCGGGCCCGGACGACGATCCGCCGGCGAGCCGGGTCGAGTCCACCCGCGCGCCGAGCGCCTCCGCCGACGCGACCTCCGGCGTCCCGGGCTTCGCGGCGCCCCGCGGCCCCGGCGTCTCCGCCTCGGCCGGCGCACCGTCCCGAACGGGCGCGAGCGGCGGCCCCAGCGCCTCGGGCAGCGCCGCCGCACCGACCGGCTCGGCGGCGGCCCGCCCCTCGGCGAGCGGCAGCCCCCGCACCAGTACGTCACCCAGCGGCTCCCCCTCCGACCCGGGCCCCAGCAGCCCGGTCGTGGGCGGTGGCTCCTCCGGCCCCCAGCCCTCGGAGTCCTCCCCGGCCGCAAGCCCCTCACCCGAGTCCTCCCCGTCCCCGGCGGCCCCGGGGGCGTGAGCGAGGGCCCCTGGACACGGCAGATTCCAGGTGCCTGCCGCCGTCACCGCGGGACCGGGAGTGTGACCGGCCGCGGGCCGACCCGTTGGTTTCCCGCGCTCGGCGTTCCTCTGTCCGCCTCCCGTCGCCCCTCCGCCTCTTGTCCTCCCTTCGCCTCCGTCCTCCCTCCGCCTCCCTCCCGTCGTCCCTTTCCCGTCCCCGGAGAACGACCTCTCATGTCCTTACGCACCCACCATCGTTTCCCCCGACGCGTCGTCGGGCTGTCCCGTGGCCGGGTGGCCCGCGGAGCGCCCGACGGACCACCCGGCCACGGGACAGCCCCTTCCGCCCCCGCCCCCGCCGCCGCGCGTCGGCGGCTGATGCCTCCGCTGCGGATGCGCCGACTGCTCCCGCTCGCCATCCTGCTGGCGATGATGGCGATGCTGATGCTGCGCGGCTATGTGCACAGCGAGATCCTCGCCGACCACCGGATCCGCCCCGAGGCCCCCGCCGACCAGGTGCCGCAGAAGATCCTCGACGGCGGGCCGGTCGTGGACACCCGGGGCGACCGGGGCGGCCCGGCCGACCGGGTGAAGAGCCTGGACGTGCCGGACCACCGGATCGTCCTCACCTTCGACGACGGCCCCGACCCGAAGTGGACCCCCGAGGTCCTCGACGTCCTGAAGAAGCACCGGGCGCACGCCGTCTTCTTCATCACCGGCACCATGGCCTCCCGCTACCCGGACCTCGTGAAGCGGATGGTGGACGAGGGCCACGAGATCGGCCTGCACACCTTCAACCACCCCGACCTCTCCTACCAGTCGAAGAAACGCATCGACTGGGAACTCACCCAGAACCAGCTCGCCCTGGAGGGCGCGGCCGGTATCCGCACCTCGCTGTTCCGGCCGCCGTACTCCTCCTCCGCTGACGCCCTCGACAACGCGTCCTGGCCGGTCACCCGGTACGTCGGCTCGCGCGGCTACCTCACCGTCCTCACGACCGCCGACAGCGAGGACTGGCGCAGGCCGGGCGTGGGCCGGATCATCCGCAACGCCACCCCGAAGGCCGGCGAGGGCGCGATCGTCCTGATGCACGACTCCGGCGGCGACCGCGGCCAGACCGTCCGGGCCCTCGACACCTACCTCCCCGACCTGCAGAAGAAGGGGTACCGCTTCCAGAACCTCACCGAGGCCCTCCAGGCGCCCAGCGCGCACACCCCCGTCACCGGCCTGGACCTGTGGAAGGGCAGGGCCTGGGTGTTCCTGGTGACGGCGGCCGACGACCTCACCGGCGTCCTCGTCGTCGGCCTCGCCGTCATCGGCTTCCTCGTCCTCGCCCGCTTCGGCCTGATGCTGCTGCTGTCCGCGATCCACACCCGCCGTACCCGCCGTCAGGGGTTTCGCTGGGGTCCGGACGCGCCGGTCACCGAACCGGTGTCGGTGCTGGTGCCCGCGTACAACGAGGCCAAGTGCATCGAGAACACGGTCCGTTCGCTGATGAGGAGCGAGCACCCGATCGAGGTCGTCGTCGTCGACGACGGCTCGAGCGACGGCACCGCCCGCATCGTCGAGAACCTCGCCCTGCCCGGCGTACGCGTCGTACGGCAGCTCAACGCGGGCAAGCCCGCCGCCCTCAACCGGGGTATCGCCAACGCCAGGCACGACCTGATCGTGATGATGGACGGCGACACCGTCTTCGAGCCGGCCACCGTCCGCGAACTCGTCCAGCCCTTCGCCGACCCGACCGTCGGCGCCGTCGCCGGCAACGCCAAGGTCGGCAACAAGGACACCCTCATCGGCGCCTGGCAGCACATCGAGTACGTGATGGGCTTCAACCTCGACCGCCGGATGTACGACGTCCTGCGCTGCATGCCCACCATCCCGGGCGCCGTCGGGGCGTTCCGCCGCAGCGCCCTCAACCGGGTCGGCGGCATGAGCGACGACACCCTCGCCGAGGACACCGACATCACCATGGCCATCCACCGCGACGGCTGGAAGGTCGTCTACGCCGAGAAGGCCCGCGCCTGGACCGAGGCCCCCGAGTCCGTGCAGCAGCTGTGGTCCCAGCGCTACCGCTGGTGCTACGGCACCATGCAGGCCATCTGGAAACACCGCCGGGCCGTCGTCGAGCGGGGGCCCTCCGGGCGGTTCGGCCGCGTCGGACTTCCGCTCGTCTCCCTCTTCATGGTGCTCGCCCCGCTCCTCGCCCCCCTCATCGACCTGTTCCTCGTCTACGGGCTGCTGTTCGGGCCGACGGCCGGGACCATCGCGGCCTGGTTCGGGGTCCTCGCCGTGCAGGCGGGCTGTGCGGCGTACGCCTTCGTCCTCGACCGCGAGAAACTCACCCCGCTCATCTCCCTCCCGCTCCAGCAGATCCTCTACCGCCAGCTGATGTACGTCGTCCTGCTGCAGTCCTGGATCACCGCCCTCACCGGCGGCCGGCTGCGCTGGCAGAAGCTGCGCCGCAAGGGACAGGTGGCGGCGCCTCCCGGCGAGACCGCGGTGGGGGAGAGGAGCGCGGCATGACCACCACCCAGGCGGCCGACGTCACCGCCCCGGCGCCCGCGCCCAGCGGCGGCCGCGACCGCTACTTCGACCTGCTGCGTGCGATCGCCCTCTTCCGGGTCGTCCTCTACCACCTGATGGGCTGGGCCTGGCTGCCCGTCGTCTTCCCCTCCATGGGCGTGATGTTCGCCCTCGCCGGCGACCTCATGGCCCGCTCCCTCGCCAAACGGCCCGCCCTGGAGGTCGTCCGGGGCCGGATGCGCCGGCTGCTGCCCCCGCTGTGGCTGCTCGGCGCGGTCGGCGTGAGCGGCATGCTGCTGGCCGGCTGGGGCCCGGACGACGAGGGGCACCCCGGCTGGTGGTGGACCCACCTCACGTTCTGGATCCTCCCGCTCAGCGACCCGCCGTACGGCGAGAACCTCCCCGGCGTCCACGGGCTGATCACCGACGGCTGGGCCGTCGACCTGGCCGTGCCCCTCTGGTACATCCGCGCCTACCTCTGGTTCGTCCTCCTCTCCCCGCTGCTGCTGCGCGTCCTGCGGGCCGCGCCCTGGCCGACGGTCCTCTCGCCGCTCGTACTGTCCGCCGCCCTGGAGTTCGGCGCGCTGTCGGTGCCCAGCTGGCGGCTGGACTCCAACCTCAGCGACTTCGGTGCCTTCGGTGCGTGCTGGCTGCTGGGCATGGCCCACCAGGAGGGCGTCCTGCGCCGCCTGCCCCGCTATGTCGTGCCGTCACTGGCGCCCGCGGTGGCCGGATTCGGCCTCTGGTACGCCCTCGGCCACGGCTTCGAGACGGGCCACGACCTGGACGACATGCCGTTCGCCCAGTCCCTGTGGTCCTTCGCGGCGGTCCTCCTGCTGCTGCACCTGAGCCCCTCCTGGACCGAGTGGCCGCGCCCGCTGCGCCACTGGGACCGGCTGGTCACCCTCCTCAACTCCCGCGCCGTGACGATCTATCTCTGGCACAACGTGTGCATCGACGTGGTCGAGGGCCTGTGGGACCGGCTGTGGGGCCTCGGACCGCTGGAGAAGCACGCGTCCTGGCTGCTGGAGAGCCCCTGGCCGCAGCTCCCCGCCGTCTGGCTGCTGACCGCGCTGTGCGTGGTCTGCTTCGGCTGGGCCGAGGACCTGGCGGCCGGCCGCAGGCCCCGGCTGTGGCCCGACGGTTCCCGAAGCCCTGCCCAGAACCTCTCACCCGCCCGTCGGCGGAGGTGAGAGCAACGTTCCCTTCCGGTCACCGACAGCCACAGGACCGGAAACGCGCCCTTCCTACCTTCGGGACTCATCACCGCTCATCCCCCGCACCACCCGAGCCCGGAGCCCGTGGAGGCGTCATGACAGCCGCTGGTACAGCCCCCGCACCCCCGTCCCCCCCGTCGTCCCCCACGAAGAAGGGGAGCCGCTGGATCGAGGAGTGGGACCCCGAGAACGAGACGTTCTGGAACGAGAAGGGCGAGAAGATCGCCCGCCGGAACCTCCTGTTCTCCGTCCTCTCCGAGCACATCGGCTTCTCGATCTGGACGATGTGGTCGGTACTCGTGCTGTTCATGGGCCCCGAGTACGGCCTCACCCCGGCCGACAAGTTCTTCCTGGTGTCGATGGCGACGCTGGTCGGCTCCGTCGTACGCGTGCCGTACACCTTCGCGGTCGCTCTCTTCGGCGGCCGGAACTGGACGATCGTCTCGGCCAGCCTGTTGCTCGTCCCGACCGTCGCCGCGTTCCTCGTGATGGAGCCGGGCACCTCGTACACCACCTTCCTGGTGTGCGCCATGCTGGCCGGCGTCGGCGGCGGCAACTTCGCCTCCTCCATGACCAACATCAACGCCTTCTTCCCGCTCAGGAAGAAGGGCTGGGCCCTCGGCCTCAACGCGGGCGGCGGCAACATCGGCGTGCCCGTCGCGCAGCTGGTCGGCCTCGCGGTCATCGGGGCGAGCGGCGGTCCGCGCGTGCTGCTCGGGATCTACATCCCGTTCATCGTCGTCGCCGCCGTCCTCGGCGCGCTGTACATGGACAACCTCGCGACCATGAAGAACGACACGGGTGCCGCCAAGGACGCCGTCCGGGAGGGCCACACCTGGATCATGTCCTTCCTCTACATCGGCACCTTCGGCTCCTTCATCGGCTACAGCTTCGCCTTCGGCCTCGTCCTGCAGACCCAGTTCGGCCGTACGCCGCTGCAGGCCGCGTACGTCACCTTCATCGGCCCGCTGCTCGGCTCGCTGATCCGTCCCGTGGGCGGCTGGCTCGCCGACCGCTACGGCGGCGCGAAGATCACGCTGTGGAACTACGTCGCCATGTCCGCGGCCACCGCCGTCATCATCGCCGCCAGCATGAACGAGTCGCTGCCGCTGTTCACCGTCGCCTTCATCGCCCTGTTCGTCCTCACCGGGCTCGGCAACGGCTCGACGTACAAGATGATCCCCGGCATCTTCCAGGCCAAGGCCCTCGCCAAGGGCCTCACCGGTGAGGAGGCCGCCGCGTACGGCCGTCGTCTCTCGGGTGCCTCCATGGGACTCATCGGTGCCGTGGGCGCGCTCGGCGGACTCGGCATCAACCTCGCCTTCCGCCAGTCCTTCCTCACCGCGGGCTCCGGAACCGGCGCGTTCGTCGCCTTCCTCGCCTTCTACGCGGTCTGCTTCGTGGTCACCTGGGCCGTATACCTTCGTCGCCCGGCGGGGAGGATCACCGCCGCGAGCTCCGCCTCCGAGGCGAAGCCGCAGCTCAGTTACGCCGAGGTGTGACGTAACACTGGCGACATGAGGCCGAACCGAGCCTGTCACGCACCGTTGACAGGCTCGTCGGCATGTAGGTGCAGGGCGACTCGAGTGCGGGACGAGAGTGATGTACGTGGAACAGCAGCGACCGGACGCCCCGACCCCGGGATCCGTGGAACACGGCCCCCTCGCGGGTTTCACCGTGGGCGTGACGGCCGCGCGCCGGGCCGAGGAACTCGGCGCGCTGCTCCAGCGGCGCGGCGCGTCGGTGCTGCACGCGCCCGCCCTGCGGATCGTGCCGCTCGCCGACGACGGTGAACTGCTCGCCGCCACCAAGGACCTCATCGACCAGGCCCCGGACGTGGTCGTCGCGACGACCGCGATCGGCTTCCGGGGCTGGGTCGAGGCCGCCGAGGGGTGGGGGCTCGGCGAGCCGCTGCTCACCCGGCTCGGCCAGGTCGAACTGCTCGCCCGCGGCCCCAAGGTGAAGGGCGCGATCCGCGCCGCCGGGCTCACCGAGGAGTGGTCGCCGTCGTCGGAGTCCATGGCCGAGGTGCTCGACCGGCTCCTGGAGGAGGGCGTCGACGGCCGCCGGATCGCCGTCCAGCTGCACGGCGAGCCGCTGCCCGGGTTCGTGGAGGCGCTGCGGGCCGGGGGAGCGGAGGTCGTGGGCGTCCCGGTGTACCGGTGGATGCCGCCCGAGGACATCGCCCCCCTCGACCGGCTCCTCGACGCGGCCGTCTCGCGCGGCCTCGACGCGATCACCTTCACCAGCGCGCCGGCTGCCGCGTCCCTGTTCTCCCGCGCCGAGGAGCGGGGCCTGATGCCCGAGCTGCTCGCCGCGCTCCACCACGACGTGCTGCCGGCCTGCGTCGGACCGGTCACCGCGCTGCCGCTGCAGGCACGCGGCCTGGACACCGTCCAGCCGGAACGCTTCCGGCTCGGCCCGTTGGTGCAGTTGCTCTGCAAGGAGCTGCCGGGGCGGGCACGGGCGCTGCCGATCGCCGGGCACCGGGTGGAGATCCGCGGACACGCGGTGCTGGTGGACGACTGTCTCAAGCCGGTGCCCCCGGCCGGGATGTCGCTGCTGCGGGCGCTGTCGCGGCGGCCCGGCTGGGTCGTCCCCCGTGCCGATCTCCTGCGCGCGCTGCCCGGCGCCGGCCGCGACGAGCACGCCGTCGAGACGGCGATGGCCCGCCTGCGCACCGCCCTGGGCACCCCCAAGCTGATCCAGACGGTGGTCAAACGCGGCTACCGCCTGGCCCTGGACCCCGCCGCAGACGCGAAGTACGCGGACGCGTAGCCGCGGGCCGTCGTGCGGCTGCGGCCCGGTGGGGGCTGATCGCGCAGTTCCCCGCGCCCCTGGGGGGTTGCAGCTGCGTTGCCCGAAAACGTGCCGCCGCTGCCGCCCCTGGGGTGCCGCCACTGCGGGCAGCGCCACAGCCAAGCACCGAGCCGGCTGAGGCACAGGGGGTTTCGGCCGCGCCGCAAGACCGGGCACTGTGAGAGGAGCGGTTTCCTCAGCAACGCTCCGACGCAGGCGGTGGCGCATGACACTGGGCACGGCCACGGACCCCTACGAGCTGCGGTTCGACGCCGGACGCAGTTGTCTCGACCTCCTCGCGACCAGCCATCCCCGCGAACACCTCGACGACGTAGGCCCGTTGTGCGCCTGGATCCGCGGCGCCGGACTCGTCCCGCCGGGCACCCCGCTCAGCCACGCCGACGCCACCTGGCCGCCGGCGTTCCGTGAACTGCGCTCCGGCGTCGACCGGTTGGTGCGGTACTGGCTGGCCCGCGCCCACCCCGGTCCGTACGACGTCGACCTCGGCCGCCTCAACGAAGCCGCCCGTCCCGCACCGCCCGTCCCCCGCGCCGTACGCGACGAGGACGGCACCCTCGTACGGGAGTTGGACGGGCCGCCGGAGTGCGCCGCGCTGCTCGCCGCCGTCGCACGGGACGCCGTCGAACTGCTCACGGATCCCGTGGCGCGGGCCGGTCTGCGCGAGTGCGAGGGCGACAACTGTCCGATCGTCTACGTCGACACCTCCCGTGGCAGGCGCAGGCGTTGGTGTTCGAGCGAGGTCTGCGGCAACCGGGAACGGGTCGCACGGCATCGACGGCGCGCCGCCTTGGCCCGCGCCCAACTGCCCGGTATACGCCTTCTCTGACGAGCTGACAGCCTTTGCGCAGCGTCCCGCGCCAGCCTGACCGCAGAATTGTCGAAGTGATTTCGACAACATCATGTTTGCCCACGCCTGGGTAAGGGCAGCTCGCGCAATCGCGCTCATGTGGCGAAAATGTGAAGAAGAAGCGGTGGGAATGTGCCGCCATGTCCCCCTCGTCATGACAGCCCGAAGAAAACTGTCGCCGGGGTTTGAACACTCCACACGTGTCATCCGTACCTGTCACCGAGCGACCGACTGGGGGAACCCCCGGACACCGGAGGTGGGCGTGCGCAAGGATGCGGCCGTGGCCAATGAACATGGATCGAGGGCCCGACATCGCATGTCCCAGCCCTCGGAACCCGACGAGGAGCTGATGCGTGCTCTGTATCGGGAGCACGCCGGACCCCTGCTTGCGTATGTCCTGCGCCTGGTTGCCGGAGACCGCCAGCGTGCCGAGGACGTGGTGCAGGAAACACTCATCCGTGCCTGGAAGAACGCCGGCCAGCTCAATCGAGCGACCGGATCGGTACGCCCCTGGCTGGTGACGGTCGCTCGCCGCATCGTCATCGACGGCCACCGAAGCCGGCAGGCCCGGCCGCAGGAGGTCGACCCGTCGCCGCTGGAGGTCATCCCCGCGGAGGACGAGATCGACAAGGCGCTGTGGCTGATGACTCTGTCGGACGCGCTCGACGACCTGACCCCGGCCCACCGGGAGGTGCTCGTCGAGACGTACTTCAAGGGGCGTACCGTCAATGAGGCGGCCGAGACGCTGGGCATTCCCAGTGGCACCGTCCGCTCTCGGGTGTTCTACGCCCTGCGGTCGATGAAGCTGGCTCTGGAGGAGCGGGGGGTGACGGCGTGATGAGCATTTACGGGGGATTCGGATCAGGTGGTGCGGGTATGTCTGGCCCCATGCAGGGATCAGTGGGATCTCCGAGCCCGAGCGAACACGAGACCGTGGGCGCCTACGCACTCGGCATCCTCGACGACGCCGAGGCGACCGCCTTCGAAGCGCATCTCGCCGGGTGCGAGTGGTGCGCGCAGCAGCTCGACGAGCTCGCCGGGATGGAACCGATGCTGGCCGCGCTCGCGGACCTGCCCGGCTCCGGCACACCGGCGATCGGTGACTCTCTGTCCGCCCGGCCCAGCCCACGCCTCGTGGAGAAGCTGGTCGACGAGGTGTCCGAACGGCGCGCCCAGAAGCGCCGCCGCTCCTTCTACCTCGTGGCGGCCGCGGCGGCGCTGATCATCGGCGGCCCGGTCGGCGTCATGGCCACGACCGGCGGTGACGACGGCGGCGGCGGCAAGGCGACGGTGGCGACCAGTACCACCAACCCCGCCAAGTCGACCTTCGAGACGCTCTCCGACAAGGTCTCCGCGACCGACTCCTCCACCAAGGTGACGGCCACCGTCGCCATGGGCGAGAAGGCCTGGGGCACCGAGGTCGGCGTCGAGCTGACGAACGTCTCGGGCCCGGAGAAGTGCTCGCTCATCGCCGTGGGCAAGGACGGCAAGCGCGAGACCGTCTCCTCCTGGTCCGTCCCGGAATGGGGCTACGGCCTCCCGAACGCCACCACCGAGCAGGCCAAGAACCCGCTCTACGTCGTGGGCGGCGCGGCCTTCAAGCCCAACGAGATCGACCACTTCGAGGTCATGACCTTCGACGGCAAGAAGCTCGTCCAGGTCGACGCCTAGCGGCATTCGGCAGTACTCAGCGGTATTCGGCAGTATTCGGCGGGCCCGCCTTCGGGCGGGCTCTCGCCTCCACCGGTCCCCTTCGCGTACGGTTGACGGCTGCCCAGCACGTCAGAAGGGGGCCCGGTGGCCGCACAGGCTCAGCAGGAAACCGCGGTCAGCGCCGCACCGGACACGGTCCGGGACCGCGAGATCGGCGTCGAACAGGAACACCTCGACCGGGTGTACCGGCGCCTCGAGGAGAAGATCCACGAGGCGGAGTTCCTCATGAACGACGCGGCCAAGCGCGGCCAGGTCGGAACCCCAGGCGCCCTCGCCGAGCGCGACGCCCAGGTCTTCCGGGCCGGTATCCATCTCAACCGGCTCAACAACGAGTTCGAGGACTTCCTCTTCGGCCGGATCGACCTCCTCCTCGGCAAGGACGGCAAGAAGGGCCCCGACGGCGCCTACACCGCCGTGGAACCCGCCGAAGGCGCCGTCCGCGACGACAACACCGCGGACATCGCCGAGACCCTCCACATCGGCCGCATCGGAGTCCTGGACTCCGAGTACGCGCCTCTCGTCATCGACTGGCGCGCACCCGCCGCCGCCCCCTTCTACCGCTCCACCCCCGTGGACCCCGGCCGGGTCGTCCGCCGCCGGGTCATCCGCTCCAAGGGGCGGCGCGTTCTCGGCGTCGAGGACGACCTGATGCGCCCCGAGCTGACGGCCTTCCTCGACGGCGGCGAACTGCCCGTCATCGGCGACGGCGCCCTGATGGCGGCGCTCGGCCAGGCCCGCAGCCACACCATGCGGGACATCGTCGCCTCCATCCAGGCCGAGCAGGACCTGGTCATCCGCGCCCCCGCCGCCTCCGTGACCTACGTCGAGGGCGGCCCCGGCACCGGCAAGACCGCCGTCGCCCTGCACCGCGCCGCCTACCTCCTCTACCAGGACCGCCGCAGATACTCCGGCGGCATCCTCATCGTCTCGCCCACACCGCTGCTGGTGGCCTACACCGAGGGCGTCCTGCCCTCCCTCGGCGAGGAGGGCCAGGTCGCCATCCGCGCCATCGGCTCCCTCGTCGACGGCGCCGAGGCCACCCTGTACGACGCCCCGTCCGTGGCCCGCGCCAAGGGCTCGTCCCGCATGCTGCGCGTGCTGCGGAAGGCGGCCCGGGGGGCACTGGAACTGGGCCCGGACGGCACGGGCCCGGACGGGGCCCGGGAGCACGGCGGTTCGGGTGCGGGCGGTGGCCGGGAGTACGGCGGTTCGGGTGCGGGCGGTGGCCGGGAGCACGGCGGTTCGGGTTCGGGCGGTGGCCGGGAGTACCGCGGTCGGGACGCGGGCGGGGCCTGGGAGAACGGCGGTCCGGGCACGGGCGGTGGTCGGCAGAGCGACGGTGGGGGCGAGGGCGGGGGCCGGGAGCGCAGCGGGCCAGGCACGGGCGCTGCCCGGCGTGCCGGCGGCATGCGCCGCGGCGCGCCGGAGGGGCAGCTCGCCTTCGGCGACAGCTCCTCGGAGACGCCGGGTGCGCCGGGTGTCGCGGGTGTGCCGGGTGCACCGGGTACGCCGGGCATCTCGGGTACGGCGGGTGCCGCGGGTACACCGGATGCCGCGGGTACGCCAGATGCCGCGGGCATGCCGGGCGTGCCAGGTGCGCCGGGTACGCCGGGTATCTCGCGTACGCCGGGTGCACCCGACGCCGTGGGTGCGACCCCCACCCGCCTCCGGGTCGTCGTCTTCGGGCGGCGGCTGGAGTTGGAGGGCGCCGAGCTGGAGCGGATCCGGCAGAGCGCGCTCGGCGGCACCGCGCCCGTCAACCTTCTGCGCCCCCGTGCCCGCAAGCTGCTGCTGGACGCCCTGTGGGAGCGTTCCGGTGCCGCCGGCCGGCACACCGACCCCGAGCTGGCCGCCGAACTGCGCTCCTCCTTCGACGAGGACGTGACCACCGAGGACTCGTTCCTCGCGTTCCTCGACGCCTGGTGGCCCGAGCTGACCCCCGCCGCCGTCCTCGCGGCGATGGCCGACGAACGCCGGCTCGGCCGCTGGGCCCGCCGGATCCTCAACCCCGGCGAGGTCCGCAGGGTCGCCCGCTCGCTGAAGCGGGACGGCCACTCGGTGCACGACATCGCCATGCTCGACGAGCTCCAGGCGATCCTCGGCACCCCGGTCCGCCCCCGCAAGAAGCGCGAGCTCGACCCGCTGGACCAGCTCACCGGCCTGGAGGAGCTGATGCCGGTGCGCGAGGAGTCGCAGCGCGAGCGCGCCGAGCGGCTCGCCGCCGAACGCGTCGAGTACGCGCACGTCATCGTCGACGAGGCCCAGGACCTCACCCCGATGCAGTGGCGCATGGTCGGCCGCCGCGGCCGGCACGCCACCTGGACGGTCGTCGGCGACCCCGCCCAGTCCTCCTGGTCCGACCCCGACGAGGCCGCCGAGGCCCGCGACGAGGCCCTCGGCACCCGGCCCCGCCGCCGCTTCCAGCTCACCGTCAACTACCGCAACCCGGCCGAGATCGCCGAACTCGCGGCGAAGGTGCTGGCCCTCGCCATGCCCGGCGCCGAGTCCCCCTCGGCGGTCCGCTCCACCGGGGTCGTCCCCCGTTTCGTGGGAACGAACAAACGACGCAGCACCGCCGTACAGGACACCCTCGCCGCCACCGTCCGCGCCGAGGCCGAGCGGCTCCTGGCACAGGTCGACGGCACCGTCGGCGTCGTCGTCGCGATGCAGCGCCGCGAGGAGGCCCGCCGCTGGCTCGCCGGGCTCGGCGACCGGGTCGTCGCCCTCGGCAGCCTGGAGGCCAAGGGCCTGGAGTACGACGCGACGATCGTCGTGTCCCCCGCCGAGATCGCCGACGAGTCCCCGGCCGGCCTGCGCGTGCTGTACGTCGCCCTCACCCGGGCCACCCAGCAGCTCACGGTGGTGTCGGGGGACCGGGACGAACCGGACGCGCGGGGGGTGCCCGACCTGCTCAGGGACTGACCCTCCCCGGGCCCGGACGAGCGTTTCCTGTGAACCGCCCCGTACGGGAATGGTGTTCGGGGATCCGTTTGTTAGCCTGGGTGTGACACCGGCTCGATCCAAGCCCCCGGGCCCAACCTTCGTCGCTACGAGCGACCACTTGCCGCGAGGCGAGCATGGCGGGTCGGTGTCATGAACGGACGAAGAGGCCCACATCCGATGTGATGTGGGTCTCTTCGCATGGAGCCCCCACGCGAACAAAACGACCGCAACCTGAGGCGACTTTCCCGTACTCATCAGTAGGTGCGACGATCGGACCGCAATCCCGCGACCCACCCAGCAGTGCAGAGGAAGTCGGCCATGGCAACGGCGCCCAGCGTCTCCTACTCGATGACGGTCAGGCTGGAGGTGCCCGCGAGCGGAACCGCGGTCTCCCAGCTCACCACGGCCGTCGAGTCCCACGGAGGCTCGGTCACCGGCCTCGACGTCACCGCCTCCGGGCACGAGAAGCTCCGTATCGACGTCACCATCGCGGCCACCTCGACCGCGCACGCCGACGAAATCGTCGAGCAGCTCCGCCACATCGACGGCGTCACGCTCGGCAAGGTCTCCGACCGTACGTTCCTGATGCACCTCGGCGGCAAGATCGAGATGGCGTCCAAGCACCCCATCCGCAACCGTGACGACCTCTCCATGGTCTACACGCCCGGTGTGGCCCGCGTGTGCATGGCGATCGCCGAGAACCCCGAGGACGCCCGCCGCCTCACCATCAAGCGCAACTCCGTTGCGGTCGTGACGGACGGCTCCGCCGTGCTGGGCCTCGGCAACATCGGCCCCAAGGCCGCGCTTCCCGTCATGGAGGGCAAGGCCGCCCTGTTCAAGCGGTTCGCCGGCATCGACGCCTGGCCGCTCTGCCTGGACACCCAGGACACCGACGCGATCGTCGAGATCGTCAAGGCCATCGCCCCCGGGTTCGCCGGCATCAACCTCGAGGACATCTCCGCCCCGCGCTGCTTCGAGATCGAGGCCCGCCTGCGCGAGGCCCTCGACATCCCCGTCTTCCACGACGACCAGCACGGCACCGCGATCGTCGTCCTCGCCGCGCTGACGAACGCCCTGCGTGTGGCGGCCAAGAGCATCGAGTCCATCCGCGTCGTGATGTCCGGAGCCGGCGCCGCCGGCACCGCCATCCTCAAGCTGCTGATCGCGGCCGGCGTGAAGAACGCGGTCGTCGCCGACATCCACGGCGTGGTGCACGCCGGCCGCGCGGACCTCGTCGACGCCGCCCCCGGCTCGGCGCTGCGCTGGATCGCCGACAACACCAACCCCGAGGGCCTCACCGGCACCCTCAAGGAGGCCGTGCGCGGCGCCGACGTGTTCATCGGCGTCTCCGCCCCGAACGTCCTCGACGGCGACGACGTGGCCGCCATGGCCGAGGGCGCGATCGTGTTCGCGCTCGCGAACCCGGACCCCGAGGTCGACCCGGCGGTCGCCCGCCAGACGGCCGCCGTCGTGGCCACCGGCCGCTCCGACTTCCCGAACCAGATCAACAACGTGCTGGTCTTCCCGGGTGTCTTCCGCGGCCTGCTGGACGCCCAGTCCCGCACCGTCAACACCGAGATGATGCTCGCGGCCGCGAAGGCCCTCGCGGACGTCGTCAGCGACGACGAGCTGAACGCGAACTACATCATCCCGAGCGTCTTCAACGACAAGGTCGCGGGAGCGGTCGCGGGCGCCGTCAGGGACGCCGCGAAGGCGGCCGGCGCGTCGGCCTCGTAGCCCTGCCCGTCTGGCGGGGACTGTGAGGATCACCACGGTCCCCGCGCCCGGCGCGTCGCGAAACGCCTTCCGATGGGGTGTGTCTATCGTGGCCAGAGCCACAGGCGCGCTTCGGGTGACTCCCAAGGGTGTTCTCCCGACTCCTGCGGGTGCCGGATTGGCTTTCCCGCCGCAGGTAGGGGCAGGATGCGTCCCTGGGCGCGAGCACATCGCACTTCGCTGTGCCCACTATGCGGCTCCGCCGCGTGGCACGCCGCAACGGCAAGAAGAACACGGGAGTAACAACATGAACCGCAGTGAGCTGGTGGCCGCGCTGGCCGACCGCGCCGAGGTGACCCGCAAGGACGCCGACGCCGTGCTGGCCGCGTTCGCCGAGGTCGTCGGCGACATCGTCTCCAAGGGCGACGAGAAGGTCACCATCCCCGGCTTCCTGACCTTCGAGCGCACCCACCGTGCCGCTCGCACCGCGCGCAACCCGCAGACCGGCGACCCGATCCAGATCCCGGCCGGCTACAGCGTGAAGGTCTCCGCGGGCTCGAAGCTCAAGGAAGCGGCCAAGGGCAAGTAAGCGCTCCGCTTTGAGCGCAGGGAACTGAGCGCCGTGGGTGTCTGAGCGTCATTGGTGTCCGCGGGACCGTTGTGGCTGGTCGCGCAGTTCCCCGCGCCCCGTTGGGGCGCGCCGCAGCTAACGTCGATGGGGCGGTCACCCGAACTCGGGTGACCGCCCCATCGACGTGTACAGGCTCGTGTCAGCCGAGAGCCTTGCCCGGCAGCTCGACCTTCGCGCCGAGCTCCACGAGCTTCTCCATGAAGTTCTCGTAGCCGCGGTTGATCAGGTCGATGCCGTGGACTCGGGAGGTGCCCTGGGCCGCGAGGGCGGCGATCAGGTAGGAGAAGCCGCCGCGCAGGTCGGGGATGACCAGGTCGGCGCCCTGCAGCTTGGTGGGGCCGGAGACGACCGCGGAGTGCAGGAAGTTGCGCTGGCCGAAGCGGCAGTCGGAGCCGCCCAGGCACTCGCGGTAGAGCTGGATGTGGGCGCCCATCTGGTTCAGCGCCGAGGTGAAGCCCAGCCGGGACTCGTAGACCGTCTCGTGGACGATCGACAGCCCCGTGGCCTGGGTCAGGGCGACCACCAGGGGCTGCTGCCAGTCGGTCTGGAAGCCGGGGTGCACGTCCGTCTCCAGCGCGATGGACTTCAGCTGCCCGCCGGGGTGCCAGAAGCGGATGCCCTCGTCGTCGATCCGGAAGGCGCCGCCCACCTTCCGGTAGGTGTTCAGGAACGTCATCATCGAGCGCTGCTGGGCGCCGCGGACGTAGATGTCGCCCTCGGTCGCCAGCGCCGCGGACGCCCACGAGGCGGCCTCCAGCCGGTCCGCCAGGGCCCGGTGGTCGTAGCCGCCGAGCTTGTCCACACCGGTGATGCGGATCGTGCGGTCGGTGTCGATCGCGATGATCGCGCCCATCTTCTGCAGAACGCAGATCAGGTCCTCGATCTCCGGCTCCACCGCCGCGTTGGACAGCTCGGTGACGCCCTCCGCGAGGACGGCCGTCAGCAGCACCTGCTCGGTCGCGCCCACCGACGGGTACGGCAGCCGGATCTTCGTGCCGCGCAGCCGCTGCGGCGCCTCCAGGTACTGGCCGTCCGCCCGCTTCTCGATCTTCGCGCCGAACTGCCGCAGCACGTCGAAGTGGAAGTCGATCGGCCGGCCGCCGATGTCACAGCCGCCCAGACCGGGGATGAACGCGTGCCCGAGACGGTGCAGCAGCGGACCGCAGAACAGGATCGGGATACGGCTCGACCCCGCGTGGGCATCGATGTCGGCGACGTTCGCGCTCTCCACGTACGTCGGGTCGAGCACCAGCTCGCCCGGCTCCTCACCCGGACGGACCGTCACCCCGTGCAGTTGCAGCAGACCGCGTACGACCCGCACGTCACGGATGTCCGGAACGTTGCGCAGTCGACTCGGCTCACTGCCCAGCAGGGCGGCGACCATGGCCTTCGGTACGAGGTTCTTCGCACCGCGGACACGGATCTCGCCCTCGAGCGGGGTTCCGCCGTGGACAAGCAGTACGTCGTCAGAGCCGTTGACGGTCATGTATCTCGCGTTCCATGGGTGGTGGACTGGGGCAGGGGGCCGATGGATCGGGGCAAGGGCCAGAGGAGACAGGGTAATCGCCACGGGGGCCCCTCAAGTAAGCCCGAGGACGGCCCAGGAAGGTCATAGCTGTGTCACAACACGGGCCGTTCCACAGCGGACACATGGGGTCACGATGAAGGCCTGCGGTTGTTCGTGCACCCGCACCGCATCCGTGCGCCCGACCTGCCCCTCGCCCGTGTGCCCGCGTTGCCTCCCCACTTCTCGCGAAGATGCGGGATCATGTCTGGCATGACCGAGGTGTCCTCGCTCACAGGGCGGCTGCTCGTGGCCACGCCCGCCCTGGCGGACCCGAACTTCGACCGTGCGGTGGTGCTCCTTCTCGACCACGACGAGGAGGGCTCCCTCGGTGTCGTCCTCAACCGTCCGACGCCGGTCGGCGTGGGCGACATCCTGGAGGGCTGGGCCGACCTCACCGGGGAGCCGGGCGTGGTCTTCCAGGGCGGCCCGGTGTCCCTCGACTCCGCGCTGGGCGTCGCCGTGATCCCCGGCGACTCCTCGGGCGACCGCGGCCCGCTCGGCTGGCGCCGGGTGCACGGCGCGATCGGCCTCGTCGACCTGGAGGCCCCGCCGGAACTCCTCGCCTCGGCCCTCGGCTCCCTGCGGATCTTCGCCGGCTACGCCGGCTGGGGCCCCGGCCAGCTCGAGGACGAACTGGTCGAGGGCGCCTGGTACGTCGTCGAGTCCGAACCCGGCGACGTCTCCTCCCCGTCCCCGGAAAGACTCTGGCGCGAGGTCCTGCGCCGCCAGCGCAACGAACTCGCGATGGTGGCGACGTACCCGGACGACCCTTCGCTCAACTGATCGCCGCGACCTTCAGTACCCTGGGCGCATGAGCACTCTTGAGCCCGAGCGCGGTACTGGTACGGGGACCCTCGTAGAGCCGACGCCGCAGGTGTCGCACGGTGACGGCGACCACGAGCGCTTCGCGCACTACGTCCAGAAGGACAAGATCATGGCGAGCGCCCTCGACGGGACGCCCGTCGTGGCGCTGTGCGGCAAGGTGTGGGTGCCCGGCCGCGACCCGAAGAAGTACCCCGTGTGCCCGATGTGCAAGGAGATCTTCGAGTCGATGGGCGCGGGCGGCGGCGACGACAAGGGTGGCAAGGGCGGCAAGTAGCCCACAGGACTTCCAGGGCCCCCGAGGCGCGGTTTGGCGCGCCTTGGGGGCCTTTGGCGTGTTCTGGCGTTGCACGGAGTGCGTCCGCCGGTCACAGGGTGGTTTGAGACCTCTTGTGGTCGTGTTCATGAAGTTCCTAGCCTCCCGAGTGTTGTGCACGTGGTGGGGAGCCGACCGTTTTTCTGGGGTTCGGGAACTACGCCGATCTCTTCTCGGACCCGCGGTTCTGGTCGGTGCTGCTGGCCACCGTCGTCTTCGCCGCCGCCTGTGTCGTGGCCACCCTCTCCGTCGGCTGTGCGCTCGCCGTGCTGCTCACACGGGTGCGGGCCGTGCCGCGGCTGGCGTTGACGCTGGCCGCGCTGGGGGCGTGGGCGACGCCGGCGGTCACCGGGTCGACGGTGTGGCTGTTCCTGTTCGATCCCGACTTCAGGCCCGGGAACCGGGTGCTGGGGATCGGCGACCACTCGTGGACGTACGGCCGCTACAGCGCCTTCCCCCTCGTGCTGCTGGAAGTGGTGTGGTGCTCGTTCCCGTTCGTGACGGTCACCGTCTACGCCGGGATCCGCGCCGTACCCGCCGAGGTGCTGGGGGCGGCAGCGCTGGACAGAACCTCGTGCTCAACGTGTACGCGTATCAGGAGGCGTTCGCGTCCTCCCAGTACGGGCTCGGCTCGGCGATCGGCGTCGTGATGCTGCTGATCCTGCTGGCCATAACCCTCGTCCAGCTGAGGCTGCGGCGGCGGGGGGAGGAGGAGTGGTGAGGTTCTTCCGGCGGTGGCCGGCCGACGCGGTGGCGCTGCTCGTCGCCGCGGTGGTCGCCTTCCCGCTCTACTGGATGGTGCTCGGGGCGTTCAGACCGGCCGGTGAAGTCGAGTCGGCCGAGCCCCGTCCGTGGACGCTGTCCCCTTCCGTGGATTCCTTCCGGCGGGTGTTCGGGCAGCAGGAATTCGGCCGTTACTTCCTCAACAGCCTTGTCGTCGCGGGCACGGTGGTGATCGTCTCCGGACTGATCGCGTTTCTCGCCGCGACCGCCGTGACCCGATTCCGGTTCCGCTTCCGGACCACCTTGCTGATCATGTTCCTGGTGGCTCAGATGGTGCCCGTGGAGGCGCTGACGATCCCCTTGTTCTTCCTCATGCGGGACTTCGGACAGCTGAACACCCTGGGGGCCCTGATCCTGCCCCACATCGCCTTCTCGCTGCCCTTCGCGATCTGGATGCTGAGGGGGTTCGTGAAAGGGGTCCCCGAGGCCCTGGAGGAGGCCGCCTACCTCGACGGGGCGAGCCGTACGCGCTTTCTGTGGCAGATTCTTTTCCCGCTCGTCCTGCCGGGTCTCGTGGCCACCAGCGTGTTTTCCTTCATCTCGGCCTGGAACGACTTTCTCTTCGCCAAGTCGTTCATCATCAGTGACACCTCGCGGTCGACCCTGCCGATGGCCCTGCTGGTCTTCTTCAAGCCGGACGATCCGGACTGGGGCGCGGTCATGGCGGGCTCCACGGTGATGACGATTCCGGTGCTGGTGTTCTTCGTACTCGTACAACGACGACTTGTCTCCGGCCTCGGCGGAGCGGTGAAGGACTGACGTGACCGAACTTGTTCCGATGCCCCGCCAGGTCCTCGCCGACTCCGGCGAGGTACGGCTGACGGCGCGCTCCCAGCTCTACGCCTGCACTGGGGCGGAGGGTGTCGGCCGCTGGCTGCAAGCCGTCCTCCGGCAGGCCACCGGCCTGCCGCTGTGCGACGGACGGGAGCTCGACGACACCGAGAGGGACGGGATCGGGCTCCGGCTCGACCCCGCGCTCGGCCCCGAGGAGTACCGCCTCGTCAGCGACTGGGGCGGCGTCATGATCGACGGCGGCAGCGCGGCCGGTGTCTTCTGGGGCGCCCAGACCCTGCGTCAGCTCCTCGGCGCCGACGCCTACCGCAGGGCACCGCTCGGCCGCGACCGGGCCTGGGTCGTGCCGTACGTCACGATCGAGGACAGCCCCCGCTTTCGCTGGCGCGGTCTCATGCTCGACGTCGCCCGGCACTTCATGCCCAAGGAAGGCGTCCTGCGCTACCTGGACCTGATGGCCGCGCACAAACTGAACGTCTTCCACTTCCATCTGACGGACGACCAGGGCTGGCGGATCGAGATCAAGAGGCACCCCCGGCTGACCGAGGTCGGCTCCTGGCGGGCCCGCACGAAATTCGGCCATCGTGCCTCACCCCTGTGGGAAGAGAAGCCGCACGGTGGCTTCTACACCCAGGACGACATCAGGGAGATCGTGGCGTACGCCGCCGAGCGGCATATCGCCGTCGTCCCCGAAATCGACGTACCGGGCCACTCGCAGGCCGCGATCGCCGCGTATCCGGAACTCGGCAACACCGACGTCATCACTGCATCCATCGAGGGGGGCACCCGCCTCTCCGTCTGGGACACCTGGGGCATCAACCCGAACGTACTCGCCCCCACTGACAACACCCTGCGCTTCTACGAAGGGGTGTTCGAGGAAGTACTGGAGCTGTTCCCGGCCGACGCCACGCGGTTCTCGGCGTTCATTCACGTCGGCGGTGACGAATGTCCCAAGGACCAGTGGCGGCAGTCCCCCGCCGCGCAGGCCCGCATGAAGGAACTCGGGCTCGTCGACGAGGACGCCCTGCAGTCCTGGTTCGTACGGCACTTCGACAGCTGGCTGTCCGCGCGCGGGCGCCGGCTGATCGGCTGGGACGAGATCCTGGAGGGCGGCCTGGCCCCCGGCGCGGCCGTGTCGTCCTGGCGCGGCTACGCGGGCGGGACCGCCGCCGCGCGCGCGGGGCACGACGTCGTCATGTGCCCCGAACAGCAGGTCTACCTCGACCACCGGCAGGACGCCGGCCCGGACGAGCCAGTGCCCATCGGGTACGTCCGCACCCTGGAGGACGTCTACCGGTTCGAACCCGTTCCCGAGGAGTTCACACCCGAGGAGACGGCACGTGTGCTCGGCACGCAGGCCAACCTGTGGACCGAGGTGATGGAGGACCACACGCGCGTGGACTACCAGGCGTTCCCCCGGCTCGCCGCGTTCGCCGAGGTCGCCTGGAGCGCCCTGCCCGCCCCCGGGGAACGGGACTTCGCCGACTTCGAGCGGCGGATGGAGGCCCACTACGGCCGGCTGGACGCCCTCGGGGTCGGCTACCGCCCGCCTGAGGGGCCGCGGCCGTGGCAGCGGCGTCCTGGCGTCCTCGGCCGCCCGATCGACGGCCCGCCGCCGAACCGGTAGCCGGGAGGGTCCCCTGCCGTGTCCCGGCCCCGTGTTCGAGCGTCACGGAAGAACCCCGGCAGGGTCACCGAAGAGTGGCAATTCACGCGTACCGGTGATGCCGTACGAAAACGGGCGATCTCCCAGGTGAGGTGGGCGAATGCCTCCTAGCGGACCCCCGTCTTCGGGTGTTGCGAACATGTGCCAGAGTTGCCACGTCCGCCCTGTCAGCACGTACCGTACGGCGCACAGGTGGGACCACGTGGGGCAGCGGGAAGGGGCAGCCGGTTTTGAGCACGCACGCACCGCAGGCGGCGCAGGCCGTCACGCTGCCGACGACGCTGGACGAGGCGGTGGCGGCCCTCGCGGCCATGCCCGCCGCCGTGCCCGTGGCCGGCGGCACCGACCTGATGGCCGCCGTCAACTCGGGACAGCTCCGGCCCACCGGGCTGGTCGGTCTCGGCCGGATCAGCGAGATCCGCGGCTGGCAGTACCAGGACGGCCACGCGCTGCTCGGCGCCGGGCTCACGCACGCGCGCATGGGCCGACCCGACTTCGCCGCCCTGATCCCGGCGCTCGCCGCCGCCGCGCGCGCCGCGGGCCCGCCGCAGATCCGCAACGCGGGCACGCTGGGCGGCAACATCGCCACCGCGGCCCCCACCGGCGACGCGCTGCCCGTGCTCGCCGCGCTGGAGGCGACCCTGATCATCGCGGGCCAGAGCGGAGCCCGCCGGGAGATCCCGGTGTCGCACCTGCTGGCCGGCGTGGACATGCTGCGCGGCGGCGAACTGATCGGGTACGTGCGCGTGCCGCTGCTGCACGCCCCGCAGGTCTTCCTGAAGGCGACCGGCCGCACCGGCCCCGGCCGCGCGGTCGCCTCGGTCGCCGTGGTCCTCGACCCCGCCCGGCGCGGAGTCCGGTGCGCCGTCGGCGCCATAGCGCCGATGCCGCTGCGGCCCCTCGACGCCGAGCAGTGGGTCGCCCGGCTCATCGACTGGGACAACAACCGTACGATCGTCCCCGAGGCGCTGAACGCGTTCGGCGAGTACGTGGCCGCCGCCTGCATCCCGGACCCGACGCCGGGCGTGGACGGCTCCGTACCGGAGCTTCCGCCCGCCGTACTGCACCTGCGGCGCACCGTCGCCGCGCTGGCCCGACGAGCACTGGGGAGGGCGCTGTCGTGACCGACGACCAGCAAGGAGAGGGCAGGCAGCCCCAGAGCGGCGGCCGCTGGGACCCGCTGCCCCAGGGCGACTACGACGACGGCGCCACCGCCTTCGTCAAGCTCCCCGAGGGCGGCATCGACGCGCTCCTGGCCGCCGACAGTCCGCTCGCCGCGCCCGGCCACGGGTACGTGCCGCCGCAGATACAGGCCGCGCCCCCCGCGACGGACGCCGCCTGGGCGGCCCCGGCCGGCGGCACCGAGTGGCCCGCTCCGCAGCTGCCGCCGGAGACCTCCGGCGGCGACCGGTTCACGTACAACCCGGGCTCGACCGGCGAGTGGAGCTTCACCGACAACGCGGCCGACACCGCAGGCCCGGCCGCGCCCGCCCCGGGCCACGACGTGACCGGCCAGTGGTCGATCCCGGTGGCCGGCGGCGACCTGCCCGACGAGTCCGGCGAGTTCACCACGTCCGCCCTGGTCGAGCAGTGGGGCGGCACCCCGCCGGCCACCCTGCCGGGCGGCGCGCCCGCGCCCTGGGCGACCGGCTCCACGAACGGCGCGGGCGAGAACTGGGCCCAGCAGGCGCAGCAGCCCGGTGTGGCCGAGGCGACGCACACCGGCCTCCAGGAGACCGGCCGTCCGGCACCGGAATCCCCTGCGTACGGGCACACGGCGGAGCGGGACGCGGTGTACGACACCGCTCACGGGACAGCGCACGAGACCGCGTACGGGCTGCCGGCGGAGACGCCGCACGACAGCGGCCACACGCCCGCCTACGGCACCGTCCACACGCCCGACCACGGCGCCCACCACACGCCCCCGCACGGCGTCGGGCACACGCCCCCGCACGGCGTGGACCACGCCTCGGCGCACAACCCCGGCCACGCGCCCGCCGACTCGGCACCCCCGGCCGCCGCCCCCCGTCCCGGAGCCCTGCCCGGCCCGCCCGCGCCCTCCGAGCACCGGCCGGGAGCACCGGCCGCCGGGGCCGACGAGAAGGCCGTAGCGGCCCTGGAGGACGCCTCCGAGGCCGACGGGGCCGCCGGGGCCCCCGGGGACACCCGGGAGGCTCACGAGCCCGCAGAGGCCGCTCAGCGCCCCGCCGAGCCTGCCACCGAGCCCCCCGCCGGACACGACCCGGAAGCCGGGCCACCCGGTTCCGCCGACCCGGCCGGGCACACGCGCGTGGAGGCCGCGGAGGCCGCCGACGACAGCGCCGAGGCGCCCGAGGACATCCCCCCGCCCCCGGCGGAGGAACACCCCCTCGCCTCCTACGTCCTGCGCGTCAACGGCTCCGACCGGCCCGTCACCGACGCCTGGATCGGTGAGTCGCTGCTCTACGTGCTCCGCGAGCGCCTCGGCCTCGCGGGCGCCAAGGACGGCTGCTCGCAGGGCGAGTGCGGGGCCTGCAACGTCCAGGTCGACGGACGGCTCGTCGCCTCCTGCCTGGTCCCGGCCGTCACCACCGCGGGCAGCGAGGTCCGTACCGTCGAGGGCCTCGCCGTCGACGGACAGCCCTCGGACGTGCAGCGGGCGCTCGCCCGGTGCGGGGCCGTGCAGTGCGGATTCTGCGTACCCGGCATGGCGATGACCGTGCACGACCTGCTGGAGGGCAACCCCGCCCCCACCGAGCTGGAGGCCCGCCAGGCCCTGTGCGGCAACCTGTGCCGCTGCTCCGGCTACAAGGGCGTCCTGCGGGCCGTGAAGGACGTCGTCGCCGAACGTGAGGCACAGGCCGAGGCCGAGGTCGAGGCGGACGGCGACGGGGCACGTATCCCGCACCAGGCGGGCCCGGGCGCCGGCGGTGTCCACCCGTCGGCGTTCGAGAACCCGGCACAGCCCCACCCGCACGACCCGGTGTACGGACAGGGCCAGGACGGAGGCCAGGCGTGACCAACGAAGCAGCCACCGCGACGACCACCGCGGAGGCCGCCCCGGCCCCCGAACCGATCCCGCACGGCCTCGGCGCGTCCCTGCAGCCCGCGGACGCGCGCGCCAAGACGGAGGGCACCTTCCCGTACGCGGCCGACCTGTGGGCCGAGGGCCTGCTGTGGGCGGCCGTGCTGCGCTCCCCGCACCCGCGCGCGCGGATCGTGTCGATCGACACCTCCCACGCGCGCGAGATGCCCGGCGTCCGCGCCGTCGTCACCCACGAGGACGTCCCCGGCAGCCCGGTGCACGGCCGCGGCAAGGCCGACCGCCCGGTGTTCGCCTCCGAGGCCGTACGCCACCACGGCGAGCCCATCGCGGCCGTCGCCGCCGACCACCCGGACACCGCGCGGATGGCCGCCGCGGCCGTCATCGTCGAGTACGAGGTGCTCGACCCGGTGACCGACCCCGAGCTGGCCTTCGAGGCCGACGCCCTGCACCCCGACGGCAACCTGATCCGGCACATCCCGCTGCACCACGGCGACCAGAGCGCGGCCGGCGAGATCGTCGTCGAGGGCCAGTACCGCATCGGCCGTGCCGACCCCGCCCCCATCGGCGCCGAGGCCGGGCTCGCCGTGCCCCGTCCCGACGGCGGCGTGGAGCTCTACCTGGCCTCCACCGACCCGCACGCCGACCGCGACACGGCCGCCGCGGTCTACGGCCTGTCCCCCGATCAGGTGAAGATCGTCGTCACCGGGGTGCCGGGCGCGACGGCCGACCGCGAGGACCAGGGCTTCCAGCTGCCGCTCGGTCTGCTCGCCCTGAAGACCGGCTGCCCGGTGAAGCTCACCGCCACGCGCGAGGAGTCCTTCCTCGGCCACGCCCACCGCCACCCGACCCTCCTGCGCTACCGCCACCACGCCGACGCCGAGGGCCGGCTGGTCAAGGTCGAGGCCCAGATCCTGCTGGACGCCGGCCCCTACGCCGACACCTCCGCCGAGGCCCTGGCCGCCGCCGTCTCCTTCGCGTGCGGCCCCTACGTCGTCCCGAACGCCTTCATCGAGGGCTGGGCCGTACGCACCAACAACCCCCCGTCGGGCCATGTGCGCGGCGAGGGCGCGATGCAGGTGTGCGCCGCCTACGAGGCGCAGATGGACAAGCTCGCGAAGAAGCTCGGCCTCGACCCGGCCGAGCTGCGGATGCGCAACGTCATGGCGACCGGCGACATCCTGCCGACCGGCCAGACCGTGACCTGCCCTGCGCCGGTCGCCGAACTGCTCGAGGCGGTCCAGGAGTACCCGCTGCCGCCGCTCCCCAAGGACACCCCCGAGGAGGAGTGGCTGCTGCCCGGCGGCCCCGAGGGCGCGGGCGAACCGGGCGCGGTGCGCCGCGGCGTCGGCTACGGCCTGGGCATGGTGCACATGCTGGGCGCGGAGGGCGCCGACGAGGTCTCCACGGCGACCGTGAAGGTCCAGGACGGCATCGCGACGGTCCTGTGCGCGGCGGTGGAGACCGGCCAGGGCTTCACCACGCTGGCCCGCCAGATCGTCCAGGAGACCCTCGGCGTCGAAGAGGTGCACGTCGCCCCCGTGGACACCGACCAGCCCCCGGCCGGCGCGGGCTGCCGGGGCCGGCACACCTGGGTCTCCGGCGGCGCGGTGGAACGCGCGGCCAAAATGGTCCGCACCCAGCTCCTGCAACCCCTCGCGCACAAGTTCGGCATGTCCACCGAGCTGCTCCAGATCACCGACGGCAAGATCACCTCGTACGACGGCGTCCTGTCGACGACGGTCGCCGAGGAACTGCACGGCAAGGAGCTGTGGGCGACGGCCCAGTGCCGCCCGCACCCGACCGAGCCGCTGGACGGCGCGGGCCAGGGCGACGCGTTCGTGGGCATGGCCTTCTGCGCGGTCCGCGCGGTCGTCGACGTCGACATCGAGATCGGTTCGGTGCGGGTCGTGGAACTGGCGGTCGCCCAGGACGTCGGCCGGATCCTCAACCCGGCGCAACTGGCGGCCCGGATCGAGGCGGGCGTGACCCAGGGCGTGGGCATCGCGCTCACCGAGAACCTGCGCACCCCGCGCGGGCTGATCCGCCACCCCGACCTGACCGGCTACTCCCTCCCCACGGCCCTGGACGCCCCGGACATCCGGATCGTCAGACTCGTCGAGGAACGGGACGTGGTCGCCCCCTTCGGGGCGAAGGCGGCCAGCGCGGTCCCGGTGGTGACGTCCCCGGCGGCCATCGCCTCGGCCGTACGCGCCGCGACGGGCCGCCCCGTCAACCGCCTCCCGATCCGCCCCCAGGCCGCGGTGGTGACGGGCCAGTGAGCGATCCGCAGCGCTACGAACCCCCGCCGAGCGCGGGCAAGCTGCTGCTGTGGGTCGTGGTGTTCGCGGTGGCGGCGTTCGCCGTGGTGCTGGGCGGCGTCTACTTCACGTGAAGGTCCCCTGACGTGCTGGGTGTCGTGCTCGTCACCGGGGTGATGGCCTCGGGGAAGTCGACGGTCGCCCAGGAGCTGGCGGCACGGCTGCCGAGGGCGGCCCATGTGCGCGGGGACGTCTTCCGCCGGATGATCGTCTCCGGCCGCGAGGAGTACGTCCCCGGCGCCGACGGCGAGGCCGAGGCACAGCTCCGGCTGCGGTACGGGCTCTCGGCGGCGACGGCGGACACGTACGCGGAGGCGGGCTTCACGGCCGTCGTGCAGGACGTGGTCCTCGGCCCCGCCCTGCGGACGTACGTCGGGCTGGTCCGCACCCGCCCGCTGTACGTCGTCGTCCTGGCACCGGACCCGACGGCGGTGGCCGCCCGGGAGGCCGGCCGGGACAAGACCGGGTACGGGGCCGACTGGACGGTCGCGGGACTCGACGAGGAACTGCGCACCCGCACCCCGCGCATCGGACTGTGGCTGGACACGACCGAGTGGACGGTGGGGGAGACGGTCGAGGCGATTCTGGCGGGAAGGGAACGCGCCAGGGTGGTTTGACGTCTACTCAGTGTGGGCGGTTGTCGCCGCCGGGGCGTCGTCGCAGGTCGGGGCCGTTGTCAGTGGGCCCGCGTAGGCTGCGGAGCAGTGGGACGGCGCACGCACTTTTCACGCACGGGGGACCGATGAGCACGACCAGGAGCACCACCACGATCGTTTTCACCGATGACGAACTGAACCCCTACGTCACGCACGCCGCGACGCGCCGCTGGCTGACCGGCCCCGGACTGCCGGGCGAGGGCGGCCTGCTGACGTTCGAGGCGCTGCGCACGGACGGCCTGCGCACGGTCGCCGACTCCACCGGCGACCCCGAGGGCCGCCTCGCGGCCGAGCTGCGCGACCGCCTGGTGATCGGCGGCATCCTGGGCACGGACGGCCGCGAGCGGGAGTCCGTGCTGCTGGACGGCGCCACGGGCGAGATCTCCACGGTGTACTTCCTGCACGACCGCCCCGACCTGATGGACACGCGCCCGCTCGCGTCCTCCCTGGAGAAGCTGCTGCGTTTCGCGACGGCGGTCGACGAACTCGCCGCCCTGCGCGGCCAGTTCGCCTCCTATGCGGGCCGACTGGGCCCGCAGGCGGTCGCCGAGGCGAGCCGACAGCTCCTCGCCGTGTTCGAGGACGGGGCGGCGGGGGACGACTCCGGCCTCTTCTGGAAGCTGGCCGCCGTGATCCGCCCGCTCGCCCTGGTGGCCGGCCCCGGCACCGTGTCAGGACTGGCCCTGGACCTGCCGCATCGTCTCCTGGAGGACGAGTTCGGCAGCGGCGAGGTCGCCCGTTTCGAGGACGTCGACTGCCCGAAGGCCCTCACCCACGCCCCGACCCGCCGCTTCCTGCGCGAGGTGGGCCTGCCGGAGGAGGTCGTCTGGTTCACGCTGGAGACGGACATGCCGCTGCAGACCCTCGCCGAGTACTGCGCCGACGCCTACGAGGGCGGCCTCACCGACGGCGGGCTCCCGGCGGACGCGGACCGGCTGATCCGCCTCGGCCATCTGCTGGAGGACACCAGCCTGGTCGTCGACGGCGACACGGGCGCGGTGCTCAGCTGGAGCGAGCCGGACCTCGCCCTGCGCCCGCTCAACGCCGACGTCTCCACCCTGGCGTTCACCCTGTGGCTGATACGCCGCGAGAAGGCCCTGGACGCGGTGTACGAACTCACCGAGGCCTACGACCAGCTCGCCGAGACGATGTGCCGCACCCTGGCCGCCGTCGACCCGGTCGCCTGCGACCCGACCCCGAACACCCCCACCGACGACGGCTGGCGCTACTGGCCGGGGATGTTCGAGGACGAGCCGGGCGGCGGGCTGTATGCCTAACGGCACCGGTTGACGTCGATCCGCACGATCTGCGGGTCGTGGTCGCTGGCCTGGTCGGCGAACTCGGCGTTGAGGTGCACCACGTCGTAGTCGAGGCGGGTGACGGCCGGGCTCGTCAGGATGTGGTCCAGGGTCTGCGAGTTGCCGTCGTACACATAGGTGTAGCGCTCGGCGGCCGGCAGGGTGCTGATCAGCGGGGTGAGGACGTTGCCCTCGGTGAGCGTGGTGACGGTCTGGGAGAACTCGTAGTCGTTGAGGTCCCCGAGGACGACCGCCTTGGCGTTCTTGTCGGCCGCGAGCAGCGACTTGACGAAGGTGTTCACCTCGGCGGCCTGCGCCTGACGCTGGGTCTCGGAGCTGCGGGCAGGCGGCTGGTAGCGGCCGTGCAGGGCCTGGTCGCCGCCCTTGGAGGTGAAGTGGTTGGCGATCACGAACACGGACTCGCCGCGGAAGACGAACTCGCCGACCAACGGCTTGCGGCTGCTGTCCCAGGCGTCACTCGTCGGATCGATCCGGCCCGGGGAGTAGGTGAGACGGGCACCCCTGCGCGTCTTCACCACGCTCGTGCCGGTGGTGGCGTCCCCGCCGGCCCGGTCGGTGAACGAGACCCGCTTGGGGTTGAACAGGAAGACCTGACGGATGTTGCCGCCGGGCTCGCCGCCGTCCTCGTCGTTGGTGGGGGAGATGTAGCGCCACTGGTAGCGGGGGCCACCCGAGGCGCGGATGGCGTCGGTGAAGCGGGTGAGGGTGGCCTCGGAGGTGACGGTGCCGTCGTCCGTGGCGCCGTTGTCGTCCTGGATCTCCTCCAGGGCGACGATGTCGGGAGAGCTGAGGTTGACCGCGACACCCTGGGCGAGCCGGTCGAACTTCTCCTGGTCGTCCAGCGCGTCCAGGTTCTCCACGTTGTAGGTGGCGACGGCCAGCTCGTCGCCCCTCTGCCGGCGGGTCACCTCCTGCTGCAGCCCGTTGTCGACGCGGGTGCCGATCTGGGTGGCCTGGAGGTTGTAGCCGCCGTAGGTGGAGTAGTCGAGCGGGCCGGTGGTGGTGCCGGACAGTTCGTCACCGACGTTGGCGGCGGGGAAGGAGGCGGACGAGTCGAGCGACAGGACCTTGATACGGCCGGTGTTGGGCTGGTCGTAGGACGAGTACAGCGTGCCGCCGCGCGCGGTCGGGTTCTCGTCCGGCTTGAGGGTCACCCACATCTCGCCGTACGAGTTGGCGGCGCCGACGACCCGCGCGTCGGAGAACGCGACCCGCATGCCCTCGTTCGCCTCGTAGAAGTCCTGGGCGTACACGGTTGGTTCGAGGGCGAGCGAGTCGATGCTGCCGCCGCCGGCCGTGGGGATGTAGGCGGACGGCACGCTCGTGGCGTCCAGGGTGACGGCGGCGGGCAGGGCGTTGCCACTGGACAGCACGGTCGCCGTCGGACCGGTGATCTCGGTGAGGGACTGGCTGGAGCTGCTCGGGTAGTACTCGGTGACCTTTCCGCTGACCAGCACCGAGTCGCCGACCGCGACGGTGGGCGTGACGGACCCGGTGTAGACGAACACACCCTCACTCGTACGAGGGTCGGAGTCGGCGGTCGGATCCTGGATCCAGTACCCCTTCGACCCGGACGTCCGTACGCCGGTGACGATGCCCGGGACACGCGTGACGGTCTGCCCGGCCAGCGGGGAGAGACGCGTGGTGCCCTGGAGGTCGTGGATGCGGACGGTACCCGGCTGAGTGGGGTCGTCGCCCCCGCCGCCCCCGTCACCGTCGCCCGAACCGGGGGTCTCCCCGGCCGAGTTGACGGGGGACGGCGCCCCCGAGGTGAGGTCGACGGCGTTGTCGTCGGTGTCGGCGAGGGTGGTGCCGCGGGCGACGGAGGCGGTGTTGGAAGCCCCGGTCACCGGCCCGCTCCCCTCCCGGACGACCGCGCTGCCGTACCCCACGAGGTCCACGATCCGGCTGTCGGCGGCGCAGTCGGCCGCGGTCTTGCAGGTCAGCGCGGTCGTGCCGGAGACGAGGGCGATCGTGCCGCTGGTGGCGCTCATGGCGATGGAGCCGGTGGCGTCGGCGGTCGGCAGCGCGGTCGTCCCGCCGGACCCCGCGGCCTCGGCGACCAGATACCGCGCGCCGGGGGCGACGGACCCGCTGAGCGCGGTCACCTGCCACTGCGAGGAGGAGGACGGCGAACCGGGCAGGTACTGCACGCTGTACCCGCTCAGGTCATAGGCCGCCGACCCCGCGTTGCCGAGCTCGACGAAGTCCCGGGTCAGGGTCGCCCCCGAGTTGCCGCCACCGCCGTACACCTCGGAGATCACCGCCGTGGCGGACGGCGTCGCGTACGCGGCGGGGAGGGAGATGATGGCGAACGCGCTGGCCACACCCACGGATATGAGGGCGTTGATGCTGCGGCGGGGTCTGCTCCCTGCGGTTCTGGACACGCTGGCGGTCTCCTCGTACGTCGTCGGTACGGCCGGTTTTGTGGACGCTGTGGGGGTCGGCTCAAGTTACGCGCGTAGAGAGGGAGTCGCCAAGGGGGCGGAGGTTAAATCCGGGGAACAGGACGGGGTTTGCCCAAGTCCGAGGGGAACAGCGCCCGGTAGTAGTCCAGCGTGGAGGCCATGGCGGGAATCGAACCCGCGTAACTCGCTTTGCAGGCGAGTCCCTGAACCACTCGGGCACACGGCCGTTCACCGAGAAGGAACTCCTCGCCTTCGGCCGTGGCGGGAATCGGACCCGCGTAACTCCCCGCGAGCGGAGCTCGCTGATGGATGCGGCGCAGGCGAGTCCCTGAACCACTCGGGCACACGGCCGGGTCGGGAACCGGGGGTTGAGGCCCGTTCCGTCTCGGTGGGATGACCGTATGGGTGGGGTGGTGGTCGGCTCAAGGGAACCGGGGGCGCTGCAATGAGGCTGCCATACCGCGTTCATGAAACCGGGGAGGCGTACGACCAAGGGTGGAGGTGGGGGTCCGTCTTCTGACAGGGGTCAATGTCGGTGGTGGACCTTACGCTTGCGGGCATGGCAGCCCTGGAACCGCGTGACTCAGGTGTCGTGGACGAGAGTGTTCGGTCCGGTTCGGGTGAGGGGGAGGGGAAGGGGAAGGGGGAGCGGGTTCTCGGGAGGGCTTATCGGGCCCTCACCGTCGGGATCGTGTCGGTCGTGCTGCTCATCGCGTTCGAGGCGACCGCGGTGGGAACGGCCATGCCGGTCGCCGCCCGGGAGTTGGGTGGGGTGGCGTTGTACGCCTTCGCGTTCTCCGGGTACTTCACCACCAGTCTGTTCGGGATGGTGCTCGCCGGGCAGTGGTCGGACCGGCGCGGGCCGCTCGGGGCGTTGGGGAGCGGGATCGCCGCCTTCGGGGCCGGGCTGGTGGTGGCCGGGACCGCCGGGAGCATGTGGGTGTTCATTCTCGGGCGGGCCGTGCAGGGGCTGGGGGGTGGGCTGGTCATCGTCGCTCTGTACGTGGTGGTCGGGCGGGCCTATCCCGAGCGGCTGCGGCCGGCCATCATGGCCGCCTTCGCCGCCTGTTGGGTCGTGCCGTCCATCGTCGGGCCGCTCGCGGCGGGCACCGTGACCGAGCAGCTGGGGTGGCGGTGGGTCTTCCTCGGGATACCCGTACTGGTCCTGCCTCCGCTGGCGCTCGCGCTGCCCCAGATACGGCGGCGGGCCGGTGGACCCGTGGGCGAGGGGGCCGCGGCCTCCTTCGACCGGCGGCGGATCCGGCTCGCTCTGATGATCTCCCTCGGGGCCGGACTGCTCCAGTACGGCGCCCAGGATCTGCGGCCCCTCTCCGTCCTTCCCGTCGCGGCCGGGCTCGCGCTGCTCGGGCCCGCCGTGCTCGGGCTGCTGCCGCGCGGGACCTGGCGGGCGGCCCGGGGCATGCCGTCCGTGGTGCTGTTGCGCGGGCTCGCCGCCGGAGCCTTCATCTCCGCCGAGTCCTTCGTGCCGCTGATGCTCGTCACCGAACGGGGGCTGAGCCCGACCCTCGCCGGGTTCTCGCTCGCGGCCGCCGGCGGGACCTGGGCGCTGGGATCGTGGGTGCAGACCCGGGCCTGGGCGGAGCCGTACCGGGAGCGGCTGATGACGGCCGGCATGGTGCTGGTCGCCGGGGCCATCGCCACCGCGCCCAGTGTGCTCGTGCACTCCGTGCCCGCCTGGACCGTGGCCGTCGCGTGGGGGATCGGGTGCTTCGGGATGGGGCTCGTGGTCTCCTCCACCAGCGTGCTGCTGCTGAAACTGTCCCCGCCCGAGGAGGCCGGCGCCAACTCCGCCGCGCTGCAGATCTCGGACGGCCTGTCCAACGCGTTGCTCCTCGCGGCCGGCGGTGCCGCCTTCGCCGCGCTGGGGGGCGGGAGCGTGGCGCACACGGCGACGGCGGCCGGGGGTTCCTCCCATCCGGGCGCCTTCGCCGCCGTGTTCCTGCCGATGGCCGGCGTGGCGCTGATCGGGGCGTGGGTGACCACCCGGCTGCATGAACGGCGGGCGACACAGCCGACCGCGTGAGCGGCGCCCGTTCACCATCCGCCGGATGGAGCCCGACGGTGCGGCGCTCGAAAACCAGTGGAGCGGCGCCGCCGTACGCCGTTACCGTGCTGCCGACCCAAGTCGTCCAGGCAAGGACGTGCCGTTGTACACCCTGTGAGACCTCCCGAGAGCTGATCTGTCGCGCGTCGCGCACATGCGTGCGCCGTGCTCCTTTTTGCTGCGGATTTCTCACTGAAACCGGTGTACTTCTGTGCTCAATAGCTGGGTGGTCATGCCCACCTGCCTGCCCACCGTCCTCCGCCGTTGCCACGCATGCGCGTCCGAGCGCTTCCGGGCAAACGGCAAGTTCCGCGTCAACGCGAACCACAAGCTCCTCGACGCCTGGCTCCTCGTGCTCTGCACCGAATGCGGGGACACGGCGAAGCTCACGATCCTGGAGCGGATGAACGTACGCTCCGTACGACCCGAGCTGCTGGACCGGATGCACGACAACGACCCCGGCCTGGCAGCCGAGTTGCTCCAGGATCCGGTCGTGCGGCGCCGTAACCGCATCGCCCTCGACTGGGACGGCGCCTGGCGCCTCGACACCGGCGGATCGGATCATCCGGACCGCGAGGTGATCGACGTCTCGGTCCGCTTCGCGGCGCGGATCCCTGTCCGGCCGGTGCGGCTGATCGCCGAAGGGTGCGGTCTCTCGCGGGCCGAGGTCGAGAGACTGATCGCGGAGGGGAAGCTCGTCTCGGCGGTCCGGCTGAGCGGCAGGCTCTCCGGCGACTTCACCTTCACGCTCAAGCGCTGAGCGCTCCCGGGGGCGCCGCCTGGTGCGGGCGGAAGTGCGCCGGCACCAGGCGGTACCATGCGGTACCATCGCGGCATGGCTGCACTGAACCTGCGTTTCACGGACGAAGAACTCGATGCCCTGCGCGAGCGCGCGACAGCGGAGGGGCGCAGCATGCAGGCTTTCGCGCACGATGCGGTGATCGCGGCTGTAAACGAGCACTCACGTCTGTTCAACGAGGCCGCCGAGCACGTGCTGAAGGCCAGCGCCGAGCTGAACCGGAGGCTCGCCTGATGCACTACCTCACACTGCCGGAGCTGCTGAACCTGGCGAAGCGACTCGGGGCGGACGAGGTGCGCGACTACGGGCTGCTGGACTCGGCTCTGGCTCGTCCCCAATCGAGCGTGTTCGGGCAGGACGCGTACCCGGACGTATGGCAGAAGGCCGCGGCACTGATGGAGTCCCTGGCCCGCAACCACGCGCTTGTGGACGGGAACAAGCGCATCGCCTGGTACGCGACCTGGGTCTTCCTCCACATGAACGGCCACCCCCTGGACGCCGACTTCGACGTGGATGAAGCGGAGCGGTTCGTCCTGGACGTCTGCCAAGGCGCCCTGGACGTACCCAAGATCGCAGCCCAGCTGCCGGGCTTCGCACGCTGAGCCGGTCCTGCTCCCCGTGACTGTGACGTGAATCCCACCCGGCGGCGACCCGGCCCCGTTCGCGCGATGACGGTCCCGGCCCGCCGGTAGGGTGGCCCGGTTGTCATACGTAGCCGAGCCGCCCAACCCCGTACGGAGACCGTGACTACCACCGCCGCCACCTCCCACTCCCACCACCTCTCTCCCGCCTTCCCGGGCCGCGCCCCCTGGGGTACCGCCAGCAAGCTGCGGGCCTGGCAGCAGGGGGCGATGGAGAAGTACATCCAGGAGCAGCCGCGCGACTTCCTCGCCGTCGCCACACCAGGCGCCGGCAAGACGACCTTCGCGCTGACCCTCGCCTCCTGGCTGCTGCACCACCATGTAGTGCAGCAGGTGACGGTGGTCGCGCCGACCGAGCATCTGAAGAAGCAGTGGGCGGAGGCGGCCGCGAGGATAGGGATCCGGCTCGACCCCGAGTACAGCGCCGGACCGCTCAGCAAGGACTACCACGGCGTCGCGGTGACCTACGCGGGTGTCGGCGTACGGCCGATGCTGCACCGCAACCGCAGCGAGCAGCGCAAGACCCTCGTGATCCTCGACGAGATCCACCACGCCGGTGACTCCAAGTCGTGGGGCGAGGCGTGCCTGGAGGCCTTCGAGCCGGCGACGCGGCGGCTGGCGCTGACCGGTACGCCCTTCCGGTCCGACACCAACCCCATCCCCTTCGTCGCGTACGAGGAGGGCGCCGACGGGATCCGGCGGTCCTCCGCCGACTACACGTACGGCTACGGCTCCGCGCTCGCCGACCACGTCGTGCGGCCCGTCATCTTCCTCTCCTACAGCGGCAACATGCGCTGGCGCACCAAGGCCGGTGACGAGATCGCCGCGCGGCTCGGCGAGCCGATGACCAAGGACGCGATCAGCCAGGCGTGGCGTACGGCCCTGGATCCGCGCGGTGAGTGGATGCCGAGCGTGCTGCGCGCCGCCGACCAGCGGCTCACCGAGGTCAGGAAGTCGATCCCGGACGCGGGCGCCCTCGTCATCGCCTCCGACCAGGACTCGGCGCGCGCGTACGCCAAGCTCATCCGGGAGATCACCGGGGACAGGGCGACCGTGGTGCTCTCCGACGACGCCGGTGCCTCGAACCGGATCGACGAGTTCAGCGGCAGCACCGACCGGTGGATGGTCGCGGTGCGGATGGTGTCCGAGGGCGTCGACGTGCCCCGGCTCGCGGTCGGGGTGTACGCGACGACCATCTCCACGCCGCTGTTCTTCGCACAGGCCGTCGGTCGTTTCGTACGGTCGCGGCGGCGCGGCGAGACCGCGTCCGTGTTCCTGCCGACCGTGCCGGACCTGCTCGGCTTCGCCAACGAGATGGAGCGCGAGCGCGACCACGTCCTCGACAAGCCCAAGAAGGAGGGCGAGGAGGACCCGTACGCCGAGGAGGACAAGCTCCTCCAGGAGGCGGAGAAGCAGCAGGACGAGGACACCGGCGACCAGGACATGCTGCCCTTCGAGGCGCTGGAGTCCGACGCCGTCTTCGACCGGGTCATGTACAACGGCGCCGAGTTCGGCATGCAGGCCCACCCGGGGAGCGAGGAGGAACAGGACTACCTCGGCATCCCGGGGCTCCTGGAACCCGAGCAGGTGCAACTGTTGCTGCAGAAGCGGCAGGCCAAGCAGATCGCGCACAGCAAGAAGAAGCCGGACGCGGAGGCGGATCTGCTGGAGCTGCCGGCCGAGCGGCGGCCCGTCGTCTCGCACAAGGAGATGATGGAGCTGCGGCGTCAGCTCAACACGATGGTCGGCGCGTACGTCCACCAGAGCGGCAAGCCGCACGGGGTCATCCACACCGAGCTGCGGCGGACGTGCGGGGGACCGGCGGCCGCGGAGGCGACGGCGGGGCAGTTGCGGCAGCGCATCGCCAAGGTCCAGGAGTGGGCGACCCGGATGAAGTGAGCGGTCACCGGTCACAGCCCCGGTGACTTCCCTGGTGGGGCGACATTTCGCGGCAAAAGCGCGGCAAATACTAGTGGTCCGTACCGGCTGATGACCGGATTCTGGACGTTCTCTTCCGCTCAGCGAACCTGCTTCGCTACTGTCCCGCTACGCACACGCCCCGTGGCAGCGCCGCCGCGGAGCGCAGCCGTGAAGCGACCGGGCCCGGACATGCCGGGCCCCTCTGCCGATCGGCGGCCTCTGAAGCGCGTCACTGACGGGACTCGGTGACGCATCCGCCGCGACGGGGGCTGCCGACCTCACCACCAAAGGAGTGGGCGTCGTGACCGCGGAGACTTCCCAGACGCTCGACCGGGGCCTGAAGGTCCTCAAGCTGCTGGCCGACACCGACCACGGGCTGACCGTCACCGAGCTCTCCCAGAAACTGGGCGTGAACCGGACCGTCGTGTACCGGTTGCTCGCCACGCTGGAGCAGCATGCCCTCGTACGGCGTGATCTGGGCGGGCGAGCCCGGGTCGGCCTCGGGGTGCTGAGGCTGGGCCGCCAGGTGCATCCGCTGGTCCGTGAGGCGGCGCTGCCCGCGCTGCGGTCGCTGGCCGAGGACATAGGGGCGACCGCGCATCTGACGCTGGTGGACGGGGCGGACGCGCTGGCCGTGGCCGTCGTCGAGCCGTCGTGGACGGACTATCACGTGGCGTACCGGGCCGGGTTCCGGCATCCGCTGGACCGTGGGGCCGCGGGGCGGGCGATTCTCGCGGCGCGGCAGAAGCTCGCGGAGGAGCCGGGGTACACGCTCATGCACGGGGAGTTGGAGGCGGGGGCGAGTGGGGCTGCGGCGCCGTTGCTCGGGGTGACCGGGGTTGAGGGGAGTGTGGGGGTGGTGATGCTGGCGGATGCGGTGCCGGAGCGGGTGGGGCCGCGGGTGGTGGACGCGGCTCGGGAGGTGGCGGAGGCGTTGCGCTGACCGCGCTGGTGTGGGCCGGGGGTGGGTTTCACTTGCCCGCGCTTGCGGGGTGCCGCTGCGCCCACCCGTGCCGCCTGGGGGCACCTCCCAGGCCTTTAAGGCACTGGGGGAGGCACGACTGCCCGCAGCTGCGGCGTGTGCCCCGGCAGTACGACTGCCCGCAGCTGTGACGTGTGCCCCGGCGGCGCGACTGCCCGTAGCTACGTCGTACATTGACACCGTGCTCTCTCGTCTCACACGTTTCCAGGCTGTCGGTGTCTGCGCTGTGCCCTTTGCGGGGCTGCTCGCGACTGCCGTGTTCGCGCCGCTGCCGTTCTCGGTGGCGCAGCCCGGGATGACGGCGAACGTACTGGGCGAGAACCAGGGCACCCCGGTGATCACGATCTCCGGTGCGCCCACCCGCGACACCTCCGGCCAGTTGCGGATGACGACGATCGAGGCGACCGGTCCCGACGCCGACGTCCGGCTCGGCGATGTGATCGACGGCTGGTTCCGCAGCGACCAGGCGATCATGCCGCGCGACTCGGTCTACCCCAGCGGGCAGTCCACCAAGGAGATCGAGCAGCACAACACCGAGCAGATGGAGGAGTCCCAGGACGCGGCGACCGAGGCCGCCCTGCGCTACCTCGACCGCACGGACGACGGCATCAAGGTCACGCTGAAGCTGTCCGACGTCGGCGGCCCGAGCGCCGGGCTGCTGTTCTCGCTGGGCATCGTCGACAAGCTCGACGGCAACGGCGACGGCGGCGATCTCACCGGCGGCCGCACCATCGCCGGGACCGGCACCATCGACGCGGCCGGTTCGGTCGGCGCGGTCGGGGGCGTCGCCCTGAAGACGCAGGCCGCCCGCCGGGACGGGGCCACGGTCTTCCTCGTGCCGAAGGACGAGTGCGGCGAAGCCAAGTCCGAGCTGCCCAAGGGCCTCCGGCTGATTCCGGTGACCACCCTCAAGGGCGCGGTGAACGCGCTCACCGCCCTGGAGAGCGGCAAGGGCTCCGTCCCCAGCTGCTAGGGCTGGGGGACCAGCGCGGCCGGCTTCGGTGTCGCCAGTCGCAGTCCCACTTCTACGAGGGTCCAGCCGAGGCGGGTGCGCAGGGCGCGGGGGCGTCGGGCTTCCGAGGTGAGACGGTGGGCCGCGGCTAAGGCGTGCAACTCGGCGGCGCGGGCGTGGTGCAGGGCGAGGTGGGTCTCGGGGGTGATCACTGGGGCCTCTCTCCATCTGGCGTGAGCGGGAAGGTGTGCGTGTGCAGGCGGACCTGGGCGGTGTCGGCGTCGTCCGCGTCGGCGGCCCGGTCGCGGTACGTCTCGATCAGGGCGTGCATCTTCTGCGCGAGTTCGCGGGTGAGCTCGGGGGTGAGTCGTAGCGTGTAGCTGCTCATGTCCCAGGCGCGGTTCCACTCATCGGGCCAGGAGGACCGGTTGCCCAGCCAGGTCGACAGGTCCTGGGTCTGGGTGGTCGCGACCTCGTGCAGATACATGTCCGCCGCCCCGCGCACGGCCGGGTCGGCGTCCGTGAGCAGTGAGTCGTCGAAGCTCAGGCCCCGGTGGGCGGCCTTCCACCACCGCTCCCGGCCCTTGCCCCGCTCGGGATCGTCCTCGACGAAGCCGTGGGCGGCGAGCTGGCGCAGGTGGTAGCTGGTGGCTCCGCTGGACTCACCAAGTTTCTCGGCGAGTTGCGAAGCGGTGGCGGGACCGCCGAAGCGCAGGGCGTCGAGCAGTTGCATGCGCAGGGGATGCGCCAGCCCGCGCAGGGAGCGCGCGTCGAGTTGGCGTACCTGTGGATCCCGAGGCTCGGTCATGCATGCCAAGGTATCGTTGCAAAGACTCCTTTGCAACACCTTCTTTGTAACTCGCCCGCGCGCCCCGCCCTCACCCCTTCTCCCCGGCCGCCTGCTCCACCAGCGGGATGATCCGCAACGGCACCGCGTTCTCCATCACGATCGCCGTCGACGCCCGCACGATCCCGTCGAAACCGACGACCCGGTCGATGACCCGCTGGAGGTCGGCGTTGGAGCGGGCCACCAGCCGGCACAGCATGTCCCCGGTGCCGGTGGTGGTGTGCAGCTCCAGGACCTCCGGGACGGTGGCGAGGTGGGCCCGTACGTCCGGCCCCTGCCCCTGCCGGATCTGCAGGGTGGCGAAGGCCGTCACCGGGTAGCCGATAGCCGCCGGGTCGACCTCTGGTCCGAAGCCCCTGATGACCCCGCTCGACTGAAGCCGGTCCAGGCGCGCCTGCACGGTCCCCCGCGCCACCCCGAGCCGCCGGGACATCTCCAGCACCCCGATCCTCGGCTCCCTCGCCAGCAGCACGATGATCCGCCCGTCCAGATGATCGATCGCCACGCCCGCCTCCGAGATGGTCACCCTGTGCAGAAAGTCCGCTGTCACCGTCGTACCACTGACCGGATTGACCAGCCAGAAAGCGAACTGTTGCGCACCTTGCGCTGCGGAGTGAGGCTTTCACTATGACGCAGACCACACACCACGTTCCCGACACCGCCCGGCAGGCCGACCCCTTCCCGGTCAGGGGAATGGACGCGGTCGTCTTCGCCGTGGGCAACGCCAAGCAGGCGGCGCACTACTACTCCACCGCCTTCGGCATGAAACTGGTCGCGTACGCGGGCCCGGAGACCGGCAGCCGTGAGACCGCGTCGTACGTGCTCACCAACGGCTCGGCCCGGTTCGTCCTCACCTCCGTCGTCAAAACGGCCACCACCTGGGGCCACTTCCTCGCCCGGCATGTGGCCGAGCACGGCGACGGCGTCGTCGACCTCGCCATCGAGGTCCCGGACGCGCGCGCCGCGTACGCCTACGCCGTCGAGCACGGCGCCCGCTCCGTCGCCGAGCCGTACGAGCTGAAGGACGAGTACGGCACCGTCGTGCTCGCCGCGATCGCCACCTACGGCGAGACCCGCCACACCCTCGTCGACCGCTCCGGCTACGACGGCCCCTACCTCCCGGGCTTCGTCGCCGCCGACCCGATCGTCGAACCGCCCGCGTGGGGGCACCTCCCGGCCGAAGGCTGGGGGAGCACCTTCCAGGCGATCGACCACTGCGTCGGCAACGTCGAACTCGGCCGCATGAACGACTGGGTCGGCTTCTACAACAAGGTCATGGGCTTCACGAACATGAAGGAGTTCGTCGGCGACGACATCGCCACCGAGTACTCCGCCCTGATGTCGAAGGTCGTCGCGGACGGCACCCTCAAGGTCAAGTTCCCGATCAACGAGCCCGCGATCGCCAAGAAGAAGTCCCAGATCGACGAGTACCTGGAGTTCTACGGCGGAGCCGGCGTCCAGCACATCGCGCTCAACACCAACGACATCGTCCAGACCGTCCGCACCATGCGCGCGGCCGGGGTCCGGTTCCTCGACACCCCCGACTCGTACTACGACACTCTCGGCGAATGGGTCGGCGACACCCGGGTGCCCGTGGAGACCCTGCGCGAGCTGAAGATCCTCGCCGACCGCGACGAGGACGGATATCTTCTCCAGATCTTCACCAAGCCGGTGCAGGACCGCCCTACGGTGTTCTTCGAGATCATCGAGCGCCACGGATCGATGGGCTTCGGCAAGGGCAACTTCAAGGCCCTGTTCGAGGCGATCGAGCGTGAGCAGGCGAAGCGGGGCAACCTGTAGTCACCGCGACGGGGCCCCCGCCGAAAGTGAGGGTGGACCGTGGCAGACCGTTTCGACCTGGCCGTACCGGCCGTGAGCTGGCTGGCCGGCAGGGCCCTGCGGGAGGGCACGGTCCTGCAGTCCTTCGCCTTCGACGAGACGCACAAGCACCTCTACGTCCTCCAGGTGCGGAAGAACGGCGAGGAGGCGGGCAACCTGTGCCTCAACCGCCTCGACTACAAGGGCAATTCGACCGGCCACATGTATCTCCAGGGCTTCGGGCACGGCGTCAGCATGGGCGTGCAGAACGCCGCCGACGGCACCGTCTGGATCTGGACCGAGGCCGCCTCCAAGAACGGTTACGGCCAGGGCGTCACGCGTTTCCGCTTCGTCGCCGGCGCCGTCCGCACCGCCGAGGACGTCAAGATCCGCAAGCCGATACCCGGGTCCACCAACAACCAGCCCTCGGTCTGCATGACCTCCAAGCGGATCTCGGTCCGCTACCGCATGGACGGCAAGCCCCGCTACCGCGTCTGGAACCTCGAGTCCTTCGTCGACCGCGACTACGACGACCCGGTCGCCGACTTCGCCCAGACCGGCGCCCACCCCGACCCGGAGATCCCCTTCCAGGGGTACGCCCTGCACGGCGACCACGTCTACCAGCTCGCCGGCACCGCCTACGACGCCGTCACCAACCCGCCCGCCAAACGCGGCAACGCCTACCTCTCCTGCATCGACGTCCGCACCGGAAAGCTCCTCCAGCGCACCCGCACCGGAGCCGGCCAGACCCTCGCCTACCGCGAACCCGAGGGCCTCGCCGTACGCGGCTCCCGCCTCTACATGGGCTTCGCCTCCGGCACGGCCGGATCCCGCCGCTTCTCCCTCTACTACAAGGCGGCGAAGGACAAGTCGTAGCAGCTGCGCGCATGGTGACGCGCCGTCATGACTCTGGTCCGGCACCGTCACGACTCCGGCAGCGGCGCGTCCGGCACCTCGCCCAGCCTCGCCAGCGCGATCCGGGCCGCCCGGGCGTGCAGCGGGGAGAAGTACGGGTTCAGCCGCAGCGCCTCCTGGAGATGGCGGCGGGCGTTCGCCGTCCGCGCCAACCCCAGTTCGATCACGCCCCGGTGGTAGGAGTACGGCGCGCTGAGCACCGTTCCTCCGTGCACCCGGTCGGTGGCGATCACGGCGTACTTCAGCGCCTCCTTGTCGTCACCGGCCCGGTGCAGTGCCCAGCCGAGCGCGTCCGCGACCGCGATGCCCGGCTGGCGCTCCCACTCTGCCCGCAACCGCCGTACCGCAGACGCCGGTTCGCCGTGGTCCGCCTCGAACAGCCCGAGCACCAGCTCCCCGTCCACCCCGCCCGCCGCGTCCCGGCGCACCCGCTCCCGCAGCAGCGCGTACTGCTCCCGCGCCTGACGCGACCGCCCCAACGACTCGTACAGCTCGCCCAGTTCGAGCGCGTACTGGGGCAGTGGCTGCCCGGCGAGCGCCTTCCGGTACGCGGTCAGCGCCTGCGCGGTCCGGCCCAGCGCCGCCAGCGCCCGCCCCTGGCCCGCCTGGGCGGCCCGCTGGTCCGGGTCCTGCCGCAGGGCCGCCCGGAAGTGGGCGAGCGCGCTCTCCCGCTCACCGCGCTCGAAGGCCAGCTGCCCGGCCCGCTCCAGCCACGCGGCCTCCTCGGCGGGGGAGGAGGCCCCGGCCGCCGCGTCGGCCAGCGCGGCCTGCGCGTCCTCCCGGTGGCCCTGCGCCCAGTACACGCCCGCCGCCCGCGCCCGCACGGCCGGACCCGACCGCAGCTTCAGCAGCCCCTCCAGCGCCGTGCGGGCCTTCTTGTAGTCGCCGAGGCCCGTGTACGCGTCGATGAGCTGCCCGTACGTCGTCCAGCGCGCCGGCGCCGCCTTGTGCGCGGCCTCCGCCCACGCCCGCGCCTCCCGGAAGTCCCGGCGCGCGTTGGCCAGCGCGGCCAGCCCGTCCAGCGCCTCGGGGTTGCCCTGCGGCCGCACCTTCAGCGAGGTCCGCAGCGCCCGCTCGGCCTTCGGGTAGAGGACGGCCGCCCGGGCGGTGCGCCGGCCCTGCTCGACGTACGCCGCACCGAGCACGGCCCACGCCGCCGCGTCCCGGGGATGCTCCCGCACCCGGCTCTCCCGCTCGTCGATCAGCTCCGCCAGCCCCGGCAGCGCCGCCGGCACCCCCGCCCCCACCGCCGCGCCCGCCTGCGCCCCCGCGGCCGGCGCCGCCGCACCGCGCTCCGCCCGCTCCCCGGGCCCCCACAGCAGCACCGCCCCACCGGCCAGCACGAGAGCCCCGACGAGAGCCCCCACGAGAGGAGCCCCCACGAGCGGGCCGACCGGCGCCCGCCGCCGGTACCAGGGCGCTTCGAGGGAGGAGGCCTCGCCCGCGGTGTTCTCTTCGTTCCGTACGACGCTGTCCATGGCGCTCACTGTGCGACAGCGCGCGGGCCGCGCCCGGGCAGGTGACGGCCGCCGGGGACGGGGTTCACACCGATGGCCCCGGGTGCGAACCTGTGATCATGAGCCGTATCGAAGCGCCACGCGACGAGGTCACGGGCAACCTCGTCGACCGTCTGCTCGCCGGCCTGCCCGCCGACGCCGTCCTCGCCGACCCCGACGTCACCGCCTCGTACGCCAACGACATGGCGAGCTTCTGCCCGGCCGGCACCCCGGCCGTCGTCGTGCTGCCCCGCACCGTCGAACAGGTCCAGCACGTCATGCGCACCGCCACCGAGCTGCGCCTGCCCGTCGTCCCGCAGGGCGCCCGCACCGGCCTGTCCGGCGGCGCCAACGCCACCGACGGCTGCGTCGTGCTGTCGCTGACGAGGATGGACCGCATCCTGGAGATCAGCCCGGTCGACCGCATCGCCGTCGTCGAACCGGGCGTCGTCAACGCCACGCTCTCCCGCGCGGTCGGCGAACACGGCCTCTCCTACCCGCCCGACCCCTCCAGCTGGGAGATGTGCACGATCGGCGGGAACATCGGCACGGCCTCCGGCGGGCTGTGCTGTGTGAAGTACGGGGTGACGGCCGAGTACGTCCTCGGCCTCGACGTCGTCCTGGCCGACGGGCGGCTGATGTCCACCGGCCGCCGCACCGCGAAGGGCGTCGCCGGGTACGACCTGACCCGGCTGTTCGTGGGCTCCGAGGGCTCGCTCGGCATCGTCGTACGCGCCGTCCTGGCCCTCAGGCCGCAGCCGCCGCGGCAGCTCGTGCTGGCGGCGGAGTTCGCGTCGGCGGCCGCCGCCTGCGACGCGGTCTGCCGGATCATGGCGGGAGGGCATGTGCCGTCCCTGCTGGAGCTGATGGACCGTACGACCGTCAAGGCGGTCAACGACCTCACCCGCATGGGCCTGCCCGAGTCCACCGAGGCCCTCCTCCTGGCCGCCTTCGACACCACCGACCCGGCCGCCGACCTCGCCGCCGTGGGTGCGCTGTGCACGGAGGCGGGCGCCACCCAGGTGGTCCCGGCCGAGGACGCGGCGGAGTCCGAACTCCTCCTGAAGGCCCGGCGTTCGTCCCTCGTCGCCCTGGAGGCCGTCAAGGGAACCACGATGATCGACGACGTGTGCGTGCCCCGCTCCCGGCTCGGCGACCTGATCGAGGGCGTGGAACGCATCGCCGACAAGCACCGCCTGACCATCGGCGTCGTCGCCCACGCCGGCGACGGCAACACCCACCCCACCGTCTGCTTCGACGCCCAGGACCCCGACGAGTGCCGGCGCGCCCGCGAGTCCTTCGACGAGATCATGGCCCTCGGTCTGGAACTCGGCGGCACGATCACCGGCGAGCACGGCGTGGGCGTCCTGAAGAAGGAGTGGCTGGCGCGCGAGATCGGACCGGTGGGGCTGGAGATGCAGCGGGCCGTCAAGCAGGTGTTCGACCCGCTGGGGATCCTCAACCCGGGCAAGTTGTTCTGATCCTCTCCCGCGGGCCCGCTCACCGGGCGAGCAGCTCGGCCAGACCCTCGTCCAGGCCGAGCTGCCCGCCCTCGGTGCCCGGCGGCACCGCCCGCAGCGTCCGTTCCAGCCAGGCCGACACCTGCGCGGCCGGCGCCTCGAGGAGGGCGTCGCCGTCGGGGGAGCTGAGCGCCATCAGCACCACACTGCGCCCCTCCGACTTCGTCGGCCACACCCGCACGTCCCCGTGCCCGCAGGGCCGGAACACCCCCTCCACCAGCAACTCCCGGGCGAACGTCCAGTGGACGGGGTGCTCGGAGTTGATGTGGAAGATGACATGCACGGCGAACGGGTCGTCGCTGCGGTAGCCCAGCCGGGCCGGGACCGGGATGCTGCGCTCCGGCGACAGGATGAGCTGGAGCTCCAGTTCACGCTCCACCACGGTGTGATGCATGGTCGTTCTCCTCTCCGTACGGATGTGTACGGAGGGAGAGAGCGGCAGGGACGCGGAGCATTACGCGGGTTCGCAGAACTTTTTTCCACACTTCTTTCCACGCCCCATTCCACGACCCCGGTCGGGGAGTGTCCGGGGGTGTCGGGGAGCCGTGGCGGACGGTTCCGAACGTGTGAAGCGTGTGCACGGGGTTGCCCGGAAAGGGGCGGGTACGGCGGGACTGGCGGTGGGGGTTGCGTCCGTCTGGTAGATGTGGATGCCCCCAACCCACCTCCGAGCAGATACGGGACGACGGACATGAGCGCCCCAACCCCGGCCCCCGGCGACGACAGGCCCCGCGAGGGGTATTACCCGGACCCGTCCATCCCCGGATACGTCCGGTACTGGAACGGCTCCGCCTGGGTACCGGGCACCAGCCGCCCGGCCCCGTCGGACGGTACGCCGCTCACGCCCCCGGCGTCGCCCGTGGAGGAGACCGGCCCGCACTTCTTCGACGAGGACCCGAACCCGGCCGACCAGGTCGGCGGCGGTCGTCCCGAGCCCGCCTCGGCGTGGGGCGCCGACCGCTCCCACCAGTCCGGCTTCGGCGGCGACCAGGACCGCAGGGTGTCCTGGGGCGCACCGGCACAGGGACCGGACCCGAGGGCGCAGGGGCAGGGGCAGGGGCAGGGTGTGGTGCCGGGGCAGCCCGACGGATGGTCGGCGAGTACGGACGGTACGGCGTCGATCCCGCCGGCGGAGCCGGAGGCCGGGGCGGGGGCCGGTGACGTGGTGTCGGGTGGCACGTTCGTCTTCCGCCGTCCCACGGCGAGGGACGCGGCCGGAGGCGCCGACGCGGCGGGAGCCGCCGCTGCCGCCCTCGCCAAGCCCGGCTTCGGAGCGGGCAAGGCCGCCGCCGAGCGGGCGGCCGCCCAGGCGGCTCAGACGGCCCAGGCGGGCCAGGCGGCCCAGGCACAGGGCACCCCCGGCCTCCAGGGCACCCCCGGCCTCCAGGGCACCCCCGGCCTCCAGGGCCCGGCCGGGCAGCTGCCCGCCCAGCAGGGTCCCTCTCAGCAGCCCCCCGCCCCGCAGGGTCCCGGTGCCTTTCCGCCTGCCGCCGGGCAGGTGGGCGGGCTCACCACGGCGCCGCAGCCCGCGCCGGGCGTCCCACAGCAGTCGGTCCCCGCCCAGGCCGCCCCCCAGGCACCGGCCGCCGCCCAGGCACCCGCCGCCACCCCGATGGCCGCCTCCGCCCCGATGGCCGCCGGCCCCGGCGGGGGACAGTCCTCCTGGGCGCAGCAGGTGCACCGGCTGGCGGGGGCCGACGAGCAGCCCGGGCCCTGGAAGCCGCCCGTCGAGGACATCTTCCAGGCGGCCGCCCGCCGGCAGGCGGCGGCCCGGCCCGCGGGACTGGGGAAGCGGTTCGCGGCACGCCTGGTCGACACGCTCGTCCTCGCCGCCGTCACCTCGGCCGCCGCCGTACCGCTCGGGGTGAAGGCCCTCGACCACGTCAACGACAAGATCGACGAGGCCAAGCTCACCGGACGGACCGTCACGGTGTGGCTGCTGGACGGCACCACGTCCGTCTACCTCGGTGTCGTCCTCGCCGTCCTGCTCGTCTTCGGGATCGTGTACGAGGCTCTGCCGACCGCCAAATGGGGGCGCACGCTGGGCAAGAAACTGCTCGGTCTGCAGGTCCGGGACATCGAGGGCCACGAGCCCCCGGCCTTCGGCGCGGCCGTGCTCCGCTGGCTCGTCTACAGCGTGCCCGGACTGTTGGTGATCGGTGTCGTGGGTGTCGTATGGGGAGTGTTCGACCGGCCGTGGCGCCAGTGCTGGCACGACAAGGCCGCACACACGTTCGTCGCAGGGTGACACCCGTGCTCCTACACCCGTACGGACTCTGACACCCGTACGGACTCCGGCACCCGTACGGACGCTCGCCGGATGCGGTGGTCCGGGCCGCGGGTTCCACTCGGGCCATGACCACCGAACCGCCCCCCGGCTCCGGCGGCCCGCCGGAGGACGACCCGCTTCGGAAACACCCCCCACGGGAGCCGCCGGAGGAGCCGCCACAGGAACCCTCACGGGAGCCGCCGCGGGGCTCGCCGTACGACACGCCGTACGACGGGGAACCGCCCCCGCCGTACTCGGGCGGCGGCGGTCCCTACGGCGGCCAGGGCGGTGACGCGTACGGCGGTTACCCGGCCGATCCGCTCGCCGGGATGCCCCCGCTCGCCGACAGCGGCAAACGCACCCTCGCCCGGATCATCGACATGGTGCTGGTCTACATCGTGGTGGCGCTGCTGGTGTGGGTCTTCCGTGTCGACCAGTACACGGTCGACGCCGACAAGATCGAGTTCGGCAAGACGCTCGGGCGCGAGATCATCACGGCCGTCTGCTACGTCGCGTACGACACGATCCTGATCGCCCGGAACGGCCAGACCCTCGGCAAGAAGTGGTTCGGCATGCGGGTCGCCGTCCTGGACGACGGCTCCACGCCCTCGTGGCAGACCTCGCTGGTGCGCGCCCTGGTGCTGTGGATCCCGTTCGCGTTCTGCTGCGCCTGTGTGTGGACCGCGATCGCGGGCGGCTGGAGCTACTTCGACAAGCCGTACAAGCAGGGTCTGCACGACAAGGCGGCCAAGACGGTGGTGGTCAGCCTCAGTTGACGTGCCGCAGCACGAAGGAGGGCCCGAGTCACAGGGCTCGGGCCCTTTCCTTCACGCTGTTCCACGCGGTTCGCGGTTCGCTGTTCGGTCAGGGTGCCGTCGGTTCCCGGACGGGCTCGGGCGCGGCGGCCACGGAGGCGGGTACGGGCACCGGCTCGGGCACCGCCTGCTGCTCTGGCCGCTGTTGCGGCACGGGGTCGGGTGACGACCGCGTCACCGGCACCGTCAGGGCGACGAGCACGCCGAGCGCGAGCGCGGCGACGGCGACGACGGCGATCCCGGGTCCCGAACTCGTCTGTGACAGCAGCAGCATGGCGAGCGTCGAGAAGATGACGGTGCAGGAACCGTACGTGAGCTGTGCGACAGTCGGACGAGGCATGGCAATCGTGTCCTCGGAAGCGGGGGCGATCTCGACTCTATTGGCCTGCATGCCCGAGGGGAACCAACGGTAAGCGTGACCTAACCCACGGTGCCGGTGCACAGGGGGCGCACGGAGTCATGGCGTCCAGCAAGTGGACGGTCTCGCGCGCCCGTTCGAAGCGGCGGGCGGTGGCCGGAGCGCCGTCGGGAGCGTTCGTCACGTTACGGTCATGTGTCCGCAATGCGAACACCGGCTCTCAATAATGCACTTGATCTGTCCAAGTCAAGGTCTGTTTTTTCTCGTAAACCAGTAGTCAAATGGCGTCACTTGACTACACGCGTATAACCGCGCGCGGACTCTCCTTGACAACACTCCTGACAAGGACCCCCCTTCCGCGCGGACGGTCGCGTTAGGGGAGGACATCAAGTTGACCAGTAGATCCTGGACGTTCAGAACGGCCGCGACGGTCGTCGCCCTCGCGGCGGCCACGACGACGTTCACGACGTTCGCCGTGGCGCAGGCCGCCGAGGGAAGTGCGGCCGGCGCGGCGGCGGTGGACCGGCAGGACCCGCAGCCGGCCAAGGCCAAGGAGCACGACTTCGACGGCCCGCTCAGCAAGACGCAGGAGGCCCAGCGCGAGGAGGCCCTCAAGCAGGTCATATCCGGCGAGGCCACCGTCAAGGACCGCGACGGCTCCAAGGTGGTCAAGCTCGACAGCCGCAAGGGCGACAGCAAGTACGTCGAACTCGGCCGCGAGAAGACCGACAAGATCTTCACGATCCTGGTCGAGTTCGGCGACCAGATCGACTCCCGCTACGGCGGCACGGTCGGCCCGCTGCACAACGAGATAGCCGCGCCGGACCGCGCGACGAACAACTCCACGGCCTGGCAGGCGGACTACGACCAGGCGCACTTCGAGGAGCTGTACTTCGGCACCGGCAAGAACACCGAGTCGCTGAAGAAGTACTACGAGAAGCAGTCCTCGGGCCGCTACTCGGTCGAGGGCGAGGTCACCGACTGGGTCAAGGTCCCCTACAACGAGGCCCGCTACGGCTCCAACGACGCCCCGACCGGCGCCTGGTACGCGGTCCAGGACGGTGTCAACGCCTGGGTCGCCGAGCGTGAGGCCGCCGGTGACACGGCCGCCGAGATCCAGGCGGAGCTGGCCGAGTTCGACCAGTGGGACCGCTACGACTTCGACGGCGACGGCGACTTCAACGAGTCCGACGGCTACATCGACCACTTCCAGATCGTGCACGCCGGCGAGGACGAGTCCGCGGGCGGCGGCGCCCAGGGCGCGGACGCCATCTGGGCGCACCGCTGGTACGCCTTCGCCACCGACGCCGGCGCGACCGGCCCGGACACCAACAAGCTCGGCGGCACCCAGATCGGCGACACCGGCATCTGGGTCGGCGACTACACCATCCAGCCGGAGAACGGCGGCCTGGGCGTCTTCGCCCACGAGTACGGCCACGACCTCGGCCTGCCGGACGAGTACGACACCTCCGGCGGCGGCGAGAACTCCACCGGCTTCTGGACCCTGATGTCCTCCGGTTCCTGGCTCGGCACCGGCAAGGACTCCATCGGCGACCTGCCCGGCGACATGAACGCCTGGGACAAGCTCCAGCTCGGCTGGCTGGACTACGACGTCGCCTTCGCCGGCAAGAAGTCCACCCACAAGCTGGGCGTCGCGGAGTACAACACCAAGAACGCCCAGGCGCTCGTGGTGCAGTTGCCCGAGAAGACGGTCACCACCGAGGTCGTCACCCCGGCGCAGGGCTCCACCCAGTGGTGGAGCGGCAGCGGCGACGACCTGCGCAACACGCTGACCCGCACGGTCGACCTGACCGGCAAGACCTCCGCGTCCCTGACGCTGGACGGCTGGTGGGACATCGAGCAGGACTACGACTACCTGTACACCGAGGTCTCCACCGACGGCGGCGCCAACTACACCCCGATCGACGGCACGCTGGCCGACGGCACCGCCATCCCGCGTGACGGCAGCGGCAAGCCCGCCCTCACCGGCACGGTGGACGCCTACCAGAAGCTGACGTTCCCGCTGGACGCCTACGCCGGCCAGCAGATCAGCCTGCGCTTCCGCTACGCCACCGACGGCGGCGTGGCCCAGAAGGGCTTCGCGGCCGACGAGATCACGGTGACCGCCGACGGCGCGACCCTGTTCTCCGACAACGCGGAGGCGGCGGACGCCGCTTGGACCGCGAACGGCTTCTCCCGTATCGGCGCGGCCATCACGGACGACTACGCGCAGTACTACATCGCCGAGAACCGCCAGTACGTGTCGTACGACAAGACCCTCAAGGTCGGCCCGTACAACTTCGGCTTCTCGACGACCCGTCCGGACTGGGTGGAGCACTACGCCTACCAGAACGGTCTGCTGATCTGGAAGTGGGACACCTCCCAGGCGGACGACAACACCAGCGCCCACCCGGGTGAGGGCCAGATCCTCCCGATCGACGCGCACCCGACCCCGCTGAAGTGGGCCGACGGCACGCTGATGCGCAACCGCATCCAGTCCTACGACTCCACCTTCAGCTGGTACCGGACGGACGCGATCACGCTGCACAAGGCGGACGTCGCGACCAAGATCAAGTCGCTTCCGGGCGTCCCGGTCTTCGACGACGGCAAGTCGGCGTACTACGACGCCACGAACCCGCTCGCGGGCGTCAAGGTCACTGACACCAACACCTCGATCAAGATCGTCAGTGAGCCCCTGAGCGGCTCGACGATCACGGTGAAGGTCGGCCCCTCGGCTAAGTGATCTAAAAACCCGCAGGTCAAAAGCGTATCGGCGGCAACCCCTTGGCGGGTTGCCGCCGGTCGTGTTTAGGTGCCTCCTGTGACTCCGTTATTGACGCCGACCTCGATACCGACTCGCACGGGGGTGTGACCGCATGGCCGCAGGAGGCTTCTGCAAGCTGCCGAACGGCAGGGTCGTGGTGGCCCTGAACCTGCCCAGCCCGACCGCCGCGGACCCGGACGCCGCCGTCCGTTTCCTCGTCCACGCCCAGAACCGGGCCCGGGCCCTGACCAGGCTCCGCAACCTCGGCCTGCGCGCCGTCTACCTCCGCGGCAACGCGGCACCGCCGACCCCGGACGAGATCACGGCCGTACTCCACCACCCGGACGGCCTGATCTGGCGCACGACCCCCGACAACGCTGTCCCGGCCACGGTCCCGGAACCCTGGAGACCGATCAGAGCCCTGCTCCGGGGAGCGGCGGCCTAGGACCTGCCTAGGCCACGACGGGCTTCCCCGTCAGCTCCACCCCGGCCGTCCGCAGCTCCTCGAGCGCGCGGTCGGTGGTGTCCTGGGCCACTCCGGCGGTCAGGTCGAGCAGGACGGTCGTACGGAACCCCTCGCGGGCCGCGTCCAGCGCGGTGGCCCGTACGCAGTGGTCCGTGGCGATGCCGACGACGTCGACCTCGTCGATCTGCCGGGCCCGCAGCCAGTCGCCCAGCTTGACGCCGTTCTCGTCGGCGCCCTCGAAGCCGCTGTACGCGGCCGCGTAGGCGCCCTTGTCGAAGACGGCGTCGATGCCGCCGGAGGCGACCGCCGGGGCGAAGTTCGGGTGGAAGCCGACGCCCTCGGTGCCGGCGACGCAGTGCGCGGGCCAGGAGTGGACGTAGTCGGGGTTGTCGGCGAAGTGGCCGCCGGGCGCGATGTGATGGTCACGGGTGGCCACGACGTGCCGGTACCCGGCGGGGGCCTGCCCGATCAGCTCGGTGATCGCGGCGGCGACATCGGCCCCCCCGGCCACCGCGAGACTGCCCCCCTCGCAGAAGTCGTTCTGCACATCTACGACGATCAAGGCGCGGCGCATGGTCGGTGTCCTTCGACTGAGTGAGTCGACTATGGGGTGAAGTAAGCAAGCCTAGAGATTTTCCGCCCCCGGCAACAGTGCCCCGCCCGGGCCCAGCGGCCCGGGAGCGCAGGGGGGCGGGGCCCCGTGGGGGTGCGGGGGACGCAGTCCCCGCCGGGGTCCGGGGCGGAGCCCCGGGGCTGGGGCACCTTTCACCCAACCGAGTCGGGCGGGTGGGTGGGCAAGCCCGGGGTCCGGGGCGGAGCCCCGGGGCCGGTGCACCTTTCACCCGAGCGAGTCGGGCGGGTGGGTGGGCCGGGCGCGGCGCCGGGCTATCGCTCCTGCAGATACTCGGTCGCCAGCACCGGCTCCCCCCGCGAGAGCTGCGTCGCGGACAGGGGCAGGCCGGCGAGGGCCGCCGTATGACGGTCGCGTACGGCGTCCAGCGGCTCGCGCCCGACCACGGCGCCGCCCTTGACCAGCTCCACCAACAGCTGCCGGTCGGCCAGCTCGCCGGGCACCGGCCCGGTGCCGATCACCTCGGCCTCGGCGACCCCGTCTTCGTCCAGCCGCCGCGCCGCCCACTTGCGGCCGCCGATGGAGGTCTTGCCGCCGGTCGACCGCTTGGCGACCGGTATCAGCGGCGCCTTCGGATCGGCGGACTCGGCACGCGCGACCAGCTTGTACACCATCGAGCAGGTCGGATGCCCGGACCCGGTCACCAGCTGCGTACCGACGCCGTACGCGTCCACGGGCGCCGCCGCCAGCGAGGCGATGGCGTACTCGTCGAGGTCGGAGGTGACGATGATCCGCGTGTTCGCGGCGCCCAGGGCGTCCAGCTGGTGGCGCACCCGGTGGGCGACGAGGAGCAGGTCGCCGGAGTCGATGCGGACCGCGCCCAGCTCGGGCCCGGCCACCTCCACCGCCGTACGGACGGCCTCGGCGACATCGAAGGTGTCCACGAGCAGGGTGGTGCCCCCGCCGAGGGAGTCCACCTGGGCCCGGAAGGCGTCCCGCTCGCTGTCGTGCAGGAGAGTGAAGGCGTGGGCGCTGGTGCCCACGGTCGGGATGCCGTAGCGGAAACCGGCGGCCAGGTCGGAGGTGGACGCGAAGCCCCCGACGTACGCGGCGCGGCTCGCGGCGACCGCGGCGAGCTCGTGGGTGCGGCGGGCGCCCATCTCGATCAGCGGCCGGTCCCCGGCGGCCGAGGACATCCGGGATGCGGCGGCCGCGATCGCGGAGTCGTGGTTGAGGATGGACAGGATCACGGTCTCCAGCAGCACGCACTCGGCGAAGGAGCCCTCGACCCGCATGATCGGCGAGCCCGGGAAGTAGACCTCGCCCTCCGGATAGCCCCAGACGTCACCCGAGAAGCGGTAGGCGGCCAGCCAGTCCAGCGTCTCGTCGTCGACGATGCCCCGCTGGCGCAGGAACCGCAGGACGCCGTTGTCGAAGCGGAAGTTCTCGACGGCGTCCAGGACCCGCCCGGTGCCCGCGACGACGCCGTAGCGCCGCCCCTCCGGCAGCCGCCGGGTGAAGACCTCGAACACGCTGCGCCGCTCGGCCGTGCCGGCCTTCAGGGCGGCCTGCAGCATGGTCAGCTCGTACTGGTCCGTGAAGAGCGCCGTAGAGGGAACGTCCACCGGCAGCCCAAGGTCCGCTGTGTTCATGGCGACAGATGCTACACCCCTTTGCGTCAGTGTGACGATTTGTGGGGCCCGTGGCAGCATGGGCCATGTGACGTCACCCGCTCCCCTTGAGATCGAACGCACCGAATCGGCGGAGGAGGTTTTCGCCGTCCCCGAGCCGGACGTCCCCTGGGTCACGATCGTCCACAACGACCCGGTCAACCTCATGAGCTATGTGACGTACGTCTTCCAGACGTACTTCGGCTACTCCAAGGACAAGGCCACCAAGCTCATGCTCGACGTCCACCACAAGGGCCGGGCGGTCGTCTCCAGCGGCTCTCGCGAGGAGATGGAACGCGACGTGCAGGCCATGCACGGCTACGGACTGTGGGCCACCCTCCAGCAGGACCGGAAGTAGCCTCCTCACTGATGCCTGGACACTTCGAACCGCTCCCCGGCGGCGGCGCGGCCGTCGCGCTCGACGACGTCGAGATCTCGATCATCCGCTCGCTGGCCGTGCAGCTCCTGGAGCTGATCGGCCCCGGCCCCGCCGAGGACGCCCCCGACGACCCGCTCGCCGAGCTCTTCGCCGAGGGCCCGAGCGAACCCCCCGCCGACCCGGTGCTCCGCCGGCTGTTCCCGGACGCCTACACCGACCCGGAGGGCACCCCGGAGCCGCGACAGGCGGACGAGCAGAAGGAGCACTCCGCCGAGTTCCGCCGCTACACCGAGAACGACCTCAGGGCCGGCAAGCGCGCGAACGCCCTCGCGGTGGTCCGCACCCTGGACGAGCTGGCCTCCGAGGCGGCCGGCGAGGGTGGCGCGGTGCTCGAACTGGTGCCGGAGGAGTCCCGGCAGTGGCTCGGCGCGCTCAACGACCTGCGGCTGGCGATCGGGGCGCGTCTGGAGATCTCCGACGAGGACGACACCGACGTCCTCTACCGGCTGCCGGACGAGGACCCGCGCAAGCCGATGGTGATGGCGTACCTGTGGCTGGGCGGGCTCCAGGAGACCCTCGTGACCACCCTTATGCCCTGACATGTGACGATTCTGTGTTCGCTCAGAGGACACTCAAATCCGGATAACGATCGCGTCACCGCGACGGCCGGGAGTGCCCTCTTTGTGTCCGATTCATCCTCTTCTCCCTGTGTCGTGCCCCACATCAGCCCCGGGCGATCAATATTTCAGGCGTGATAAATCTTCACGACCGCCCGGCGAACACCACCCGAATGTTCGGCCGGGTGCGCCACCGAGCCGACCATCGTCGGCCAGGCACAGCGGACCCGGGAAGGTCCGCTCGCTCCATCATCCGGGGGGATCGAAAGCCGATCCGAGGCCGACGAGAGGCCCGGGTCGGCGTGGAGAAAGGCGCACCACACACATGACCTCCGCTCAGGTCGACAAAGGCACGGAGCAGACCTCGGAAGAGGGCTACGAACGCGGGCTCGGCAGCCGCCAGGTCCAGATGATCGCGATCGGCGGCGCCATCGGCGTCGGCCTCTTCCTGGGCGCCGGCGCGAACATCGCCAAGGCCGGTCCCAGCCTCATCCTCATGTACGCCCTCGCGGGCGCGATCGTCTTCTTCATCATGCGGGCGCTCGGCGAGCTGCTGCTGTACCGCCCGGTCTCGGGCTCCTTCGCGGAGTACTCCCGCGAGTTCCTCGGCCCGTTCTTCGGCTACTTCACCGGCTGGACGTACTGGCTGATGTGGGTCGTCACCGGCATGGCCGAACTGACGGCCGCCGCGATCTATGTCAACTACTGGTTCCCGGCCGTCCCGCAATGGGTGACCGCCCTGGTCTTCCTGGTGATCCTCTTCGGGGTCAACCTGATCTCCGTGAAGCTCTTCGGCGAGCTGGAGTTCTGGTTCTCGATGGTCAAGGTCACCGCCCTGATCGGCATGATCGTCATCGGCCTCGGCGTGCTCACCTTCGGCTTCAGCAGCGCCGGCGACACCGCGTCCGTCGCGAACCTCTACCAGTTCGACGGCTTCTTCCCCAAGGGCATCGGCTCCTCCCTGATGACCCTTCAGGGCGTGATGTTCGCCTACCTCGCGGTCGAGCTGGTCGGTGTCACCGCGGGCGAGTCCGAGAACCCGGAGAAGACGCTCCCGAAGGCCATCAACACCCTCCCCTGGCGCATCGCCCTGTTCTACGTCGGCGCGCTCACCGTCATCCTGTGCGTCGTGAAGTGGACCGAGTTCGCCCCGGGCGTCTCGCCGTTCGTCGAGGCCTTCGCGAAGATCGGCATCCCGGCCGGCGCCGGCATCGTCAACTTCGTCGTCCTCACCGCGGCCCTGTCCTCCTGCAACTCGGGCATGTACTCCACCGGCCGCATGCTGCGCAACCTCGCCGACAGCGGCGAGGCCCCGGCCGCCTTCAAGAAGCTGTCCGCCACCAAGACCCCGGCCTTCGGCATCACGGTCTCGGTCCTCTTCATGGGCATCGGCGTGGTCCTGAACTACGTCGTCCCCGAGAAGGCCTTCGCCTACGTCACCTCCGTCGCCACCGCCGCCGGCATCTGGACCTGGCTGATGATCCTGGTCAGCCACGTCCTCTACCGCCGCGCGGTCGACGCGGGCCGGCTGCCCGCCTCCGCCTTCCCGGCCCCCGGCGGCGCGGTGTTCAGCTGGGTGGCCATCGCCTTCCTGCTGTTCGTCACCTGCCTGATCGCCTACGACGCCGACTCCCGTATCTGTCTGTACGTGATGGCCGGCTGGGCCGCCGCGCTCGGCATCGGCTGGACGGTCCTCAAGGGCCGCAACCCGGAGGTCACGAACCGCCGCGAGCCGGAGCTGGAAAAGATCGGCTGACCTCGGTCACGGACGTCCGGCCGCAGGGAGCACTCGTGGCGCCCCGCTGCGGCCACCGCCGCTCAGGACGTCCGCCATGTGGGCCGTTCCGTACCGCACCTCGGTACGGAACCGCCCCTCTGCTTATCCTGGCCACCATGCTGACCATCACCCAGGCCCTCGTCGACCAGATCGTCGCCCACGCGCGCAAGGACCACCCCGACGAGGCGTGCGGCGTCGTCGCGGGCCCGGCCGGCTCCGACCGCCCCGAGCGCTTCGTCCCCATGCTGAACGCGGCCATGTCGCCCACGTTCTACGAGTTCGACTCCGGGGACCTGTTCAAGCTCTACCGCGAGATGGACGACCGCGACGAGGAGCCGGTGGTCATCTACCACTCCCACACCGCCACCGAGGCCCACCCCTCCCGCACGGACATCTCCTACGCCAACGAGCCGGGCGCCCACTACGTCCTCGTCTCCACCCGCGACACCGACGGCCTCGGCGACTTCCAGTTCCGGTCCTTCCGGATCGTCGAGGGCGAGGTCGCGGAGGAGGAGGTCCGGATCGTCGAGGCCTACTGATCCCGGCCGGGCTCAGGGCGCCTCGACGCTGAAGTCCTGGTTGCTGACGTTGGCGGCGCCGGGGCTGTCGATGTTGTTGTTCGTGGTGATGTTGTTGTACATCGGGATCACGCCGTTGAGGTTGACCGGGAGGATGGAGCCACCGCCCCCGTTGCCCCCGTTGCCTCCGTTGCAGTCGGGGCCGGGGATGGTGGTGGGGTCACTCGCCGAGTCGCGGAGGACGCCGTCATCATCGATCACGGTGGCGGTGTTGGTGACCGCGCAAGGAGCGTTTTGGGCCACGTCGACGGTCACCACCATCGTGTAGCCCTCGCCGGGATCCAGCGTGGAGGTGTCGCAGTCGAGCTGGGTCCTCGAGGGATTTACGTTGCAGCTGAAGGAGAAGTCGCCGGTGGAGAAGGCGCTGTGCCCCCTCCAGGTGAGTCCTGGCGGGAAGATGTCGGTCATATGCGTCACGCCGGCGGTCGGTTGATCACCGGAGTTGGTGACGGCGATCTGGTAGAACCCCTGCCCGCCCCGGGTGAAGGCCCCCGCATGGGTCTTCGTGATGTCCAGCTGGGCCTGCGCGTAGGCAGGGGTGGCCCCTACGGCGAACGGCAGTGCGATGCCGAGCCCCAGGACGGTTCCGAGGGCGGAGATACGCCGCTTCAACGTGTGGACGGTCATGGTGGGTTTCTCCTGTCGGGTGAAGGTCCGTCGTGACGGACGCCTGCACACAGGAACAACCGGGGGACGACCGGATCACGGGCGCGTTCGCCACACCACCCGTTCGCCACCCGCACCTCACACGTATGCCGCAGTCCCCGGCTACCGTTGCCGTAAGCGCTTCCATGACAACTCACGCCAACGGAGACGGTGTTGACCCAACGCACGAACGCAAGGCGCCCCACGCTCGAAGATGTCGCCCGGCAGGCGGGGGTGTCGCGGTCCACCGTGTCGCGGGTCGTCAACGGCGAGGCACGGGTGAGCGCGGAGGTCGTCGAGGAGGTCCGCCGGGTGATCGCCGAGCTGGGATACGTGCCCAACCAGGCCGCCCGCCAACTCGTCACCCACCGCACCAACGCCGTCGCGGTCGTCGCCACCCCGCCCGAGGGCCGCCTCTTCCTCGACCCCTTCTTCGACCTCCTCCTACGCGGCGTCCGCCGTGAACTCGCCGACCACGGCGCCCAGGCCGTCCTCCTCTTCCTGGAGGAACCGGACGACCACGCGCGCGTGGCCGACTATCTCGGCGGCGGCCATGTCGACGGCGCGGTGCTGTTCTCGCTGCGCCCCGGAGACCTGCTCCACACGATGATCGACCGCCTCGACATCCCCGCCGTCTTCGGCGGCCGCCCGCTGCTGCGCGAGGGCGTCACCGTCCCCGGGCACGCGTACGTCGACGGCGACAACCGCGGGGGAGCCCGCCAGGCCGTCCGCCACCTCGTCGGCCTCGGCCGCCGCCGTATCGCCACCGTCGCCGGCCCCTACGACCAGGAGAACTCCGCCGCCGACCGGCTCGCCGGGTACCGGGACGTGCTGCCCGACGCCCCGCCGGACCTCGTCCAGAAGGCCGACTACAGCAGGCAGGGCGGGGCCGAGGCGATGGCCGCCCTGCTGGACCGCCGCCCCGACCTGGACGCCGTGTTCGCCGCCTCCGACTTCATGGCCTCGGGGGCCCTGCAGACGCTGCGCGAGCGCGGCCGGCGGGTGCCCGAGGACGTGGCCGTGGTCGGCTTCGACGACCTGACGTCCATCGCCGAGACCACCGACCCGCCGCTGACCACCGTCCACCAGGACGTGCCGGAGATGGGCCGCCTCATGGCCCGGCTGCTGTTCGAGCACACCGGCCCGGAGGCGTCCGTGGTGGTGCCGACCCGTCTGGTCCGCCGCCGCTCCGCCTGACCGGAGCCCCGAAGACCCGACCGGTCTCACTCACCGGCCCGAATCCGTCCACCATGTGGGATCACATTCCGGAAGCCGGGACGGGAATCGATACGATGAGCCCATGGTTTTCAACGACGTGAGCGAGAAGACGCCGGGCGCACTGCTCGTGGCGCGGCTGCACGTCGACCTGTGCAGGCTGGCCAGCGCCATCTGTTGACGCCGTCCCCTGCCGCCGTACGGCCGTGAGCCGCGGCCCCCGTCTCATCACGCACGTACCCCGCGCTGCCCGCACCTTCCTTCCGACAGGAGCCCTGAGCCATGGCCATCGAGGTCCGCATCCCCACCATCCTCCGCCAGTACACCGACGGTCAGAAGGCGGTGGAGGGCAGCGGTGACACCCTCGCCGACCTCTTCAACGACCTCGAGACCCGGCACACCGGCATCCACGCCCGGATCGTGGACGAGGGCAAGCTGCGCCGCTTCGTCAACGTCTACCTGAACGACGAGGACGTCCGCTTCGTGGACGGCATCAACACCAAGCTGTCCGACGGCGACACCGTGACGATCCTGCCGGCCGTGGCCGGCGGCATGGCCTAGGCCGGCAGATCCGGCATGCGTTACGACTCCCCGCTGGCCGCGGTGGGCAACACCCCTCTGGTGCGCCTGCCGCGGCTGTCGCCGTCCGCCGACGTCCGCATCTGGGCGAAGCTGGAGGACCGCAACCCCACCGGCTCGGTCAAGGACCGCCCCGCCCTGTACATGGTCGAGCAGGCGGAGAAGGACGGCCGCCTCACCCCAGGCTGCACCATCCTGGAGCCGACGAGCGGCAACACCGGCATCTCCCTCGCCATGGCGGCCAAGCTCAAGGGCTACCGCATCGTCTGCGTGATGCCCGAGAACACCTCGCAGGAGCGCCGGGACCTGCTCGCGATGTGGGGCGCCGAGATCATCTCCTCCCCGGCCGCGGGCGGCTCCAACACCGCCGTGCGCGTCGCCAAGGAGCTCGCCGCCGAGCACCCCGACTGGGTGATGCTCTACCAGTACGGCAACCCGGACAACGCCGGCGCGCACTACGCCACCACCGGCCCGGAGATCCTCGCCGACCTGCCCTCGATCACCCATTTCGTGGCGGGCCTCGGCACCACCGGCACCCTGATGGGCGTCGGCCGCTACCTGCGCGAGCACAAGCCGGACGTCAGGATCGTCGCCGCCGAGCCGCGCTACGACGACCTGGTGTACGGCCTGCGCAACCTCGACGAGGGCTTCGTACCGGAGCTGTACGACGCCTCCGTCCTCACCACCCGCTTCTCGGTCGGCTCGGCGGACGCCGTGACCCGTACCCGCGAACTCCTCCAGCAGGAGGGCATCTTCGCCGGCGTCTCCACGGGTGCCGCGCTGCACGCGGCGATCGGCGTCGGGAAGAAGGCCGTCAAGGCGGGGGAGAGCGCGGACATCGTGTTCGTCGTCGCGGACGGCGGCTGGAAGTACCTCTCCACCGGCGTCTACACGGCGGCCACCACCGAGGAGGCCATCGAGACACTCCAGGGCCAGCTCTGGGCGTAGGGCCTGTCCGGCGGATCATGCCGGTGCCGCTGGGCGGGGGTGGGTGTGCTCACCGGCGCTTGCCGGGTGCCGCTGCGCCCACCCGTGCCGCCCCAGCGGCACGACTGCCCGCAGTTCTGTAGGCGCCGGCACGGATCCGGACGTGCGGGTGGTACGTCGAAGGGGGAGAGGAGGCCCCCATGCGCCGTACGACCCGTACGACCCGTACCACCCCCACTGCCATCGCCATCGCCCTCGCGGTGCTGACGCTCGCCTTCGCCGGCTGCGGCACCGAGAGCGACGGCGCCGCGGCACCCCCGTCCTCCTCGGCGGCGGCCACCGGCGAGGACTGCACGGCCACCCCGCCGGCCGAACTCACCACCGCCGACGACGGCCGCACCTTCTGCCTGACCGTCGGCGGACAGCTCCGCCTCACCCTCGACGGCACCCGGGAACGCCCCTGGTCGACCGTCGCCACCACCGGCGACGTCCTGAAGCCCGTCAACGCGGGCATCGTCGTCCTGCCCGGCGACGCCCTCGCCGCCTACGAGGCGGTCGCCGCCGGCACGACCCGCCTCACCGCCTCCCGCCCGCTGTGCGCCGTCCCCACCGGACCGAGCGAGGTCTCCTGCAAGGGCATCCAGGAGTGGTCGGTCACCGTCCGCGTCACCCCATGACAGGGCTCAGGATGACAGGGCTCAGGTCGCTCAGGTCGCCAGATGCCGGACCTGGTCCCACAGCACCGGGTCCACCACACCCACCCGCCGCCGGAAGTCTCCAACCGGGACCTGACGCAGCTCGTCCGTCTCCAGGAAGCTCGGCCGCCCCCGCGCGTCACCGACCGCGCCCGGCGGCAGCGGGATCACCCCCGCCCGCTCGTCGCGGTACCTGCTGGTGATCTTCGCGACCGTCACCCGTTCGCCCCGCACCCCCAGCACCAGACACGGCCGGTCCTTGTCCCCGGGCCCGTCCTCGAACGGCACGTTCGCCCACCAGATCTCCGCCGGCTGCGGCCGCCCCCGGTCCCCGCGCACCCGCGCGGGCCGCCCCGGCGGCCGGGTCCTGCGCCCCTCGGGACGCCGCCCGCGCCCCCAGCCGTCCACGAGCGTGGCGACCAGCGCCAGCAGTACCACCGCCGCGAGCGCCAGCCACCAGGACGTGTCCATGGGACGACGTTACCGGCGCGCGCACGACAACGCGCGCCCTCGTTCGCGCCTCACACACCCCTCGTCCAGCCGATCCGGTGACAGCACAGGTGAGTTCGCCCACAACAGCCCCTGGTGGAGGAGCGACCCGACGTTTTGCGCCTTACGCTCGACAAACCGCACGACCCCCGTCGCCCCGTATCCCCGTATCCCTCGCATCTCCTCATTTCCCGCCAGCGGAGGTTTCTGCTTTATGAAGCTCACCGTCGTCGGCTGCTCGGGGTCGTTCCCGTCCGCGGAATCGGCCTGCTCGAGCTACCTCGTCGAGGCCGACGGCTACAGGCTGCTTCTCGACATGGGCAACGGCGCCCTCGGCGAGCTGCAGCGCCACTGCGGTCTCTACGACCTCGACGCGATCTTCCTGAGCCATCTGCACGCCGACCACTGCATCGACATGTGCGCCTATTTCGTCGCGCGCTACTACCGCCACGACGGCGGGCGCTGCGACCCCATCCCGGTCTACGGCCCCGAAGGCACCGAACACCGCCTGACCACGGCCTACGCCGACACCCCGTCCGCCTCCTCGATGAGCGAGGTCTTCGACTTCCACACGGTCAAGCCGTCCACCTTCGACATCGGCCCGTTCACCGTGCACACCGAGCGCGTGGCCCATCCCGTCGAGGCGTACGGCATCCGCGTCGAGCACGGCGGCCGGTCGCTCACCTACTCCGGCGACACCGGCCTCAGCCCGGCCCTGGAGGAACTCGCCCGTGACACCGACCTCTTCCTGTGCGAGGCGGCCTTCACGCACGGCAAGGAGAACATCCCCGACCTCCACCTCAACGGCCGCGAGGCCGGCGAGACGGCGGCGCGGGCCGGCGCGAAGAAGCTCGTGCTGACCCACATCCCGCCGTGGACCGACCCCCGGGTCAACCTCGCCGACGCCCGAGCGGTCTACGACGGCCCGGTCGAACTGGCGGCGCCGAGGGTGTCGTACGAGATCTAGACCCCCGCATCCAGACCCCCGCACATGCGGAAGGCCCCCGGAGAAGTTCAGGGCTCCGGGGGCCTTCGTGCGCCTGGCGGCGGGCTACGCCTTCGTGAGGTCCTCGACCTCCTCCTCCGGCTCCCGGCCGGGGGTGGGGAGGTTGAACTTCGTGATGGCGAAGCGGAAGACGAAGTAGTAGATCGCTCCGAAGACCAGACCGATCGGGATGATCAGCCATGGCTTGGTGGCCAGGTTCCAGTTCAGGGCGTAGTCGATGAAGCCCGCGGAGAACGTGAAGCCGGTGTGCACGCCGAGCGCCCAGGTGACCGCCATGGACAGGGCGGTGAGCACCGCGTGGATGGCGTACAGCAGCGGGGCGATGAACATGAACGAGAACTCGATCGGCTCGGTCACACCGGTCACGAACGAGGTCAGCGCGACCGAGATCATCATGCCCAGCACGGCCTTGCGGCGCTCCGGGCGGGCGGTGTGGGCGATGGCGAGCGCGGCGGCCGGCAGACCGAACATCATGATCGGGAAGAAGCCCGTCATGAACTGACCGGCGGTCGGGTCCCCGGCGAAGAAGCGGGTGAGGTCGCCGTGGACGATCTCACCGGAGGCCTCCTTGAAGTCACCGAGCTGGAACCAGGCGACCGAGTTCACGAACTGGTGCATGCCGACCGGGATCAGCGCGCGGTTGATCAGACCGAACAGCGCGGCGCCGAAGGCCCCGAGACCGGTGATCCACTCGCCGACGTCCGAGATGCCCTCGCCGATCGGCTTCCAGACCAGGCCGAAGAACACACCCATGAGCGTGCCGACGAACGCCATGATGATCGGCACCAGCCGGCGGCCGTTGAAGAAGCCGAGCCAGTCGACCAGCTTCTTGCGGTGGTACCGCTGCCACAGTACGGCCGACAGCAGACCCATCAGGATGCCGCCGAGGACGCCGGGGTTGTTGTAGGTCGCGGCCACGTCGGCGCCGGCCTGGACCTTCGCCTCGGTGACCGGGAACGCCTTCAGCACGTTGCTGTAGACCAGGAAGCCGACCAGCGCGGCGAGGGCGGTCGAGCCGTCCGCCTTCTTGGCGAAACCGATCGCGACGCCGATGCAGAACAGCATCGGGAGGTTGTCGAAGATGGCGCCGCCGGCCGTGCCGAACACCGCCGTGACCTTGTCGGGCAGGTGGAGCTTCTCTTGTACGTCCGCCTGGCCGAGGCGGAGCAGGATGCCCGCCGCCGGAAGCACGGCGATGGGGAGCTGAAGGCTCCGGCCGACCTTCTGCAGGCCCTGGAGCAGTCCGGATCCCCGCTTCTTCGCGGGGGCCGCCGATGTCGCGGTGGCGGTGGTCATGGTTCCTCCATCTGGGTGATGGTCTACACCACTCAGTGGTGTAGACCATGTTGTAGCAGATGAAGAACACATAAGGAACCCGCCGGATCCCATGAGATCCGGCCCGTGGGTTGGCGGCCACCGGGCGGGTGGTGTAGACCAGTCACGGACGATTGGGTTGGCTGGGCCAACTGCGCGTGAGGAGACCGACATGGCCACCAAGGCAGAGAAGATCGTCGCCGGGCTCGGCGGCATCGACAACATCGAGGAGATCGAGGGCTGCATCACCCGCCTGCGGACCGAGGTCTCCGACCCCTCCCTCGTCGACGACGCCGCCCTCAAGGCCGCCGGCGCCCACGGCGTCGTCAAGATGGGCACCGCCATCCAGGTCGTCATCGGCACCGACGCCGACCCGATCGCCGCGGAGATCGAAGACATGATGTGACCGGCCCAGGTCACCTGTAAGGGGCTTCTCCCACCAGGGGAGGAGCCCCTTCCCCGCTGTACGGGACAGCCCCTTCCCCGGGTACGACTAGGCTCGTCGCCATGTCACGCATCGACGGCCGCACCCCCGAACAGCTCCGCCCCGTCACCATCGAACGCGGCTGGAGCAAGCACGCAGAAGGCTCCGTCCTCATCTCCTTCGGCGACACCAGGGTCTTCTGCACCGCCTCCGTCACCGAAGGCGTCCCCCGCTGGCGCAAGGGCAGCGGCGAGGGCTGGGTCACCGCCGAGTACTCCATGCTCCCCCGCGCCACCAACACCCGCGGCGACCGCGAGTCCGTCCGCGGCAAGATCGGCGGCCGCACCCACGAGATCTCCCGTCTCATCGGCCGCTCCCTGCGCGCCGTCATCGACTACAAGGCGCTCGGCGAGAACACCATCGTCCTCGACTGCGACGTCCTCCAGGCCGACGGCGGCACGCGTACGGCGGCCATCACCGGCGCGTACGTCGCCCTCGCCGACGCCGTCGCCTGGGCCCAGGGCAAGAAGCTGATCCGGGCCGGACGCCGGCCTCTGACCGGCACGGTCTCCGCCGTCTCCGTCGGCATCGTCGGCGGCGTCCCCCTCCTCGATCTCCGTTACGAGGAGGACGTCAAGGCCGAGACCGACATGAACGTCGTCTGCACCGGCGACGGCCGCTTCGTCGAGGTCCAGGGCACCGCCGAGGCCGAACCCTTCGACCGCCAGGAGCTCAACTCCCTGCTGGACCTCGCGGTCTCCGGCTGCAAGGAATTGACCGCACTCCAGCGCGCGGCACTTGATACCGTCCTCGAAAAGTAAAGGGCGAACCAAGCGGAACGGCGCGCGGCGGCAACCTCACCGCGCGCCGCGGCGTCTTGGCCAGTACGCAGTATCAGTGCGCCCTAGCGGTGCGCCCTAGCAGTACGCCGTAGCAGTACGCAGCTCAGTGAAGTGCAGCAGTGCACGAACGGGGAGGAACCCAGCAATGGCCATGTCCGCGAGCCGCCGACACCGGGGCCGAGGCCGCCGTACCGCCATCGCCGCGAGCGCCGCGGCCGTCGCGCTCACCCTGGGCTTCACGGTGACCGGCTGCGACGCCGTCAACAAGGCCCTGGACTGCGTCCAGACCGCCGACGCCATCGCCGACAGCGTCACCGACCTCCAGCAGGCCGTGGAGAACGCGTCGAACGACCCGACGCAGCTCGAGGAGTCCCTCACCTCCATCGAGAGCAACCTCGACGAGATAGGCGACAAGACGGACAACGCCGACGTCAACAAGGCGGTCGACGACCTGAACACGGCCGTCACCAACGTCCGTACGGCGGTGGAGAACGGGGACAACACCCCCGACCTCAGCCCGGTCACGGACGCGGCGGGCGAACTGACGAAGGTCTGCACACCGTGACGGACGGCTTCGGCGAGTCGGGATACTGGGGGGCATGACCCGCCTGATCCTCGCCACCCGCAACGCCGGAAAGATCACCGAACTGAGGTCGATCCTCGCCGACGCAGGTCTCTCGCACGACCTCGTCGGCGCGGACGCCTACCCGGAGATCCCCGACGTCAAGGAAACCGGAGTGACGTTCGCCGAGAACGCCCTCCTCAAGGCCCACGCCCTCGCCCAGGCCACCGGCCTCCCCGCCGTGGCCGACGACTCCGGCCTCTGCGTGGACGTCCTGGGCGGCGCCCCCGGCATCTTCTCGGCCCGCTGGTCCGGCGCCCACGGCGACGACCGGGCCAACCTGGACCTCCTCCTGGCCCAGCTCTCCGACATCACCGACGACCACCGGGGCGCCCACTTCGCCTGCGCCGCCGCCCTGGCCCTCCCGGACGGTACGGAACGAGTGGTCGAGGGCCGTCTGACGGGCACCCTCCGCCACACGCCCACGGGCACGAACGGCTTCGGCTACGACCCGATCCTCCAGCCGGACGGCGAGACGCGCACCTGCGCCGAGCTGACCCCGGCGGAGAAGAACGCGATCAGCCACCGGGGCAAGGCGTTCCGGGCGCTCGTCCCCGTCGTACGCGACCTGCTCGGATAGGGAGACGGGCAGGGGCACGAGCGGGGACACAAGGAGATGCTGGTGCGGCCGGAGGGACTCGAACCCTCACGGGAGTTACCCCACTGGGACCTAAACCCAGCGTGACTGCCAGTTCCACCACGGCCGCCTGACACTGCCCGGCCATGCTACTTGCCGGGCAGTCCGCTCAGTTCCCCAAATCCCTTCAGATCCCCAAATCCTTGATGATCTTGGCCACGTGACCGGTCGCGCGGACGTTGTAGAAGGCGTGTTCGACCTTGCCGTTCTCGTCGACCACGATCGTGGAGCGGATGACGCCCATGTACGTCTTGCCGTAGTTCTTCTTCTCGCCGAAGGCGCCGTACGCGTCGAGGGCGGTCTTTTCGGGGTCGGCCAGGAGGGTGACCTTCAGGGACTCCTTCTCGCGGAACTTCCCGAGCTTCTCGGGGCTGTCCGGGGAGATGCCGAGGACGTCGTAGCCCGCGGCGGCCAGGACGTCGAGGTTGTCCGTGAAGTCGCAGGCCTGCTTGGTGCAACCGGGGGTCAGGGCCGCCGGGTAGAAGTACACGATGACCTTGCGGCCCTTGTGGTCCGACAGGGACACCTCGTTGCCGTCGGCGTCGGGGAGGGTGAAGGCGGGGGCCACGTCCCCGGGCTGCAGTCGCTCGCTCATCGCTCCAGCGTAACCGGGGGTCCTGACAGTGCGGTCGCGGGCAGAGCTGACAGACTGTCCAGAACAGGTATCGGCAACAACGCATCGGCTGACTTCGGAGGCCTCACCGTGGCGGACACGTCGGACACCAGAACCCCGGCGCAGATCGAGGCGGACATCAAGGCCCGCCGCGTGAAGCTGGCCGAGACGCTCGACGAGATCGGGGTGCGGGTGCACCCGAAGACCATCGTCGGAGATGCCAAGGCCAAGGTCGTCGCCAACGTCGACCACACCCTCGGCAGGGCCTACGTCCAGGTCAACCGGGTCGTGACGGACGTCAGGGCGCAGTTCGTGGACGAGGACGGCGCACCCCGCCTCGAGCGGGTCGTGCCGGTCGCGCTGCTCGTGGTCGGTGTGGTCGGGCTGCTCGCCCTGGGCAGCCGGCGCCGGAAGTCGTGACGGGCCACCCGGCGGCACACCCTGCGGCCCTTCCGTTCGGCGAAGGCAGGTAGGTTCGAGGCGTGAGCGGTAACAGAAGCGACCACAGCGGTCCTCAGCACGACAAGCTTCCCATCCGGATGCTCCACGACCGTGTCCTCGTACGGCAGGACACCAGCGAGGGCGAGCGGCGTTCCGGCGGGGGCATCCTGATCCCCGCGACGGCGGCCGTGGGCCGGCGTCTGGCCTGGGCGGAGGTCGTCGCGGTGGGCCAGAACGTACGGACCGTGGAGCCGGGCGACCGGGTCCTGTACGACCCGGAGGACCGGGCCGAGGTGGAGGTGCGGGGCGTGGCCTATGTGCTGATGCGTGAGCGCGACCTGCACGCGGTGGCCGCGGACCGGTTCGAGGGCTCGGAGGACACGACAGGCCTGTACCTGTAGAGCGCGCACTCGTAGGGCGGCGCACTCGTAGAGCGACGGCAGAAGGGGCTGGTGACCATCGTCACCAGCCCCTTCTGCCGTGGCTACCCCAGCTGTCTGCGCGTCGTGAGCTGCGTCCCCGTCCCCGTCGTCGTGCCCTGCGAGCCGCTGCCCGGGGTGCCCGCGTCGCCCGTGCCGGTGGTGGTGCCCGCGTCACCGGTCCCGGTGGTGGTGCCCGCGTCCCCGGTGCCGGTCGTGGTGCCCGCGTCGCCGGTGCCGCCGTCGGCGGTCCCGGTGGACGTGTTCCCGTCGGTGGTGCCGCCGTCGGAGTCCGTGCCGGAGGTGGTCGAGCCGCCGTCCGTGGTGCCGCCGTCGGTCTGCCCCTGGGTCTGGCCCTGCGTCTGGCCCTGGTCGTCCTGGCCGCCGGGGGTGGCCTCGTCGTCGCCGGTGGTGGCGCTCGGGGAGGACGGGGTGACGGGGAGACCGGTGTCCGCGGAGCCGGCCTGGACGTCGAGGTCGAAGTCGTGGGCGGTGGTGCCCTTCAGGGCCTCCTTGGTGAACTGCGCCCAGATCTCGGTGGGCGCCCCGCCGCCGTTGATGCGGGCAAGGCCCATCGCGCCCTTGAGGGACTTGTGGGCGGCGGTCTCGGGGTCCTGGCCCATCACGGCGACGACGGTGGCGAGGTCGGGCGTGTAGCCGGCGAACCAGGCGGCCTGGTCCTCCTCGGCGGTGCCGGTCTTGCCGGCGGCGGGGCGGCCGGCGGCGAGGGCGGCGGTCGCGGTGCCGTTGTTGACGACGCTCTGCAGGACGGCGGTGGTGGTGTCGGCGGCCTCGCGGCTGACGGCCTGGGCGGTCTTCCGCTTGGGCAGCTCGACCGTCCCGCCGTCCTTGGTGACCTTCTCGATGATCGTGTACGTGCCGTGCTTGCCGTGGTTGGCGAGCGTGGCGTACGCCTCGGCCATGTCGAGGACGCTCGCGGTGGCGGTGCCGAGCGCGATCGACGGGTACGGCTGCAGGTCGGGGGTGTCGGTGGGCAGGCCCAGGTCGATCGCGGTCTGCTTGACCTTGGCGGGGCCGACGTCGACGGCCATCTGCGCGTACACGGAGTTCACGGACTTGTCCGTGGCCTGGCGCACGGTGATGTTGCCGTAGTTGACGTAGTCCTCGTTCTCGGGGGCGTAGGTCCCGCCGCTCCAGCCCCGCACGGGGCGCCTGTTGGTGCCGTCGTAGACCGTGTTGGGGGTGATGGTGCGGCCGTCCTGGGTGGTGGAGTCGTTCTCGACGGCCGAGGTGAGGACGAACGGCTTGAAGGTGGAGCCGACCTGGAAGTCCTGGCGGGTGGCGTTGTTCGTGTACTGCTTGACGTAGTCGATGCCGCCGTACATCGCGAGGACCTTGCCGGTCTTGGGGTCGACGGCGGCGCCGCCCGCGCGGACGTAGGTGTCGACCTTGCGGTTCTTCTTGTCGAGCTTGTCCATCAGCTGGTCGTTGACGGCGTCGACGAACGCGTTCTGCTTCTTCTTCTGGATGGTGGTGGTGATCTGGTAGCCGCCGGCGTCGAGCTGCTCCGAGGTGACGATCTTGTTGTCGCGGAGGTAGTCCTTGATGGCGGTGACGAGGTAGCCGCGCTGTCCGGACATGCCGGTGTCGGCGCCCGAGGTCTCCTTCGGCGTGGGGAACTCCATGCCCGTGCGCTCGGACTCGTCCAGCCAGCCCTTGGTGACCATGCCGTCGAGGACGTAGTTCCAGCGGGCCTCGGCGGCCTTCTTGTTCTCGGGGTGGGCGATCACGTCGTACTCGCTGGGGGCGTTGACGAGTGCGGCGAGGTACGCGCCCTGGGCGGCGGTGAGTTCGGCGGCGTGGATGCCGTAGTAGGCCTTGGCGGCGGCCTCGATGCCGTACGCGTTGCTGCCGAAGTAGCTGGTGTTGAGGTAGCCCTCGAGGATCTCGTTCTTGGACTTCTCGCGGTCCAGCTTGATCGAGATGAAGAACTCCTTCACCTTGCGGGTGAGGGTCTGTTCCTGCGCGAGGTAGTAGTTCTTGACGTACTGCTGGGTGATGGTGGAGCCGGACTGCTTGCCCTTGCCGGTCGCGGTGTTCCAGCCGGCCCGCAGCATGGCCTTGGGGTCGATGGCGGACTCGCTGTAGAAGTCGCGGTCCTCGGCGGCGAGGATGGCGTGCTGGGCGTCCTTGGAGATCTGCGAGAGGTCGACGTTCTCCCGGTTGATCTCTCCGTCGCGGGCGATCTCGGTGCCGTCGGCGTACAGGTAGACGTTGGACTGCTTGGTGGCGAGCGCGTTGGCCGGGGGGATCTTGACCGTGGAGTAGCCGAGGTAGAACAGGCCGATCAGGAGGAGCACGCCGAGGACGAACGTGGCGAGCACCATCCGCCAGGTGGGGATCAGCCGCCGCCAGCCGGTGCGCTTGGGGCGCTTCGGCTTCTCGGCCTCTCCCGGTGGTTCACCCGGTGCCCAGCCCTCGGTCGGCTGCTGCGGCTGCGGCTCGTCGCTCATGTGCTGCTCGGACTCCTGTTTCGCGTCGTACGTTCCCGTACGCCTCAAACGCCATTTGTGCCCCCTGTCAGAGACTCTCGCACCAAGCGTTCCGTTCCCGGCAAACGGCACGAGTTGTGCCGGAAAAACGCGTGGCACGTCCCTGTGCCCGCGGACTAGGCTCCTGCGCTTCGGTGTCGTAGAGGTGGACGAGCGAGCGAGGAGGAAGGTTGCCGTGGGTTCGGCGCGGTTGTACACGGCCGTCGCAGCGGGGGGTTTCAGAAGGTACGCGACGTATCGGGCGGCCACGGCCGCAGGGGTGTTCACCAACACGGTTTTCGGCCTGATCCTCGTCTACACATATCTGGCGTTGTGGGACGAGCGGCCGCACCTCGGGGGCTACGACCAGGCGCAGGCCGTGACGTTCGTGTGGCTGGGGCAGGCGTTGTACGCGACGCTGGCGATCCAGGGCGGCGGCTTCGAGAACGACCTCATGGAACGTATCCGTACGGGTGAGATCGCGATCGACCTCTACCGCCCGGCGGATCTGCAGGCGTGGTGGCTGGCGAACGACCTGGGGCGGGCGGTGTTCCAGTTGCTGGGGCGCGGTGTGATCCCTTTCGTGTTCGGGGTGTTGTGCTTCCCGACCGCGCTTCCGGGCGATCCGGGAACCTGGCTGGCGTTCCTGGTCACGCTGGTGCTCGCGATGGTGGTCAGTTTCGGGATCCGGTTCCTGGTGGCGCTGAGCGGTTTCTGGCTGATGGACGGCACGGGCGCGTTGCAGGTGCTCATGGTCACGGGGATCTTCTGCTCGGGGATGACACTGCCGCTGAACGCGTTCCCGGGCGCGCTGGGTGAGGTCGTACGGGTGCTGCCGTGGGCGGCGCAGCTGCAGCTGCCGGCCGATGTGCTGATGGGGGAGGCCGATCCGCTGCCGGTGTTCGCGTTCCAGGCGGCGTGGGCGGTGGTGCTGCTGGGGGCGGGCCGGCTGGTGCAGTCGGCGGCGACGCGGCGGGTGGTGGTGCAGGGTGGCTGAGGATCTTCGGTTCGCCGAGCCCGGCCGGGGCCTGCTCGTCGAGCGCCATCGCAATCGGGTCCTGGAGGGGCTGCGGACCTATCGGATGATCGCCGGGATGTGGATCCGTTCCACGATGGCGTACCGGGTGTCGTTCGTGATGACGGCGCTCGGCGGGGCGGTGGTGACCGGGCTGGACTTTGTCGCGATCTTGCTGATGTTCTCCCGGGTGGACAGCCTGGGCGGCTACTCGCTGCCCGAGGTCGCCCTGATGTACGGGCTGTCGGCGACGTCCTTCGGGATCGCGGACCTGGTGATGGGTTCGGCGGGCCGGCTGGGCACGCGCGTGCGTGACGGCACGCTCGACACGCTGCTGGTGCGGCCGGCGCCGGTGCTGGCGCAGGTCGCTGCGGACCGCTTCGCGCTGCGCCGGCTGGGCCGGATCACCCAGGGGGCCGTGGTCCTCGTGTACGCCCTGGTCGCCCTCGACGTCCACTGGACGGCGGCGAAGGTGCTGCTGCTGCCGGTGATGGTGGTGTGCGGCGGGGTGATCTTCTCCGCGGTGTTCGTGGCGGGCGCGTCGTTCCAGTTCCTGGCGCAGGACGCCGCCGAGGTGCAGAGCGCGTTCACGTACGGCGGTCAGACGCTGTTGCAGTATCCGCCGACGGTGTTCGGCAAGGAGCTGGTGCGCGGGGTGACGTTCCTGTTCCCGCTGGCCTTCGTCAACTGGGTGCCCGCGTCCTACGTGTTGGACCGGCCGTATCCGCTGGGGCTGCCGCAGTGGGCGGCGTTCGCCCCGCCGCTGGTGGCGGTGGCGTGCTGGGTCCTGGCCGGGCTGGCGTGGCGGGCGGGCCTCAGGTCGTATCGGAGCACGGGAAGTTGACGGAGCGCAGGGAGTTGACGGTGGACGCTTTCATCGAACTGGACCGAGTCGAGAAGGTCTTCGACGTGCGCAGGAAGACCGGCTTCCTGAAGCGGGAGGTGCGGCAGGTGCGGGCGGTCGACGCGATCTCCTTCACCGTGGCGCGTGGCGAGATGGTCGGCTACATCGGGCCGAACGGCGCCGGGAAGTCGACGACCATCAAGATGCTGACCGGCATCCTGGTGCCGAGCGGCGGCCGGCTGCGGGTGGCGGGCATCGACCCGTCCCGTGAGCGGACCCGCCTGGCGCACCGCATCGGCGTGGTGTTCGGGCAGCACTACCACGAAACATGTGGTGGACGAAGCCCAGTCTACCCCTGCCGATGGGCGTCCGGCAGGGTGCTGGATGGGCCTGAAAGTGCAGGTCAGACCCGCTGCGGTGTGGCCGTCGGCATTCCCACCCGAAGTCAGTGGCAACGCGCCAGCGAGCCACAGGAAGGTCCTCCGATCTACGCCGATGATCTTGCGCGGAATGATGCCGATCTACTGGGAAAGGGGCTGCCGAAAATTCTGTGACGCAGGGGCGCGGTGTACCTCGTGATGGGTCGTGGGAATCCTGTTTGCCCCGGGGTGCTCGTCGGTGTGATCCTTCTAAGTGAACTTGAAGGGCGCACGACATGGCATACCCCCGATGGCACCACATCCTCATGGAGTCGCAGCGGCACGCCCTAAAAGCAGTTGACGAGTGGAATTGTTCAAGCGGCAACTACTGCGACTTCCTGACGCACATGCACAAGGCGTGGCACTACCTGCTTCACGCGGAGTTCCACAAAGACAAGATCGACTACCACTTCAGGGACCCCAAGACCGGTCAGTACATCCTGATCGACAACGAGCCGAAGGCGTGGGATCTGGAGTGGTGCTTGAAACAGCGCTACCCCGACAGCGGTGACATCGTCAGGCTGAACGCCGAGCTCTTCGTAGCGCTCCGCAACAAGGTGGAGCACCGGTACGAGCATAACCTGAAGATCGCCACCGGCGGCAAGGCGCAGGCGCTCGTCATGAACTACGAGCACGAGATGGTGGCCTTCTTCGGGTCCAAGTACAGCCTCGCGGATCGGCTCCGCTTCCCGATTTCTCTTCAGGCGCTCACCGCCGAGGGGCGCGCGCAGCTCCAGAAGGCGGCGAAGAAGCTCCCGAAGAAGACCCGCGACGTGGTGGCGAAGTTCGAGGCGGCCATCGACCCGGCTGTCCTGGATGACCTCAAGTACGACTACCGCGTCCGTCTCGTGCCCATCGTCGGCTCGAAGACGGACGCCGACCTTGCGATCAACTTCGTCAAGCTCGACGAGCTGACCGAGGAGGAGCGCAAAACCATGGTCGAGGCGGGGCGTCAGGGGACCGTCATCATCAAGGACCGACACGTCGAGGTCGCGGACAAGGCGAAACTCCGCGCCAAGCAGGTCGCCGCGCTCGTCGAGGAGCAGGTGCCCTTCGAGTTCAGCGCGTACAGCGAGCACCTGGAGATGTGGCAGCGACTCAAGGTGCGTCCCGCCAAGGACTCCGCCGATCCGTACGCCACCGACGCGCGGTACTGCATATACAGCGAGGCGTTCAACTCCTACCTCTACACGCCGGCCTGGGTGAAGAAGGTCGTCAAGGAGATCGGCACCGTCGAGAAGTACCGTGCCTTCTTCGACAAGGAGCCGCGCATGAAGAAGAACATCACTCAGTTCCCGAAGCAGGCGGGTGCACCCGCAGCAGAAGGCGACGCTCACCCCCAGAGCAAGAGCGCCTAAATGACAGGAGCGCCCGACCCACGGCGGGGGATCGGGCGCTCCTGAGACTTGAGTCTAATCACCTCTGATTCCGCGCAGCCAGCACCGGAATCGCCGCGATCTTCTCCGCCGTAAGGTCGTTCCACACCAACCCCGAGGGCCGGCGTCGGTTGGTGCAGGGGATCACCTCGTTGGGCGTGACGATGTAGTCCACGGAGAAATCGTGCTCGGTCTCGGGGATGTCGTCCTCGACCACCTGGAGCGTGTGCACCGGGGCCACGATCACGGTCCGGTCCGTCACCAATCCGGCCTCGATCAACAGCGCAACCTCAAGGTCGGAGTATCCAGCGCCCTTACCGATACGTGCGCCTGAGCGGTTCACAGCCACGCTGCCGCACACCACCAGGTCGATAGGTTCCATGGACTCAACACCGAGCCGGCGGGCAACCTGAGCCGCGCCCTTCTTCTCGGCGGCCTCCTCGGGCGGGAGTCCGAGGTTCTCGGGATCGAGCAGGTAGAACGGTTCGAGCGATGCCATGCGCGGTACGGCCATGTAGACGCGCTTGCCGTCCTTGAGGGCGCGGACGCGTACCGGAAGCTGCGCCCAGTCGGGGTTCGCCTTCACCGTGGTGGCCTGCCGCCAGAAGTCTTGACCAGCCAGTTGTTCCGCCGTGTCCTCGGCACCGTAGAAGCCAGGGATCTTGCCGTACGAGTCGGCGGGTGCGCCGCTACCGTCGATGAGGCGGCGCCACACCTTCTCGCGGAGTTCCTGCTTGGCCTGGTCGATGTCGTTCACGTACTCCCGCCCTGTACTTAGCTCGCCGCCATCAACGCCAGCAGCCGATCGTTAATCTCCTGCGCCCATGGCTCACTGCGCCACGGCCGAAGCTCCCGACCAGCGGCAAACGCCAGATTAAGCCCGCCGCCACCACGCGTCAGTTCGACCGCATCAATGGTGCGGTGCATCGCCGCTGCGGCCTCATCGAGCTTCCGTTGTCGGATGAGTGCCAAGGTCAGGTTGCCCAGCGCGATGGCCTGAGACTTCTTCTTGCTGGCCAGTGCTCTCGTGGTCATACGGAGGATGGGTTCCGCGCGTTCGGGGAGATCGAGGAACAGGTAGCACGAGCCAGCGAGCCGGTTGTACTCGTTGACCGTGTAGTACGGCGCGGCCACGTCGTCGGGGTGGACGCGGTCGAACTGGGCTTCTGCTTTCTTCAGCGCGTCTTCGCAGTCGTTGAAGCTGTCCGTCATGGCGTATCCCTCGGCGACATGAAGCAGAGACAATCCTGTCAGCGATGGACTGGCCAGCTTCGCCACCTCGGCCGCCTGTTGTGCCAGCGTGACGCCGCGCGTCGGGTTCTTCTCGCCGTAGAGGGCGACGTAGCTCATCCGCAGCGTCGCGTATGCCTCGATCGACGGATCACGGACGTGCCGAGCTGCTTCGACCGCTTCTTGGAAGTAGGCGAGCGGTGCTTGGTGGTCGCGCCGTTGGCTGACGTCCCACACCAGTTGTCCCATGAGCGTTGCCGAGTCGGCTTCGACTTCGTACAGCGCCCGACGTACGCGTGGGTTGGTGGCGTTCTCTCGGAGGAACTTCACCTGGCCGTGCACTTGTCCCGCCGGGCCGAGCAGTCCGGTAGACGATGCCTTGTCGTAGGACTCATCCAGTTGCCGCAGGCGCTCGTGCAGGTAGGCGACGACCATCAGGTCGGCCGACGCCGGGTTCTGGAGCGCGTAGGTCATCCGCTCGCTCTGGGGCGTCTGGAGCACGGTTACTTCGGCGAGCGCGGCTTGGAGTTCCTCTCTGGAAATCTTGAGTGCACGGGCAAGCTTTGGCCGGAGCCAGGCTTGCGGTTCCGTTTCGCCGTTCTCCCAACGGCCGACGGTGGAACGCTCGACGCCCAGATACTCGGCGAGTCCTTCTTGGGTAAATCCAGCCGCTTTGTGGCGTTGTGCGAGCTGGATGCGCTTTGTCGCCATCCGCCCATCCCTCCGAGTGGCACGCGGGCAGTAACACCCTAACTCCGCAACGGGAGTTCATGCAGGTGACACCGATGAATGCCACATGGATGCGGCATCCGTGCGGCACGTTTGCTGTGGTGTCTTTGCAGGTCAAGCCGCTCTTCTAGCAGGCAGGTTGGCGAGTGACGAGAGCTGATGCCGTCACTCGCCAGCCGTTCCAGTCCCCCAGGAGGAACGGATGCAACCTGCCATGTACGGCTACATGCGGCTCGCCGCAAGTGGTGACGACGAAGACGAATCGGCATCGATCCGGCGCGAACTCGCCACGCACGCCGGACGCGAGGGCTTCACGTTGGAGCGGGTGTTCGTCGAACGGCTTGGCGCGGACGAGGAGTCAGCGTTCTTCACGCTCGTCGACGCCCTGAAGACCACCGAGATCAAGCACGTCATTGTGCCGTCGCTCTGGCACTTTGCTCGGCTTCCGGGACTCCAGGCCGCCATGCGTGATCACATCGAGCGAGAAATCGGCGCTCGGCTGTGGGTCGTGCAGGGGGTGAAGACGCCGTGACCACCCCCGCCTCGCTCTGCGTCGGCTACCTGAGACTTCGCCTGTCGGACGACGATCGCTCTGAACAACACCACGTAGTCACCATGGCGACCTTCGCTGAACGTGAGGGCTTCACGCTGTCGCTGTTGTTCGTTGAGACGCGGTGGCAACGAGCGCTCGCCCTGAACGCCTTGACGGCCTACTGCCAGTCGCACGGCATCAGGAACGTGATCGTGCCGACCGCCGAGCACCTGAACCAACTGCCGACGCTCGCGGACTTTTCCAAAGGGACGCTCGAACAGGACATCGGCGGTCGGGTGTGGTTTGCCGCTTCCGCTGATCCGGTGCTGCCCGCACCTCCTGGTGCAGTGAAGGACGGCGAGAGGTGATGACCACCGCATCCCACGGCGTCCGCACCCTCCACGTGTCCCGCGTGCATCTCGTCGCCGTCGGCTCCGCCGTGTCGGTGTCCCGGGCGTTCGTCCGGCAGACGCTCGCGCACTGGAAGCTGAGCGACTACGCGCCCGACTGCGCTCTCATGATGTCCGAGCTGGTGAGTAACGCCGTCAAGGAGACGGGGTTTGCGGACCGGCAGCCGAAGTCGTGGGAGATCACGGCAGCGCACGTCGTCGCGGTACAGCTCCGGGCCATCGGGGAGGTGCTGTACGTCGAGGTCTGGGACCGAAGCCCGTTGGTTCCGGTCAAACAAGAGGTCACCGCGGAAGCGGAAGGTGGGCGCGGTCTTCACCTCGTCGAGGCGCTGGCGAAGGACTGGGGGATCTACCGGCCGCCGGCCGGAGGCAAGATTGTGTGGGCGATGGTTCCGCTGGCCTCACTGCCAAGTCCGTCACTGGATGGACCAACGCTTCAACTGCGTATGCCGGACGGCGTCACACCGCCACCCGGCCCCGTCAAGCAGCAGGCGTCTACCGCCCTGATGCAACGCGTCCTTGACGGCCTCCGTCAACTCCTTTGATCCGACAGCGCCGGACGGGCACGCTTCGAGGGCAGGACCCATGACCGAGAAACCGATCGCCTGGGGCTACATGCGCCTGCGCGATGACACCGACGACCAAGAGCTGCTGCTCATTGAAGACCGGCTTCATGACTACGCCGAGGCGCACGGCCTGCGGCTGGTGCACACCCACTACGAGGACGGGCCGGGCATCTCGCCGAGTCGGTTGGTGCGCCGCCTCATCCGTGACGACGTGCGCCATGTGATCGTGCCGTCCCTCGTGCAGATCTCGGAGCACCCGCTGTTGCAGCTCCTCGTCTCCGAGGCGATCTCGTTGGACGCCGGAGCGCTGCTGTACGAGACGAGCGAAATCCACGGACGGGCCGACGTGCGGTGAAGGGCTTCCAGGAAGGTGCAGATCAGGTGTTCCGAGCAGCAAGTGAAGGTGGGCAGACGATTAGCGGTGGCCTCGCACTGTTTGTGATCGTGTGTGTCATCTGGATAAGTCACCGGCGTGAGCGCCAGAAGGCAGCGCGAGCGACGCGCGCCAAACGCAAGGCGGAGATAGAGGCCATTGTGAAGAGTCGCCCTGAAGACGCCGACCTCTTCCATGAGGTGCTGGACGAGCTTGGTTCGGATGACGACAAAGATAACCCCTCAAAAAAATGAAGAACACCCCGCGACCGACCAGCGGACGCGGTAGCTTCCTTGCTCATGGGTGCAGGCAGGCTAGTGTCCAGTGGGTGTAGCACCTGCCTGCGCCCAATCGTTGAACCCTGTGCGAAGTGCGTGCTTATCACAGGGTGTCTGGACGAGTGGCAATACGAACACAAGGAGCGCTCCATGACCCATACCAGCGTGGCTGCTGCCATCCGATCGCTCTACTCTGAGCTGCATGAGGCTATGACGACGATTGATATCAAAGATGGTCTAAATTTCCGCTACGACAGCGTTGAAGTCGAGCTGGCTATGGAAATGGGGCAGACCACTGAGGCAGGTGCCGGGGTGAAATTCTGGGTAGTGGAGGGAAGCGGGAAGAAAGGTGCCGAGCGACGCGCCACCCACACTTTGAGGATCAACATCACCCCGGTTGTTAGCGAGGAAAGTCAACTCCATTCTCCGTGGCATAGCTTTGCTGTTACGTGCGCCTCACCCGCTTCTCCTTCGATTTCAGGTGGAGGTGTTGTGGCGCGTGCCCGGATGGCGCGGGGGCTTACTGACGATTCTAGTTAATTTCTGTCTGATCAGGCTTCAAATTCTTCAGGGCTTGATCTAGAATGAGCTGCCGCGCCCGGAGATCGAGCCTCCTTCCTGATCCTTGCGGTCGTCAGAAAAGAGAACGCCCCGCACCCGACAACGGGAACGCGGGGCGTTTTCCGTTTCAGGGTTGCGGGGTAGTTGGGGTGGTGTCAGAGGAGCTGACGCAGCACGAGTTGTGCGGCGTCCTCGCCGGTACGGTCCGGGTGCTTGAGCACCCAGGACAGCAGGCCGGATAGGTAGAGTTCGGCGACGTCCGTGTGGTCATCGTTGCGACCCCGGTAGTTCGCCAGCAGTCGACCGAGGAGTTCGGCGAGCTGGTCGAAGTCCACCAGGGTGACCTCCTCGGAAGTCAAGTGAACCTCGTCACTCGCCCTGGGGGTATCGCGAGTTGCAGGAAGCAGTGCGATGGCCAGCACAGGGTGAGCTGTTGTGGTGTCGGCCAGCTCCGTTACGAAGCCGATCAACGCTTCACGGTCATCTTCCGATTCGACCAGCTCCAACATGGACAGTAGCTCTGAGGCGTACGCCCCGAGGGCGACACTTCGCTTGGTCGGGAAGTAGACGCTGATCGTGGCGGCGCTGACGCCCGCCTCCTTGGCGATATCTCCCAGGGTCACGCCATGCCAGCCGTGTGTGTCGAATAGAAGCGCGGCGGCTTCGACGGTCTTGGCGATAGTCCGCTTGCGCTTGGTCGCGGCGGCACGCTGCTGGGGCGTTGTTTCTTCTGACACGCGTCTCTCCTCGTAGTTCGGATGTGGCGTGTCAGCAACCAAGGCTTGCTTGGTGAAACGCCACATCCGATGAGGAGAGAGGTCTATTACCGCTATTGGTAATCTGTATCTATTTATATCACATTTAGTTGCAAATTGCAACCATTGTATTGCGCGCGACAAGACGCCGCCTGGATCCTTGATCTGGGCGGCGTCTTGTCGCGCGGTGAGTGGATTCGATCCAGGGGCTTTGGCCGGCTATAGGCTGGCCGAGAGATCTACTGGGATCAGTGGCCGTCGGAGTGCTGTGCATCAACGTCTTCTTTGATGCGGGTAAGTCGATCCATCAAGTCGCTCAACTCGTATCCGTTGGCGTACGTGTTCAACATGCGCTTGCACACGTCGCGGGTTACGTGGAAAGGTGCTTCCTCGTCCATGAAGTGATACAGCCTCAGTAGCAGGACACGAGCGTCGTCGATCAGGTTTGCATCATCGGCACGCGGCTTCATGCCCAAGAAGCCTCTGTCGACGGCGAAAGGCTCGAACCACATTGGTCCAGCAAGGCCGTGGGCGATGTAGCCCCCAAGTACCTGATCTTGGTATGCCCATGTGTTTCCGTACCTGATGGAATGCTGGAAGCCGAGGTCAAAGGAAACGGGCGTCTCGAAGTACGTCTGGATCATGCTTACTGTGAGAGCCCTGTTCTGCTGACACACCTTGCTCACGGTGTAGACGTAGCGGATCAGCGCATCCACAGGGTCGTCGGGTTGGTAGCTCTTTGCCTTCATCCCCTCCACGATCGGCATGACGACTGGCTGAAGCAGTCGTTCGTGCGCGGCCTTCAATACCTCGTACTTGGTCCGAAAGTGATACGGGATCGTCGCCGTGCCCACACCGGCAGCCTCTGCGATGTCACTCAGCGTGTAATCGCCTTGCTGCTGCTTCTCGTATAGATCAAGCGCTCCGTTCACGATCGCCTCTCTCGTGCGCCTGCGTTTGGTCTCGGCACCCCGCTGCTGCGGAGTCAATCCATCTCCACCCATGGAGTCATGTTAGCTCAGTTAATGTCAAGCATGAGTCAGCGCTTGACCTGAATCAGGTCGGGACCTAGTTTAAAGGGTATCGACCTACCCGCCGCAGTCGGCCAGCGTCAACGCTGCGCTCAACAGGGCTGCCCTGACACGGAAGAAGGGCTCAACCACATGGGAAGCGAACTGACACTGGGCGGCTTCGGCCAGCAGCCGGAGCGCCGAGGACGACTCAGCAAAGATCAACGGGCACTGGTGCGCCGCGCTGAACACGACCGCGACGCCTTGCTCTACGAAGCCAAGAAGCAGGAGTTCACCGCAGCGCTGAGGCTGCGGATGACCGAGAGCGCCATGCACGATGTGACCGACGTGGTGAACCTGGCTCGTCAGCTTGCTGGCAACGACCCGTACCTTGCCCAGGAGTTGACCAAGCTCGTCGGTGAATTCTCCAGGCAGACGGCGCATGACGTCCGCAGCTTCGGCAACGGGCTCGGTCTCTGATGATCACGCTCTTGGTCATCCTCGGCGGGCTCGTCATCGGCGTCATCGGCTTCTCTATAGACGACTACCTGTATGACCGGCGGTTCCTCAAGGAGTTCCAGCGGTCAAGGACGAGGCCGCGCACCCCGGAAGACATCTTCATCGACATGCGCGAGCGCAAGCACGACACCATGCGCCGGATGCGCGAGGTCGCCAAGGACTACCACCGCCGCGAGGGGAGGTGAAAGGCCATGCTTCACGCCCTCAGCGAGAGCGGCCAGGTCGCTGCTGGTAGCAGTGGCGGTGTCGTCTTCGTTGTCCTGGTCGCGCTGCTCATCTGGGCCAACAGCGGCAAGAAGACGGGGCAGGCGGCGCTTACCAAGCGCAGCGGCGAGATAGAAGCGATCCTCCGAAGCTGGACGCCCGAAGACCGCGCCCTTTGTCACGGAGTGCTCGACAAGCTCGACGCGGAAGACGCCGCCAAGAACAAGCGCCTGTAACCACCCGTGGCCCGTCGCCGGAACGTCTGTACCGGGGCGGTGCGACCTCCAGGGGAAGACAGCCGAGTCCTACGGCTTGGCCAGCGTCACCCCTGCCCGGCAGACCATGCCGGAGGCGGGCCGGGTGCCAGATCCCTTCCTTCTCCCTCGCCGCCGGCCACGTCCTGTGGTCGGCGGCTCCTTAGGAGAGAGGCCCTGTCATGAAGAAGGCTCGGAGCTTCCTGTTCACGCTGCTGCTGGCCGCCCTCACGATCCGCGTGCTGTGGTTGGCCATTGAGCCGCTCATCCCGTACGTGGTGAGTGCCCTCGCCATAGTGATGGTGCTGGGGTTCGTCTACTACCGCATGACTCGGTGGTGACGGGCATGTCCCTGACGCGCCAGACCTACCGGCTAACGTTCCCCTCGGACCTCACCGCCGACCACGTGACCACCTGGCTGCGTGCGGTCAGCGGCACTCTTCGGACGGGGCCACGGCGCCTTTTGGGCGTGCCGTCCATCGTGCTGGAGGTATGCGCCGAGGAGGCGGGCATCTCGTACCGCTGCCATGTCCCCCAGGAACATGCCGACTACCTCATCCCACAACTGCGCTCCCTCATTCCCGGCTCTACGACCGAGCCGGCGGGCGGGGAAGAACCGCCCCGCGCATGGACGGCCGCGGTCGAGCTAGGGACTGTCTTCAGTTGTGATCAAGCTCGGTGGTGCCTGCCGATCCGGTAGGACTGTGGTGTGACGCGTACGCAACTCACCGACGAAGAGTGGGAGTTCATCGGGCCGTTCCTGCCGGTCGGCAGATTCGGCCCGTACCCCGAGCGGCTGCGGGATCAGTTCGAGGGGGTGATCTGGCGGTTCCGCACCGGCAGCCAGTGGCGGGAGATGCCGGAGCGGTTCGGCGCCTGGCAGACCGTCTACAACCGCTTCATGCGATGGCGGGACGCGGGCGTCTTCCAGACCCTGATGGACGAGGCGATCGCCGAGGCCGCCCGCAGGGACGAGATCGACATGTCGCTGGTCAGCGTGGATTCCACCACCGCGCGGGCTCATCACGACGCGGCCGGCATGCGGGTCAGCGAAGAGACCCTGGCCGCGCTCGAAGAGGCGGCCTCGCAAAAGGGGGAGCTTGCGAGGAACAAGGCGGACAGGACGGCGAAATCGATCCGGTCCGTGCCGAACGCCGACGCATCCGCTTACGACGGCGGGCCCGGCTGAAGGCCGCTCTGCTCGGACGGTCGCGCGGTGGGCTGACCAGCAAAATCCATCTGGCTGCCGACCGGCGTTGCCGGCCGATGGCGCTCCTTCTGACCGCCGGGCAGGCCGCCGACAGCCCCCAGTTCATCCCGGTCCTGAGCAAGGTACGGGTCCGCCTGCCCATCGGCCGTCCCCGTACCCGGCCCGCCGCCGTGGCCGGCGATAAGGCCTATTCCTCCCGCGCCAACCGTGCCCACCTGCGCAAACGCCGTATCAAGGCGGTCATCCCGGAGAAGAAGGACCAGGCAGCCAATCGCAGGAAGAAAGGTAGTCAGGGCGGCAGGCCGGTCACCTGCAACGCCGATCTCTACCGCGATCGCAACACGGTTGAGCGGGCCATCAACCGGCTGAAGGACTGGCGAGGCATCGCGACCCGCTACGACAAGACGCCCGAAAGCTACCTCGCCGGACTCCATCTCCGCGCAGCGACCATCTGGATCAGCAGCCTCCTGAAAGTCGATTGATCACAACTGCAGACAGCCCCTAGGACAGGCCGACTCACGCCGCAGCGCCGGTGTCGTGAACGCCGAGGCGCTGTCGGCGAGCATGCTCACCACCATGCAGGGCCTCGGTCGGGGTGAAGCCCTGCTTCTCCAGTGGGTCGTCTCTCCGGCCATGCGGGAACGTCCCCCCGTCCTGCGCGAAGCCACCGAGGACGGAGGAGTCTTCGGGAGGTTGCTCGGTGGGGAAGTCGACCGCGACCACCTCAAGGAGCGCCGGGCCAAGCTCGCTGAACCCAACTTCCTTGCCGTCCTCCGCGTGGCCGTGAAGGCAGGCAGTACGGAGCGCAGTCGTCAGCTCGTCTCGCGCGTACGGTCAAGCCTCGCCAGCGTGGGCGGGGCGAGTAACGCGTTCAGGAAACGGCTCGCCACCACGAACCGCGTGGTGCGGCGTGTCCAGGAGGCGGCGGCACCGACGGTATTCCCAGCGGTCTTGGCCGCCTCGGAACTGGCCGGACTCATGGCCTGGCCGATCGGGTCGCCGCATGTTGCCGGACTTCCTCGTTCCCGCACGCGCCAGCTGGCAGCGACCGGCGCCATTTGTCGTACCGGCCGCGTGCTTGCCCGTTCCAACTTCCCTGGAAACGAACGACTCTTGGCCCTGTCGCCGAGTGAGTCGACCTGGCACCTCCAAGTCGTCGGACCGACCGGCAGCGGTAAGACGGCACTACTCACAAATCTCATATACCAGGACATGCAGGCCGGGCGCGGCGTGGTGCTCATCGAGAGTAAAGGAGACCTCTATAACGCGGTCCTCGACCGAGTGCCAGAACACCGACTGCATGACGTCGTCCTCCTGGACGTGAGCGATACGGCGTACCCGGTGGGATGGAATCTCCTCCAGGGCTCGCCCTACGTGGTGGCCGCCGATATCCAGCGGCTCTTCGACCACCTATATCCGCAGGATGCCCGAGGGGTGCGGGTGCGAGCTGGTTTCTACCACCTGATCCTGACGCTCATGCTTAGCCGCGAGGCGCAGGGGCAGATGACATTCGCGGAAATCCAGCCCCTCGCCGTCCCGAGGCCGGACCAAGAGGAGTTCTCACGTCGGTTGGTACGGGGCGTCTCACACATCGACGAGTTGGCTGGGTGGTGGTCGGAGATTACGAGCCTCGGCCGGCCACAGAGGAACGCGTACTTCAAGCCGCTGCTTGATCGGGTGTGGCAGCTCTCGTCCAGGCCGTCACTGCGGAACATCATCGGGCAGTCGACCAGCACGATAGATCTCGGCGACCTCATCCGGCAGGGGAAGGTACTGCTCGTCAACCTCGGCCGAGCCACAGAAGGGAAGGACACGGCGGGACTCCTCGGTTCACTGTTGCTCAACTCGGTGTGGAGCGCTGTACAGGCCGGAGCGGCGAACCCGGCTCGACCTACCATGCTCTACCTCGATGAGTTCCAGGACCTGATCAACTTGCCCATTCCGGCCGGGGACATGTTCGCCCAGGCCCGTTCGCTCGGTCTCGCTATGACCGTGGCACACCAGTTCCTCGGACAGCTCACCCGAGAACTCCAGGATGCGACCCAAGCCAACGCGAGGAGCACCGTGGTGTTCCAGACTTCGACGGATGAAGCACGCAGCTTTGCCCGGCAGTTCGGGCGCAGCGTGACGGAAGACGACTTCATGAGTCTCGCGCGCTTCGAGGTCTTGATGCGCATTGCCACGCCGGGCGGAGTGAGTACACCGGTGACGGGCGTCACCCTCCCGCCCGTTGAACCGACCGACCTCGCGGATGAGGTGCGGCGGTTGTCGCGCCAGAACTACGGGCGGCCGGTCGCTGCGGTGGAGGCGGAGATTAAGCAGCGCCGCGGACAGCGGCCGGCCCCGGCAGCTTCTACGAGGCGACCGCGCTTTGGTGGACCGAGGAGTTCAAGCGATGCGTAGCGTACAGAACCTGCTGTCGGAACTGGCCTACGTCACCCGGAGCATTGAATACCTCGGGGATGTCCTCAGCGACATCGAGGCGGTTGCGGAGCGGCTTGGTCGGCGTCACGGAGACGACCCGCTCCTTGAAGGAATGGTCGAGCACGAAACCAATGTGTGGGCTGCCGCGATGAAGCACCAGCTCGACGCGTCAGCGCGTACCGCCGAAGCCTGGCGCGAACGGATGGAAGGGCTAGAGACGTAGGCCACCCCAGGAGTTGCCACCCAGCCACGATCTACAGCCGAACGACCATTCGACAGATGACTTCCTGTCAGGCGGTTGTGTCACTAGACAGCAACGGATCAAAGCTCCAGGAGTGATCACATGAAGCTCCGGCGAACATGATGGCAACCATCACCCCGCCGACCGGGCGGGAGCTTAGTTCTGGGGGGAACCGTGGGTAGCGAAGTGAAAGCGGCTTGGACGAGCGCCATATCCGCTGGAGTCGCCGTGGTCGTCTCTATCGCCAGTCTGGTTGTGTCGTGCCAGGCGAAGGATGACACCGACGAACTGCGAGCCAAGGACACTCGTGAAGCTCAGATCAAGCAGATCACCTATTCGGTTGAGAACAGCGGGAAAGGAATTTTCGTAACCAACCCGAGCGATGCACCTATCCGGGATGTTGTCGTTCGCCTCTCCTACTCGCAGAACCAATATCGCTACGTTGTCCTCAAGACACTGGAAGCGTGCATGCGCTGGGAAATCACGGACGCCAACCTCAAAGCTGCTGAGCCTAAGCTCCCGCCGCTTCCTGGCGGCGGGATTGGGTTCATCAGTAGCAGCAACGATGCGGCATTGCAAATTTCACTCTATGACGCCAAGAGAATGGTGTGGACCATCTCGGAGCGCGGATATCGCCGCAATGGCTACTGGAAGACGAATTACAACACCGATCACCAGTCGGGTTCGTTCGTGCAGAACAGAACGACACTCCCTTCCACTAGCTGGAAAACTCTCGAAGGCTGCACGGTCTAAGATCGGTGACTTTCCGCTCCGGCAGGCAGTCAACTCATGTACTGACGGAGCGTAAGTGCTCCTCATAAAAGATCTGGCGTAGGCGAACCCTGTAGGCCAGGGGTAGGTCAACCATAGGTCTCCCCCTGCACCGAAAGCGGCTCTGACCAGCGAGGACACCGGAGTCTATCCGGACGGAGGACGGACGTGGAACTCACAGGACGCGACTACGACGTACTCACGCTCACCCACACCTTCTCCCAGCTCGCCTCAACCCACCTGACCGAGCTGCTATTTGCCGACCGATCTCATTCGGTGCCGGATAAGGTGCTCGGGCGGCTGGTGCGGCTCGGGTATCTCTCTCGGGTTGGCCGTCGCGCGAGTGGAGACAAGGGCGGGGCGGGGGCGTACGTGTACCAGCTCGGCCGCGCCGGGCGTCTCCTCCTGGACGTCGACGGTCGCTTGATGTCGAACGTCAACAACCACGCCCTCATGATTGCCGATACGTACCTTGAGCTACGGCACGCTGAGAAAGCAGGCGTTCTGTCCTTCAAAGAGTGGGCGGTGGAACTCCCCGTTCCTCCGGCCGTACGAGCGGACCTGTTCGCGGCGGTCGACTTCCCGCACCAGGGCCGGAGTAGCAGTTACTACCTTGAAATTGACCTAGGGACGGAACAGCCCGCCCGCATACGCGAAAAGGTCGAGGGATATTGGCAGGCGGTCGAGAGCAGTACCGCCGACTACTTCCCGTACGTGGTCTTCGTGGTACGGCAACAGGTACGGAAGAATGAGCTCACTCGGATCTTCCGGCGGCTCCCTGAGGAACAACAGGAGATGATGCGAGTCTTCCTCTTCGCCGAGCTGATTCCCGAGCTGATGCGTCTATGAGGTGTTGTCGATAGTACGGCGCTAACAGGGGTGGAGAGTATTGATCAACAGAGGTCAATGGAGGATAATGGAAGAAGAGATAAACGAGGATTACGTCATGGCGCGACGAGCGCGAAAACCACTGCTTCCACAACTTCTTTGGGGTTCCGAAAAGCGAGCAAACCGAGGCAGCACGAATGTTACGGTGAGGCGAGTGCGGTCTACTCCGATCACTCCTCGACTGATCGAAGATCTGGTTTTAGCGTCAGGCATTTCCTTGGGGCTTGCCCTCGTTATCGTCGCTTCTTAGCAACCAGCCAGTAAGTGCGAAGTCATTGACGCAAGTTATGAAACATGAGATAAATTATATAGGCGAATGCTATTCGCGTCACACCGTTCGCCTGCAACAGGTTGAACCCGCCGCACCACGGCTTTGGTGTTCCTTGTTGAAGGGGAACGTTGTGAAGGGTCAAGTAATTCTGAGCCTCATTGCAGGGCTGTGTGGAGGCGTAGGAGTCGCCTTTACGGCGACAAGCGTCGAGCCGTCGCCAGTGGCTGCCGTGTTGGCACTCCTAGGTGTAGGAGTGATGGCGCTCGCAGTCGCTGTCGCGATCGGCACCGACCAGAAGTAACAGCACAGTCACACTCTTTCCTAGCCCCGGAGCAACAAGCTCCGGGGCTGTGTACTATCTGACCGTCTGGACTGAGTTGGACACCCTCGTTTGTAGGCGACTCTGGATGGGTAATGAACGGCTTCAAGGATGACGAGCTTGAGCTCTTGAGCGAGTGCTATGACGACGTTGTGGATGCAGCGCGTCTTCTAAAGAGAGCTAATTTTCCCGCTGTTCGTATCCCCGTCGCGAGGGATGCTCACTCTTTCTGGTTCGACGTCAACTCGAAACTGATCAACGGAATCATGGAAAACGGCAGAGAGGAGATCTTGGCGGTCGCCCGGAAGGAATATCCTGCTCGATTCAAAAAGATGAAGAAGAGGGCCTCTGGTAAACCTGCCGGGATGAAAGACCGGCGGTCGGGGTCACATAGCAAGGAGCAACCTGATCAGGTTGCGAAAGCGACTGTTCGTAATGGACAGCTTGTAGGCGGAGGTGCCATTCTGGCGGCCTTAATTGGCCTTTCGGCTGGTCTTCTGAAAGCCTGCGACAACTCCCAGGAGCCGCCTGAGCCAAATCCGACACCATCGACCAGCGCTAGTCCGTTCTCTAATGACCTCCTCGTCGAGCTTGAGGGAAAGAAGCTTGTAGGCACAGTCGTGCAAGATGGAATCAAGGACTATAACGTCTCGGTGAGCATTGCCGAGGATGTGGATGGAAAGAACCTACAAGGAAAAGTAGGTGTATCGAACTACGCCGGGACGCTTCCAAGCGGGACTCCATTCGAATGCGCGAATGACCTGCTCCTAGAAAAGTCGCCTGGCGATGAGCTACGACTACTCGAAGTGCGGCGTGGTACGACTGCGTGCTTTACAGAAGACGAACTGCGCATCTTCAAGAAAAGCGATGGCGGCCTTCGCTTTGAATTGTGGATGACTAAGCCGCAGCAAGGGGTCACGCTTCCTGACGACCGTCCATTTGGTACAGGACAATTCCGCGCTGAAGGTAGCGGCTCAGAGGGTCAGACGGTGAAGATCAAGCCTGATTCGGGGCCGGTGGGGGATACCACCATCGACGTGGCTGCGACAGGATTTACTCCGAACGAGAGAGTAAAGGTCGAGCTACGCGACGGGGGATATCTCAAGAAATTCGATGGACCATACGGGTCTGAGAAGGTCTGGAAAGCAGACAGCAAGGGTGATGTGAGCGCATTTATTCAGGTTCCCGGAGAAGTCTGTTGCGCAAACGGAAAACTGTCGGTCGTAGTAACCAGCATCAAAGACCATTCGGCAGTTAGCGCTACGGCGTTCTTTACAATCACCAAGTGAACGAGAATGGGCTGTCATGTGACTACCCGTACATCGGAAAGTCATCACCCAAAATGATCCGCCACAGACGGATAGCTTCACGATGGTCGCCTCGTTCCTCGGCCTCGTTGGCTGCCGTGGCGCGTGAGAGGGCGGCATTGAAAGCGAAGTTGAGCGCCACATGTGCGCCGAGCGTGAGGTACCGCGATAGGTCTCCGCTGTGTCCGGCCGGGTCCTGAACCGACAGGTTGTTCCTGTTGTGGTGGAAGAAATATTGCAACGCTTCACGGGAGTCGTTGCCGAGCACCGTGAACGTACGCGCAACAAGCATCTCAAGGTGGAACGAGCTGAGGTTCGAGCTGTGTGCCTTGTTCCACTTCTTAGCGAACCGAATAATCTTCTTCAGGTCGCCTTCTACGGCGCCATTGCGCTCGTTGAGGTGCGCCTCGTGCTTGCCTGGGTTGGTCCGTAGCCACTTACCTGCACCATCAGGGATGGCGTAGTCCCCACCCTCGTACTTCTCGACTGGTGCCACGTCGACGCTCAGGCCATCTGCGTAGAAGAAGCGCACGGCTTGGCCACGAGAACCAATCTTGCGTACGGGTGACTTCTCGTTGAGGACCTTCCGCACCCTGTACAGGAACTCGGAGGAGTCATCCCGGTATCTGCGATTCCACAAATCTTCGTCGATGAACAGGTGCACCAGAAGGTCGATGTCGTCCACCGGATTGGCAGCCGTGTTGCGCCCGAGTGATCCAATGATCTTGTGCGACTGGTAGCTGATGTCATGTCCTGGGGGAAACGCCGCTTTGATGACCTTCACGACGGCATCTCGGCGCTCGTAGACCTTTTTTCGAGTAGTAGCGGAGGGCTTCACCTTGCAGGGCTCCGGCGTAGTTGCTTGACGTCCGGTTCGTGATGATCTGCTGGCTCGGTGGGGTTCCGGGAACGTGACAGGCACGGCTTCCAAGATCATGGAGTTCTCGACGCCCCGTGATCCAAGTGGAAGACCGTGCCTGCCGACGCATCATCCCCGATCCCGCCTGCCTTTGACCAACTCCGCCGTCATCCCGGGGCCGTGCCCGAGGAGATCCCGGGCCTGCTGGAGCGGCTGAGCGAGGTGCCCGATCCGCGAGATCCGCGCGGCGTGCGGCACGCTCTGGTCGTCGTGCTCGCGCTGACCGCGTGCGCGGTGCTGGCCGGAGCGACCTCCCTGCTCGCGGTCGGCGAGTGGATCGCTGATGCCCCGCCGTATCTCCTGGAACACCTTGGCGTACGACCCGATCCGCTATGCCCGAAGCGGTGTCTGCCTGCGGAAACAACGGTGCGGCGGCTGCTGGGCCGCATCGACGGCGACGCGCTGGACCAGTCGGTGGGCCGCTGGCTGGCCGACCGGCGCGGCAGTACCGAGGGCCGGCTGCGCGGACTGGCGGTCGACGGCAAGAGCCTGCGCGGCGCCGCCAGGGCGACCGGACGCAAGATCCACCTGCTCGCCGCCTGTGAGCACACCACCGGCCTGGTCCTGGCACAGCTCGACGTGGGTGAGAAGACCAACGAAATCACCTGCTTCCAGCCGCTGCTGACGGCCGTCGCCGACCTGGCGGGCGTCGTCGTGACCAGCGATGCGATGCACACCCAGCGCGAGCACGCCGAATACCTACTCGGCCGGGGCGCGCACTACATCGTGATCGTCAAGGGGAACCAGAAGAAGCTCCGCGCCCAGCTGAAGTCCCTTCCCTGGAAGCGGATCCCGTTGCAGGGCCGCACCCGCGGCACCGGCCACGGCCGCCATGAGATCCGCCTGATCAAGGTATGCACCGTGAACAACCTGCTCTTCCCCGGGGCGCGTCAGGCCGTGCAGCTCAAGCGTCGCCGGGTCGACCGGAAGACCGGCAAGGTCAGCATCAAGACCGTCTACGCCGTCACCGACCTGACTGCGGAGCAGGTCACCCCGGCCCAGCTCGCGGCGCTCATCCGCGATCACTGGAAGATCGAGTCACTCCACCACATCCGCGATGTGACCTTCGCCGAAGACGCCTCCCAGCTGCGGACAGGCACCGCACCCCGCGCCATGGCGACCTGGCGCAACCTCGCCATCGGCGCCCTCCGCGTGGCCGGCAAAACCAACATCGCTTCCGCTCTGCGGCACAACGCCCGCGACGCCCGCCGACCGCTCGCCCTCCTCGGACTCACATGATCACGAACCGGACATCGAGCAACTTTGCCGATGCCCTG
>NZ_JBLRVZ010000036.1:0-82781 GCF_048159505.1 Streptomyces sp. T028
AAAGGAACCTCATCCTCGGCTATCACTGCCGGGGACGGGGTATCAACTAATCTGGCGTTGATTTTTGGCACGCTGTTGAGTTCTCAAGGAACGATAGCTTCCTTTGTACTCACCCGAGAGACTCTCTCAGGCTTTCCTCCGGGCTTCCCTTCGGTGTTTCCGACTCTATCAGACCTTTTCGGTGTCCGATTCCCAGTCGGTGGGTTTGTCTTCGGGCTTCCGGCTTTCGCCCGTCGGCCTTTCGACATTCACTACGTTAGCCGATTCCCTCGGCAACTCATAATCGAGTTCCCGCGAGTTCGAATTCAGGCATGCGGACATGCCGAAATCGCCCCCGCTGAGGGATGTCGTAGGTAGTGGGTTGGCCGCTTCCGGCTGCTGGCGAATGCCGTACCCGGTTCAAGCGGCTCGGGCTACGTTACGCCCCTGTCAAAGGCGAGTCAACTTCGGCGGTTCCTGGGGACGTGGGCCCGGTAAGGGCTCACCGTCGGGTCGTCGGCCACCCAGTAGCGCCAGGGATGGACGTCACCGTCGCCGCCCTCGCCGACGACTCCGGTGCGCGGACCGTTGCGTACCTGGTCGGAGAGGACGGGGGTGCCGGTCAGCATGCGCAGTGGGGTCTCGTCGGCGGTGCACGCGTCCGTGCCGTCGAGGGCGCGGTCCACGTCCAGGGCCGTGGCCAGACGGGCGGGGCCTTTGGCCAGTTCCTTGTCATTACGGGCCGAGAGTCGACGTTTGCGGGCCAGCTCGGCGCCCTCGATCACCTCACCGGCGCGGAGCAGGACCGCGCTCGCCCGGCCGTCGGGGCCGCAGACGAGGTTCATGCAGTGCCACATGCCGTAGGTGAAGTAGACGTACACATGTCCGGGGGGACCGAACATCACCTCGTTGCGGGGCGTGCGGCCGCGGTAGGCATGGGAGCCGGGGTCGTTCTGGCCGTCGTAGGCCTCGACCTCCGTGAGGCGCAGGGTGATCGGACCGTCGGGGGTCGTACGGACGAGGAGGCGGCCGAGGAGGTCGGGGGCGACCTCCAGGACAGGGCGGTCGAAGAAGGCCCTGGAAAGGGGCGTACGGTCGGGGGTCGCGATCATGCCCTCCGAGCGTAGTGGAGAACGACGGGTGCGCCGGGGTGGTCAGCGGGCGCTCGGCTTGCCAGGGTGTGGGACGCGGAACCGGTCACGGCCGGATCGCGTTTGTAGGGATCAAGGGATCCCGTCAGAAGTAGTCGTAGAGGGAGAGTCATGGCGTTCAAGAAGCTGCTCGCGAGTCTGGGGGCCGGCGGGGCTTCGGTCGAGACGGTGCTGACGGAGGTCAACGTCGTCCCGGGCGGTGTCGTCCAGGGCGAGGTGCGGATCCAGGGCGGTTCCGTCAACCAGAACATCGAGGGGCTGTCCGTCGGGCTGCAGGCCAAGGTCGAGGTCGAGGGCGGCGACCAGGAGTACAAGCAGGACATCGAGTTCACCAAGCTGCAGCTGGGTGGTGCCTTCGAGCTCCAGGCGGGTGCGGTGCACGCAGTGCCGTTCGGGCTGGAGATCCCCTGGGAGACCCCCGTGACGATGATCGACGGGCAGGCGCTGCGCGGGATGCACATCGGTGTCACGACCGAGCTGGCGATCGCCCGCGCGGTGGACTCCGGTGACCTGGACCCCATCAACGTGCACCCGCTGCCGGCGCAGAAGGCGATCCTGGACGCGTTCATCCAGCTGGGCTTCCGGTTCAAGAGCGCGGACATGGAGCGTGGGCACATCCGCGGTACGCGACAGAAGCTGCCGTTCTACCAGGAGATCGAGTTCCTCCCGCCGTCGCAGTACCGGGGGCTGAACCAGGTCGAGCTGAGCTTCGTCGCCGACGAGCACGCGATGGACGTCGTGCTGGAGATGGACAAGAAGCCGGGGCTGTTCAGCGAGGGCAGTGACACCTTCCGGTCCTTCCAGGTGGGTCAGAACGACTTCCACACGACCGACTGGGCGTCGTACCTCAACCAGTGGCTGTCCGAGGTCGGCAGCAAGCGCAACTGGTTCTAGGCTCGGAGTCACCGAGTCCATCAGCATCGTTCAGGAGGTACCGAGGTGACCGAGCTCAAGCGGCGGCCGCTCCCCCATGACTTCCACCCGCCCGTGCCGTCGTTCACGGTGACGAGCGAGGACGTCCAGGAGGGCGCGACGCTCAAGGCCGCGCAGGTCCACGCGGAGGGGAACACCTCGCCGCAGCTGCGCTGGGAGGGCTTCCCGGCCGAGACCAAGAGCTTCGCCGTGACCTGCTACGACCCGGACGCCCCGACGGGCAGCGGGTTCTGGCACTGGGTCCTGTTCGACATCCCGGCCTCGGTGACCGAACTGCCGGTGGGGGCGGGCAGCGGCAAGTTCGAGGGGCTGCCGGAGGGTGCCGTACAGGCGCGCAACGACTACGGCAGCAAGGACTTCGGCGGTGCCGCGCCGCCTCCGGGGGACGGGCCGCACCGGTACGTCTTCACGGTGTACGCGGTGGACCAGGAGAAGCTCGGTCCGGACGCCGACGCCTCGCCTGCCGTCGTCGGGTTCAACCTGCGGTTCCACGCGATCGCCCGCGCTCAGCTGATCGGTGAGTACGAGAACCCCGCGAAGGGATAGCGCGGAGGGACAGTCAGCTCATCGTTCATTGAACGTTTGCCCGGCCCTGGTCTTGGAAGTGATCAGGGGCGGGCATTTTTTATTGCGTTGTCCATCTCGGCGTGCCCGTCCAGAGTTGATCCGAGCCGGCCGGAGGGCGGGCAGATGCAATGGGGAGGTGGGCTGGATGCGTGACACGCTGGTCCTGAACGCGAGCTTCGAGCCGCTGTCTACGGTGACGTTGAACCGAGCTGTCGTCCTGGTGCTCCAGGACAAGGCCGTCGTCGAGCAGGCCCACCCCGAACTGCGTATGCGGGGCGCCGATGTGGACATACCGGCGCCTCGGGTGATCAGGCTGTGCAGGTACGTACGGGTTCCGTTCCGAAGACAAGCGCCGTGGTCGCGGAGGGGGGTGCTGGTCAGGGACCGGCACCGGTGCGCGTACTGCGGTCGCCGGGCGACCACGGTGGACCATGTGGTGCCGCGCGCGCAGGGCGGTCAGGACACCTGGCTGAACACGGTGGCGTCCTGCTCGGAGGACAACCACCGTAAGGCGGACCGGACTCCGGAGCAGGCGGGTATGCCGTTGCTGCGGGAGCCGTTCGAGCCGACTCCGCAGGATGCGATGCTGCTTGCGCTGGGGCAGGACGACTTGGCTGCGCTGCCGGAGTGGCTGTCGCTGGACGCGGCTTAGACCTCTTGGCGGTTCGCCGTAGCGGGTCTGTCGTTCTTCGGCTGCCGGGCCGTTGTGGCATTTCGCGCAGTTCCCCGCGCCCCTTATGTGGGCGCGGGGAACGGTGTTTTGTCGTGCTGTCAGTCGATCGACGGCTTCTCTCGGCGTTCTGGGATCTTCTTCTCGGTACCGCCGTTGGAGGGGGAACCGCCACCCATCGCGCCGAAGTTGCCCATGGCGCCGGAGAGGCCCTTGAGGGCGTCGCCGATCTCGCTGGGGACGATCCAGAGCTTGTTGGCGTCGCCCTCGGCGATCTTCGGAAGCATCTGGAGGTACTGGTAGCTGAGGAGCTTCTGGTCCGGGTCGCCGGCGTGGATGGCCTCGAAGACCGTGCGGACGGCCTGGGCCTCGCCCTCGGCGCGCAGGGCGGCGGCCTTGGCCTCACCCTCGGCGCGCAGGATCTGGGACTGCTTCTCACCCTCAGCGGTGAGGATCGCCGCCTGGCGCGTACCTTCTGCGGTGAGGATCGCGGCGCGCTTGTCACGGTCGGCGCGCATCTGCTTCTCCATCGAGTCCTGGATGGAGGTCGGGGGCTCGATCGCCTTCAGTTCCACGCGGTTGACGCGGATGCCCCACTTGCCGGTGGCCTCGTCGAGGACGCCGCGCAGGGCCGCGTTGATCTCCTCACGGGAGGTCAGGGTGCGCTCCAGGTCCATGCCGCCGATGATGTTGCGGAGCGTGGTGACGGTGAGCTGCTCGATCGCCTGGATGTAGCTGGCGACCTCGTAGGTCGCGGCGCGGGCGTCCGTGACCTGGTAGTAGATGACCGTGTCGATGTTGACGACCAGGTTGTCCTGGGTGATCACCGGCTGCGGCGGGAACGGGACGACCTGTTCACGCAGGTCGATGCGGTTGCGGATGGTGTCGATGAACGGGACCACGATGTTGAGGCCCGCGTTCAGCGTGCGTGTGTAACGGCCGAAGCGCTCGACGATGGCGGCGCTCGCCTGTGGGATGACCTGGATGGTCTTGATCAGGGCGATGAAGACCAACACCACCAGAATGATCAAGACGATGATGACCGGTTCCATCGTGCGTCCCCGTCCCCTTCTCCGCCTCGAGCGCTTTCGGAAGATCCTACGGTTGTGAAGATCTTGCTGGTCGAGTCTGACAGACCGTCGCGTACCTCGGGAGGCCTTCGCCTCACTTGCGTCGTGCGGGAGTTGTGCAAGGTCAGATGACGATCGCCGTGGCCCCCTCGATCTCCACGACGTCGACTTCCTCACCGACTTCGTACGTGCGGTCGGTGTCGAGGGCGCGGGCCGACCAGATCTCTCCGGCGAGTTTGATCCGGCCGTTCCCGGAACCGTCGACGCGCTCCAGCACGACGGCCTGTTTGCCCTTCAACGCGTCCACTCCGGTGGCGAGTTGGGGGCGCTGTGCGCTGTGCCGGGCCGCGATGGGGCGCACCACGGCGATGAGGGCGACCGAGACGACGATGAACACGAGCACCTGGGCCACGGCGCCGAGGCCCAGGCCGGCGCCGATCGCGGCGGCGACCGCCCCGACGGCGAGCATGCCGAACTCCGGCATCGCGGTGACCACGAGCGGGATTCCGAGCGCTGCCGCGCCGACGAGCCACCAGACCCACGCCTCGATGTCGTTCACAGGGTCATGGTAGGACCGTATGTCCCGTTGCGGACAGGGCGCACAGGGGCAGGGCGGGGGCAGGAGGGCGTCAGGTCCTGGGGCGGGGTCAGGACAGCGGCAGGCCCTGGGCGGTCCAGCGGTCGCCGACCTGTTCCACGACGAGCGGGAGGCCGAAGCAGAGGGAGAGGTTGCGGGAGGTGAGTTCGAGTTCGACGGGGCCCGCGGCGAGGACCTTGCCCTGGCGGATCATGAGGACGTGGGTGAACCCGGGGGCGATCTCCTCGACATGGTGGGTGACCATGATCATGGAGGGGGCGATGGGGTCGCGGGCGAGGCGGCCGAGCCGGCGTACGAGGTCCTCGCGGCCGCCGAGGTCGAGGCCGGCGGCGGGCTCGTCGAGGAGGAGCAGTTCGGGGTCGGTCATCAGGGCGCGGGCGATGAGGGTGCGCTTGCGCTCGCCCTCGGAGAGGGTGCCGAACTTCCGGTCGAGGTACTCGCTCATGCCGAGGCGGTCGAGGAAGGCGCGGGCGCGCTGCTCGTCGACGGCCTCGTACTCCTCCTGCCAGGCGGCCGTCATGCCGTAGGCGGCGGTGAGGACGGTCTGCAGGACGGTCTGGCGCTTGGGGAGCTTGTCGGCGAGGGCGATGCCGGCCACGCCGATGCGGGGGCGCAGTTCGAAGACGTCGGTGCCGGGGGCGCCGAGGGTCTCGTCGAGTACGGAGACGGTGCCCGAGCTGGGGAAGAGGTAGGTGGAGGCGATGTTGAGGAGGGTGGTCTTGCCGGCTCCGTTGGGGCCGAGGATGACCCAGCGCTCGCCCTCCTTGACCGACCACGAGACCTGGTCGACCAGAGCCCTGCCCTCGCGGACCACCGATACGTCCTGAAGCTCCAGAACATCGCTCATGAGCGCGTTGTCTCCCCTTGCAGTGTGGCCGGTCTCGGTTGTCGCGGGTGCCTGTGGCTGGACCGCCGCGCGTGGGTGGGCGCGGCCCCTCGGGAAAATCTACGCCACCGGTCGGGCGCCCCGTTCCATCGGTCCGGTCCTTAGGGTGGGGGCATGCTCTCGGAACCGCGCTCTGGTCGCCTTGCCGCTTGGGGAAATGCCCTGTTGGCCGGACTTGTCTCTCCGGACGACGCCGTACTCGCCGTCGTCGGGGAGGACGCCGTGCACCGGGTGGAGGGGTTGCCCGGTGAGCCGGCGCCCGTCGGGCTGACGCTGGCGCTGGGCCGGCTGCGGGCGCTGGGGGTGCGGGGGCTGCGGGTGGCGCTGCCCGCGCCGGGGCATCCGCTGGGGCTGAGCGGGCCGCCGGAGTTCAACGCGCGGGCGCTGGAGGCGGAGGAGGCGGTGGTCTGTCACGGGGCCGCGCTGGGGCTGGTGCCGGAGGTGTCCGAGGCCGGGCCCGCGGGCGATGTCCATGTCGAGGTGGTGTGGCACTGTCTGCCGGTGCGGGAGGCTCCGCCGGCCGATGTGCCGTCGCTGGGTGAGGCCGAGCGGGAGCTGGCGGAGGCGTTGCGGGAGGCTACGGCGGTGCTGTCGAAGCTGGATGTGGCGGGGTCGGGGCCGGTGGCGGAGGCGGCGATCGACGCGTACCGGGCGCGGGCCGAGGTGGGGCGGGAGGTGTTGGCGCCGGGGTATCCGGCGCGGGCGGTGCGGGTGCTGGAGCTGGCGCGGCGGGTGGGGTTGCTGGTGTCGCTCGCTCGGGAGAGCGGGCATGGGGGTGCGGTGAGTTCGGGGGAGATGGCGGCGCGGGCGGAGGCGTTGCGGCCGGTGGAGCGGACGGGGCGGCGGGCGCAGGTTGCGGCGTACAACTCTTATGTGGAGGAGCAGGAGCGGGGGGTGCGGTGAGCCTCGCGGTGCGGTGAGCGGGGTTGGGGTCGGCCGGGGGTGGGTTTTGCTTGCCCGCGCTTGCTGGGTGCCGCTGCGCCCACCCGTGCCGCCCCAGCGGCACGACTGCCCGCAGCTGCGGCGGTTTGAAGCGGCCGCAGCTACGCGGGTGGCTGGGGGGCGTGGTGACTGCGACACCCTAGGGGTGCGGGGAATTGCGTGGGCAGTCACCACCGGCCCGCGGCCGGACGGTGGCTCAGCCGGCTAGTCCGTTGCGTACGGCCCACAGGGCGGCCTGGGTGCGGTCGGCGAGGTCGAGTTTCATCAGGATGTTCGAGACGTGGGTCTTGACCGTCTTCTCGGAGAGGACCAGGGCGCGGGCGATCTCGCGGTTGGAGCGGCCGTCCGCTATCAGGCCGAGCACCTCGCGTTCCCGTTCCGTGAGGGAACCGCCCCTGCCCTGGCCCGAGTTGGTCTCCTCCTGGGAGAGCAGGGCGCCGGCGACCTCCGGCTGGAGCAGGACATGGCCGGCGTGGACCGAGCGGATGGCACCGGCGAGGGCGTCGGGGTCCACGTCCTTGTAGACGTATCCGGCGGCGCCGGCGCGCAGGGCCGGGACCACCGTGCGCTGTTCGGTGAAGCTCGTGACGATCAGCACGCGCGCGGGGTTGTCCAGTTCGCGCAGGCGGCGCAGGGCCTCGATGCCGTCCATGCCGGGCATCTTGACGTCCATCAGGACGACGTCGGGCTGCAGTTCCTCGGCGCGCTGGACTCCTTCGGCGCCGTCGGCGGCCTCGCCGACGACCTCGATGTCGTCCTGGACCTCGAGGAAGGTGCGCAGACCGCGGCGGACGACCTGGTGGTCGTCGACGAGCAGCACCTTGATTGCGTCAGCCACCGGGGGCCTCCATCTCGATCGTGGTGCCCTTGCCGGGCGCCGATTCCACCGTCAGGCCGCCGCCGACCCCGCTCGCCCGGTCCCGCATGGAGACCAGGCCGAGGTGGCGGCCGGCTCTGCGGATCGCCGAGGGGTCGAAGCCACTGCCGTCGTCCGTGACGCGCAGCACCGTGTCGGGGCCGCGCTTGTGGAGGGTCACGTCGACGTGCTGTGCGCCGGAGTGGCGCAGGGCGTTGTGCAGGGCCTCCTGGGCGACGCGCAGCAGGGCCTCCTCCTGGGCGGCGGGCAGGGCACGTACGCCGTGGCTGGTGAAGGTCACGCGCGCGGTGTGGGCGCGGTCGAGGACCTGGACCTGGGTACGCAGGGTGGCGACGAGGCCGTCCTCGTCGAGGGCGGCGGGGCGCAGTTCGACGACGGCGGCGCGCAGTTCGTCGGCGGCCTCGGCGGCGAGGGCGGCGACCTGCTGGAGCTCGCCCTTGGCGCGGGAGGGGTCGCGGTCGACGAGGGCGGCGGCCGCCTGGGCGGTCAGGCGCAGGGAGAACAGTTTCTGGGCGACCGCGTCGTGCAGTTCGTGGGCCAGCCGGGAGCGTTCCTCCGCGATGGTGAGTTCGCGGCTGCGTTCGTAGAGGCGGGCGTTGGTGAGGGCGATGGCCGCGTGCTGGGCGAGGATGGCGAGCAGGTCCTCGTCCTCCTCGGTGAAGCCGCAGCCGCCCTCGGGCTTCTCGCGCGGGGGGTGTGGGGGGCTTCCCCCCACAGGACGCAGCTTGTTGGCGAGGAAGAGGGCGCCGATGACCTCGTCGCCGTCGCGGATGGGCAGGCCCAGGAAGTCGGACATGTCGGGGTGGGCGGAGGGCCAGCCCTCGAAGCGGGGGTCCTTGCGCACGTCGGCGAGGCGCTCGGGGCGGGCCTCCTGGAGCATCGAGGCGAGGATGCCGTGCTGGCGGGGCAGGGGGCCGATGGCTCTCCACTGCTGGTCGGTGACGCCGTCGACGACGAACTGGGCGAAGCCTCCGTGGTCGTCCGGGACGCCCAGTGCGGCGTACTGGGCGTCGAGCAGCTCGCGGGCGGAGGCGACGATCGTCTTGAGGACGTCGCGCACCTCGAGATGCCTGCTCATGGCCAGCAGCGCGGAGCTCACCGCGGCGAGGCCGGACCGGGGACCTTCACTCATGTCTTCACGGTACCGGCGGGGTGTGACAGCCCGGATCCGACCTGTGCCGGCGGGGGGTAGGGCGGGGGTCCTAGGTCGAAGGGCCTCGGTACGGCGGTGTAGGGCGCGCGGACCGGGTGTGCGGGCGTACGTCGAAGGGCCCCTGCGGACCCGGTCTGGCGTCGGAGGCGGGGGCGAGGGGCCGGTTCCTAGGTTGGGGTCACCGCCGAGCGGAGGCGGGGTGACGAGGGGACGGTTGTCATGCCGGTAGCGATCATCACGGGGGCCTCGAAGGGGCTGGGGCGGGCACTGGCGGAGGCGCTCGCCGCGCGGGGCTGGGATCTGGTGCTGGACGCCAGGAACGAGGGGGTGCTGAAGGAGACGGCGGCCTGGGTGTCGGGGCACGGGAGGGGCGTGCGGGCGCTCGCGGGGGACGTCACGGATCCCGAGCACCGGTCGGCGCTGGTCGCGGCCGCCCGGCGGCTGGGCGGGTGCGACCTGGTGGTGAGCAACGCGAGCGCGCTGGGCGCGGAGCCGCTGGTGCGGCTGGACGAGCTGCCGCTGGAGGGGCTGCGTCGGGCGCTGGAGGTGAACGTGGTGGCGGCGCTGGGGCTGGTCCAGGAGGCGCTGCCGCTGTTGCGGGCGGCGCGGGCCGGCGCGGTGATCACGGTCAGTTCGGACGCGGCCGCGGAGGCCTACGAGACCTGGGGAGGCTACGGGGCGTCCAAGGCGGCCCTGGACCATCTCGCGGCGGTGCTGGGCGAGGAGGAGCCGGGGCTGCGGGTGTGGGCGGTGGACCCCGGGGACATGGCGACGGACCTGTACGCGGCGGCCGTACCGGACGACGACGATCCGCGTCCGGAGCCGGGCAGTGTGGTGCCGGCGTTCCTGCGGCTGCTGGACGAGCGTCCGGTGAGCGGGCGGTACGGGGCTCCGGCGCTGCTGGAGGGACGGCGATGACGCTGGCGGTGAGAGTGCCGGAGGAGCTGTCGGCGCGGGTGCCGGCGGAGCAGCGCGGGCCGGGGCGGGAGCGGGACGACGTACGACTGCTGGTGTCACGGGGGACGGAGCCGGCGCATCACGTGTTCCGGGAGCTGCCGTGTCTGCTGCGGGCCGGGGACCTGCTGGTGGTGAACACCTCCGCGACGCTGGCGGCGGCCGTGGACGGGCGGATCGGGCACGCGCGCGTGGTGGTGCACTTCTCGACGCGGGGTGACTCCGCGCACGGGGGTGAGGGGCGGTGGGCGGTCGAGCTGCGGGATCCGGACGGGAAGGGAACGACACGCGCGCGTGCGGGAGGGCCCGCCGGGACGCGGGTGCGGCTGCCCGGGGGTGTGCGGCTGACGCTGGAGGAGGCGCTGAGCCCCGGGAGCGGGCGGCTGTGGTGGGCGCGGGTGGCCGCCGGGGCGGAGAACGGCGACGAGGATGACATGGGCGGCAGAGGTGGGGACCCTGTGCCGGGGCTGCTGCGGGAGCACGGGCGGCCCATTCGTTACTCCTATACGGAACGGGACCAGCCGTTGTCCGTGTATCAGACGGTGTTCGCGCTGCCGTCGGCCGACGGTGCGGGGAGCGCGGAGATGCCGAGTGCGGCGCGGCCCTTCACGGCGGGGCTGGTGGCGGAGCTGGTGAGCCGGGGGGTGCAGTTCGCGCCGGTGGCGCTGCACACCGGGGTGGCCTCGGCGGAGGTGCACGAGCCGCCGTATCCGGAGCGGTTCGCGGTGCCGGAGGCGTCGGCGCGGTTGATCAACGCCGTGCGGGCCGGGGACGGGCGGGTGATCGCCGTGGGGACGACGGCCGTGCGGGCGGTGGAGTCGGCCGCGGGGGCCGACGGGGTCGTACGCGCGCGTGAGGGGTGGACGGACCTCGTGGTGACGCCCGGGCACGGGGTGCGGGTGGTGGACGGGCTGCTGACCGGGCTGCACGAGCCGGAGGCCTCGCATCTGCTGATGCTGGAGGCGGTGGCGGGGCGGGCCGCGATCGACCGGGGGTACGACGAGGCGTTGCGAGGGGGCTATCTGTGGCACGAGTTCGGGGATGTCCATCTCCTCCTGCCCCAGAGCCCCGGCCAGGGCACTCACACAGAGCATTGCTTGAGCAACTGCGGGTGAGAAGCGCGGCCCGGTGATGTGAGGCCTCGCATAGGGCGCACATCACGTACGAAGGCGAATAGGAGACATACAGGTCACGCGCGAACGGGGCAGACGTTCCAGTCTGTCCCGTTTTGCCCTTCCCTGATCCACTACCGGGGATCGTAGGTCACACCTTTGCCTGGCCATTTTGCGGCCGCTAAGAATTGCTCTCGTCGCTCAGCGCCGCGGGTTCGTCCGCGGCGTTCGTTCGTGCCAAGAGCACCGTGTCCATCGTCGGACGAGCGACCTCCGCGCTCCTTCGAAGAGGTCATTCGCCATGCCCAAGAACACTCACAAGATCGCGATCGCCGGTGCCGCCACCCTCGGCGCGGCCGCCCTCGCCTTCTCGGTGGTCCCGGCCGACGCCCACACGACCACGACGGACGCCGTCTCCACGTCCCGTGTCGCGTACAGCACCGAGCCGGTGCGGGACGTGAAGGGCAGCGTGACCGACCAGCTCGCCGGCTCGAACACGAAGATCGAGGCCATCGAGGCGAAGAAGAAGGCCGCGGCGGACGCCGTCGCCCAGAAGAAGGCCGACGCCGAGGCCGCGCGCAAGGCCGTCGCCGCGAAGAAGCAGGCGGCCGCCGAGGCCGCCCGCAAGGCCGCCGCGCAGAAGGCCGCCGCCGCGCACAGGGCGAAGCAGGCCGCGAGCCGCTCCGTGCACCGCGCCGCGGTCAAGCCGGTCGCCGCCAAGAGCTACGCCAACAACCTCGACGGCTGGATCCGTGAGTCGCTCGACATCATGAAGAAGCACGGCATCCCGGGCTCCTACGACGGCATCAAGCGCAACATCATGCGCGAGTCCTCGGGCAACCCGAACGCCATCAACGACTGGGACATCAACGCCGTCAACGGCATCCCGTCGAAGGGCCTGCTGCAGGTCATCCCGCCGACCTTCAAGGCCTACCACGTCGCCGGCACGTCCTGGAACATCTACGACCCGGTCGCCAACATCACCGCCGCCTGCAACTACGCGGCCGACAAGTACGGCTCCATGGACAACGTCAACAGCGCGTACTGATCCGCCTCCGCACGGACGCACGCACTGACGCACGCACGCCGAAGGGCGGCACCCCACGACCGGGTGCCGCCCTTCGGCGTGCGTGCGGGACGGACTACTTGCGCATGACCTCGGGCTCGTGCCGGCGCAGGAAGCGGGCCACGAAGAAGCCGCAGATCACACCGAGGGCGATCAGGGCGATCATGTCCAGGCTCCAGGCGCCGACGGTGTGCTCCCACAGCGGGTCGGTGTCGCCGCCGTCCTTGGGCGGGCTGATCTTGTTGAAGTCCAGCGTGGCGCCGGCCGCACCGACCGCCCAGCGCGAGGGCATCAGGTACGAGAACTCGTTGACGCCGATCGAGCCGTTCAGGGCGAACAGACAGCCGGTGAACACCACCTGGATGATCGCGAACATGACCAGCAGCGGCATGGTCTTTTCAGCCGTCTTCACCAGCGAGGAGATGATCAGGCCGAACATCATCGAGGTGAAGCCCAGCGCCATGATCGGCAGGCACAGCTCCACCAGCGGGGCGTTGGTGAGGATCAGCCCCTCCTGCGGGATCTCCCGGCTGGAGAAGCCGATGACGCCGACCAGCAGCCCCTGGAACACGGTGACCAGGCCGAGCACGAACACCTTGGACATCAGGTACGCCGAGCGCGACAGGCCGGTGGCGCGCTCACGCTCGTAGATGACCCGTTCCTTGATCAGCTCACGGACGGAGTTCGCCGCGCCCGCGAAGCAGGCGCCGACCGCGAGGATCAGCAGCACGGTGGTGGCCGTGCCGTTGGGGATGATCCGGCCGCTCTTGGGGTTGACCGGGTTGGGCAGCAGGCTGTTGCCGGAATCGATGAGCAGGCTCACCGAGCCGAGGACGACCGGCAGGATCACCGACAGGGCGAGGAAGCCCTTGTCCGACGCGATGACCGAGGTGTAGCGGCGCACCAGCGTCATGAACTGCGACATCCAGCCCTGCGGCTTCGGCGGCCTCATGGCCTGCATGGGCGGCATCTGTACGGACTGCGGCGCGACGGCGTCGATGTCCGCGGCGTACATCTGGTAGTGCTGCGAGCCCTTCCAGCGGCCCGCCCAGTCGTAGTCGCGGTAGTTCTCGAAGGCGGAGAAGACATCGGCCCAGGTGTCGTAGCCGAAGAAGTTCAGCGCCTCCTCGGGCGGGCCGAAGTAGGCGACCGCGCCGCCCGGCGCCATCACCAGCAGCTTGTCGCACAGCGCCAGCTCGGCCACCGAGTGGGTGACGACGAGGACGGTGCGGCCGTCGTCGGCGAGCCCGCGCAGCAGCTGCATGACGTCGCGGTCCATGCCCGGGTCGAGGCCGGAGGTCGGCTCGTCCAGGAAGATCAGGGACGGCTTGGTGAGCAGCTCCAGGGCCACGGAGACGCGCTTGCGCTGGCCGCCGGAGAGGGAGGTGACCTTCTTCTCCTTGTGGATGTCCAGCTTCAGCTCGCGCAGCACCTCGTCGATGCGGGCCTCGCGCTCGGCGGTCGTGGTGTCGGCCGGGAAGCGGAGCTTGGCCGCGTACTTGAGGGCCTTCTTGACGGTCAGTTCCTTGTGCAGGATGTCGTCCTGCGGGACGAGACCGATGCGCTGGCGCAGCTCGGCGAACTGCTTGTACAGGTTCCGGTTGTCGTAGAGGACATCGCCCTGGTTGGCCGGGCGGTAGCCGGTCAACGCCTTGAGCAGCGTCGACTTGCCGGAACCGGACGGTCCGATGACCGCGATCAGCGACTTCTCCGGAACGCCGAAGGAGACGTCCTTGAGGATCTGCTTGCCGCCGTCGACCGTGACGGTGAGGTGGCGCGCGGAGAAGGAGACCTCACCGGTGTCGACGAACTCCTCGAGCCGGTCGCCGACGATCCGGAACGTCGAGTGGCCGACGCCGACGATGTCCGCCGGGCCCAGGAGCTGCGTGCCGCCCTTGGCGATCGGCTGACCGTTGACGTAGGTGCCGTTGTGCGAGCCGAGGTCGCGGATCTCCATGCTGCCGTCGGGCATGGAGCGGAACTCGGCGTGGTTGCGGGAGACCTGGAGGTCGGAGACGACCAGGTCGTTCTCCAGGGCACGGCCGATGCGCATGACGTGGCCGATGGAGAACTGGTGGAACGTGGTCGGGCTGCGGTCTCCGTAGACCGGCGGCGCCCCCGCGCCCCCACCGGACACCTTCTGCGCGTACTGCTCGTTCGGCCCCTGCTGTTGCGGGACCTGCGGCGCGGCCTGCTGCGGCGGCTGCCAGCCGGCCTGCCCGGCCGGTGGCTGGGGTGCCTGCTGCCCGGCCCAGCCGGGGTTCGCGGCCTGCGCGGCGTACGGCTGCTGCTGAGGCCGCGCCGCGGGCTGCGCGACGGGCGCCTGCGCTCCCGAAAGGGTCACGCGCGGGCCGTCGTTGGCGTTGCCCAGGTGCAGCGCCGAGCCGGGGCCGATCTCCAGCCGGGTGATCCGCTGCCCCTGCGCGAACGTGCCGTTCGTGCTGCCGTGGTCCTCGACGACCCAACTGCTGCCGTTGAAGCTGACCGTGGCGTGACGCCAGGAGACCCTGGCGTCCTCGAACACGATGTCCCCCTGCGGATCACGTCCGAGGGTGTATGGCCTGGACGGATCGAGCGTCCAGGTACGTCCGTTCAATTCCAGTACGAGTTCCGGCACTCCATACCCCATGAGTAGTCCCCCGAGTTACCCCCGTCACAGGGAGTGTAGGGATGTCGAACAACGTCGGGAACTATTTCAGTTGCGGCCCCCTGACCGAAAGTCGGGCCTCGTGACGAGCTTGCGCGAGCACATCGGCCGTTGCCGTTGACGGGGTTGAAAACGCCCCGGAGAGTGGTAAACGCACGCGAGGGGGACGGATACGGCGATCTTCGCCGAACCGCACCGCGGATCGGGGGGTCTGCATGAGTGCCGGCACAGGGGTGGACAGCAACGGGCGCGCGGGGTACGGCCGTGGCGTGCCGTGGGTGGACGTGGCGCTGGCCGCGATCGCCGCCGTGAGCTGGGCGTTGATCGGGATGGCGGGGACGGCGGCGCTGGGTCTGCATCTGCTCGGGGCGGACGCGGCGGGCTCGTTGGGCCCGATGACGGCGGCCGTGGTGGCGCTGGGGGCGGGCGGCTCGGTCACGCCGTCGGGCGATGTCTCGGCCTTCGGCCTGACGGGGGCCGAAGCGAACACCGCGATCGAGATCACGCCATTGGGGGTGAGCCTGGTCGGCGCCCTGCTGTTGTCCTGGTTCTTCCTACGGTCCCTGCGGGCGGCCGGAGTTGTGATCGCGCCGGCCGAACTCCTCGCGCGGGTCGGCACGGTGGTCGCGCTGTTCGTGGCGATGCTGGGCGGGCTGGCCTGGGCGGGGCACGACGTCATCACGCTCGACGGGGGCGCGCTGGGGCTGGACGACCTGCCCGGCACAGGCGGGGGTGGCGGGGGCGGCGGGCTGGAGATCCCGGGGCTCGGTGACGTCGGGGGGCTGCTGCCCGACCGGATCGGCGATCTGGTCGACGCGAAGGCTGCGGTCGGCTTCACCGTCGACACGGTGCCCACGCTGCTGGGCGGGCTCCTCTGGTCGGCGGGGATCCTGCTGATCGCCCTGCTGGCCTCGCGCCGCACCCCGCTGCCGCGCGGCTGGGAGGCCGTGCACCGGGTGGTACGGCCCGCGGTGTCCGCCGTCGTCACCGTGCTGCTGGTGGCCGTGGCGGCCGGGTTCGCCGCGGCGGCGTACGCGGCGATCGGCGACGACCATCCGAAACGGATCGCGGGAGCGGCGCTGCTGGGCGCGCCGAACGGGGTGTGGCTGGGCGTCTCGATCGGCCTGTTCGTCCCGTGGGACGGCCGCGCCACGGGCGCCCTCACGAACGTCCTGCCGGACCCGCTCGACAAGCTCCTCTCCGTCGGCACCGACCAGCCGGTCACGCTCGGCCGCCTGGCCGACCTGGAGAGCCGGGTGTGGCTGCTGGCGGTGGCCACGGCGGTGATGATGCTGTTCGCGGGGGTGCTGGTGGCGGTGCGGACGCCCGTGGGCGCCGCCGGGGTCGGGATCGGTGGTGCCGGCGGTGGTGGGGGCGGGGGCGACCGGTTCGTCGGCGGCGGGTCGGGGAGGGGGACGGGGGTCTGGGGTTTCGCCGGGGTGTGTGCCGTGCGGCTGGGGGTGGTGACCGCGGTGGCGCTGCCCTTCCTCGGGCTGCTGACGGGGTTGTCCGTGGACGCCTCGCTGTCCGTGCTGGGGTTCGACGCGTTCGGGGCCGGGCTCGAACTGCGCGGGCACCTCGGGATGGCGCTGCTTCTCGGTGCCGCGTGGGGGGCCGGGGCGGGGGCCGCCGGTGCGCTGCTGGCGCGTGTCACGGGGGCGGCCGGGCGACGGGCGGCGCCGCTGGCACTCGGTGACGTGACGCCAAGGCCGGCCCGGCGGGAGTACGCGAGCGCCGAGGCGGGGCCTTACGCCCCTGACGCGTCGTACCGGGCGCCCAACCCCGCGACCAATCCGTATCTGCGGGTGCCGGACGAACTGCGGGAGCCGCAGGACGCGCGCCCCGGCGAGCAGCCCGGCGGGGCGGGTGGACCGGGGCGGCGGTACCGAGGCGGCCGACCGGGTGGGCCCGCGTCCGGGGAGGGGCGCGGCGAAGGCGGCCGGCCAGGGTCTCACGGGAGCCCTCGGCCCGGCGGGTCCCCGTCGGGGCCCGGACAGGAGCCGGGTGAGTCCCGGGCCGGTCAGCGGCGGGGCGAGCGGCGGGGAGACAAAGGGCAGGGGGACGTCTATGGCGCTCCGACCGTCGTGGGGCCGGTCGGGTCAGGTCCTCGCTGGCCGGGGGGTCCCTCAGGGGACGACGGGCCGCCTCCACCTCCGCCGCCCCCTCCCCCACCACCACCGAAACGACCCAAGCGACCCCGGTGACCGGCTCGACCGGCTCGGCATCAGGCTCGGTGCCCAGCTCCGCGACCAGTTCCGCGGCCGGTTCGGTGACCAGTCCGCGGCTGGCTCGGCGACCGGCTCGGCGCACGGCTCAGTGACTGGCTCCGCGACGTGTCCCACCGTCGGCTCGGCGACCGGCTGGGCGACTGGCTCCGTGACCGGTTCGGCGACCAGCTGGGCAACCGGCTCGGCGAGCGGTCCCGCGGTCGGCTCAGTGACTCGCTCCGCGACCGGTCCCACGAACGGCTGGGCAACCGGGGCTCGACGGCCGGTCCCACCTCCAGCCCGGCGACCGGCTCGGCACACGGCTCAGTGACTCGCTCCGCGGCCGACCCGGCGCGGCTCGGTGACTGCTTCCACGACCGGCTCGGCGACCGGCTGGGCGAGCGGTCCCGCGGTCGGCTCAGTGACTCGCTCCGCGACCGGTCCCACGAACGGCTGGGCAACCGGCTCGGCGAGCGGTCCCGCGGTCGGCTCAGTGACTCGCTCCGCGGCCGACTCGGCGCGGCTCAGTGACTGCTTCCACGACCGGCTCGGCGACCGGCTGGGCGACTGGCTCCGTGACCACTGCCGCGACCAGCTGGGCTACCGGCTCGGCGAGCGGTCCCGCGGTCGGCCGGGCGGGCGGGCTTGGTGGGCGGCGCTGCGGCGGGCGGGGAGCTTCACAAAACCGACATCGCCGGTTCGCCTACTGTTCCGTGTCCGCTAGACGGACCTCTGCGGCGAAAGGCACGGGGTGCCGGATACGGTGGGATACATCATGAGAGCTTCACAGACTTCGCCGACCGCGGCCTCTGATGTCCCCACGCTCCTTGTCAAGATCTTCGGCAAGGACAGGCCGGGCATCACGGCCGGTCTTTTCGACACCCTCGCGGCCTACTCCGTCGACGTGGTCGACATCGAGCAGGTGGTCACCCGTGGCCGGATGGTGCTGTGCGCGCTTGTGACCGCGCCGCCCCGGTCGATGGAGGGGGACCTCCGCCGCACGGTCCACAACTGGGCCGAGTCGATCAAGATGCAGGCAGAGATCATCTCGGGTCTCGGCGACAACCGCCCGCGCGGTCTCGGTCGCTCCCTGGTCACCGTCCTCGGCCACCCGCTGACCGCGGAGGCCACGGCCAAGGTCGCCGCCAAGATCACCAAGGCCGGCGGCAACATCGACCGTATCTTCCGGCTCGCCAAGTATCCGGTCACGGCCGTTGAGTTCGCGATCTCCGGTGTGGAGACCGAGCCGCTGCGCACCGCGCTGGTCACGGACGCGCGGGCGCTCGGGGTGGATGTCGCCGTCGTGGACGCGGGGCTTCACCGGCGTGCCCAGCGGTTGGTCGTCATGGACGTCGACTCGACCCTGATCCAGGACGAGGTGATCGAGCTCTTCGCCGCGCACGCCGGCTGCGAGGACAAGGTCGCCGAGGTGACGGCGGCCGCGATGCGCGGTGAGCTGGACTTCGAGCAGTCGCTGCACGCGCGGGTGGCGCTGCTGGAGGGGCTGGACGCCTCGGTGGTGGACAAGGTGCGCGCCGAGGTCCGGCTGACGCCGGGCGCGCGCACGCTGATCCGTACGCTGAAGCGGCTCGGCTACCAGGTGGGGGTCGTCTCGGGCGGCTTCACCCAGGTCACCGACGATCTGAAGGAGCGGCTGGGGCTGGACTTCGCCCAGGCGAACACGCTGGAGATCGTCGACGGGCGACTCACCGGCCGGGTCACCGGCGAGATCGTGGACCGTGCGGGCAAGGCGCGGCTGCTGCGCCGCTTCGCCGCCGAGGCGGGCGTACCGCTGTCGCAGACGGTGGCGATCGGTGACGGCGCCAACGACCTGGACATGCTGAACGCGGCCGGTCTCGGGGTGGCCTTCAACGCCAAGCCGGTGGTGCGCGAGGCGGCGCACACGGCGGTGAACGTGCCGTTCCTCGACACCGTCCTGTATCTGCTGGGCATCACGCGCGAAGAGGTCGAGGCGGCGGAGACCCACACGGAGTAGCCGTTCGTACGACGAGGAGGGCCTCGTAGGTCGGAGAGGGCCCGGTGCCGCTGTGGTGCCGGGCCCTCGCGCAGGCCGGACACCTACTCGGCGGGCGTCCAGTAGTCGGTCAGCGTGGCCACGGCGGGCTCCAGGGACTTCCAGGAGCCGTCGAAGGTGAGGACGGCGAAGGAGGAGGCCGGGAAGCCGCGGCGGGCCATCCGCTCGCGCGCCTCGCTGTCGGCCGAGTCGGTCAGGATGTCGGTGAGGGCGTGGACGCCCGGGTTGTGGCCGATCAGGATGACGTTGTGCACGTCGTCCGGGGTCTCGTTGAGCAGGGCGATCAGCTCGCCCGGGGAGGCCTCGTAGATCCGCTCCTCGTAGACCGTTTTCGGCCGGTGCGGCAGCTCGTGGACGGCGAGCTTCCACGTCTCCCTGGTCCGGACCGCGGTGGAGCACAGCGCCAGGTCGAGGGGAATGCCGCTGTCGGCCAGTCTGCGCCCGGCGACGGCGGCGTCCGTCCGGCCCCGCTCGGCGAGCGGGCGGTCGTGGTCGTTCATCTGTGGCCAGTCGGCTTTCGCATGCCGGAAGAGGACGATCCTGCGGGGTTCTGCGACGCTCATGAGTCCCAGCTTCGCATGAAACAGGCCATGGGGCGCAGGGAGTTGACATGGGGCTTCGCCGCTCGCCCCGGGTGTGTGGAGTGCGTCCGGGGCGTGCTCGTCACGGCTGGCGCGCGAGCAGTCGCTGCACGCGCTCGACGAGGTGGGTGATCGCCGGGTCACCGGTGGCGGCGTGGGCGTCGGACGGGTTCAGTATCAGGACGAACAGGGTGATGAAGGCGAGGACCGGCAGGGCGAGGGCCCACCAGGGCAGCCGGGTGTCGACCCGGGCCGGGGCGGCGGTCGGGCGGGGCCGGGTGAGCACAGGGGCCGACATGGATGCCTCCGGTCGTCTTCGAGCGGTCGGTGGTCCGCGTCGCGCGGCCACATCTCGAAGCTACGGAATCGGCGTCCCCCGGCCCATCCGGTGATCCACCCACTTGACCCTGACCCTCACCCCCTAGGGGACAGGGGGGTTAACCCCACCGTCAGGGCGCGGCGATCGTCAGGGCGCGGCGATCGTCGCGATGACGGCGATGATCACGAAGATGGCGAGGAACGTGCCGAAGACGATCAGCATCTTCTTCTGGCCGTTCTGGGGGTTCGGGTCGAGCACCATGCGCCCAGTCTCGCACCCGCCGTCCGCCGCGAGGCCGCCGGGGGTCAGCGGGCCGCGGACTCGTCCTCGACCGTGCCGGGGCGGCCCGCCAGTACGCCCGCGGCCATCTGCGGGAGCATCAGCGCCGCCATCAGGGCGAGGGGCAGCCCCCAGCCGCCGCTGTGCTGGTAGAGCACGCCGACCAGCAGCGGGCCGGGCATCGAGATCAGATAGCCGGCGCTCTGGGCGAAGGCGGACAGCCGGGCCACGCCCGCGCCGGTCCTGGCGCGCATACCGACCATCGTGAGGGCCAGCGGAAAGGCACAGTTGGCGACGCCGAGCAGCACGGCCCAGGCCCAGGCTCCCCCGGCGGGCGCCAGATACAGACCGGCATAGCCGACGAGGCCGCAGACGCCGAGCACGACGGCGATCGGGCCCTGCTGCGGCAGCCGGGAGGCGACGCGCGGGATGACGTAGGCCAGGGGCACGCCCATCGCCATGGTGACGGCGAGCAGCAGACCGGACTCGCCCGCGGACACGCCCGCGTCCCGGAAGATCTGCGCCATCCAGCCCATGGTGATGTAGGCGGCGGTGGCCTGGAGGCCGAAGAAGACGGCGAGTGCCCAGGCGGTGCGGCTGCGGGTGATGCGCGGTCCGTCCGGCCGCTCCACGCGCGCGTGCGGGGCGGCCGGTTCCCCGAGCGCTGACCCCGCCGGGCCGGGCGCAGCCCCCGCCAGGCCGGGCGCAGTCCCTGCCAGGCCGGGCGCAGTCCCCGCAGTGCCGGGCGCCCCCCGCCGCTGCCGTACGAACGCCAGCCACGGCAGTACGGCCGCCGCCGCCAGGGCCGCCCACAGGGCGAGGCCGGGGCGCCAGCCGCCGCCCAGGGCTCCGGTCAGGGGCACGGTGAGCGCGGCGGCCGAGGACGTGCCGAGAGCGAGGGCCATCGAGTAGAGGCCGGTCATGGAGCCGACCCGGTCGGGGAAGTGCCGCTTGATGATGACGGGCATCAGGACGTTGCTGACGGCGATGCCCATCAGGGCGAGGGCGCTGGCGGCCAGGAACCCGGCCGTGCCGCCCGTGTACGGCCGTATGAGCAGGCCGGTCGTGATCGCCACCATGCCCGCGCACACCACCGCGCCCGGGCCGAAGCGGCGGGCCAGGCGCGGGGCCGTGACACCGAACACGGCGAAGCACAGCGGGGGCACGGAGGTGAGGAGGCCGGCCGTGCTGCCGCTCATGCCGAGCCCGTCGCGGACCTCCTCCAGGAGCGCGCCGAGGCTGGTGATGGCGGGCCGGAGGTTGAGCGCGGCCAGCACGATGCCGGCCATGAGCAGCCGGGTACGCCACGCGTGCGTGGCCGCACGCGGGGGCTCGGTTGCCGCCGCCGTACGGGTGGGCGTGGATGTCGTCGTCCTGGTGTGCTCGCTCGCCATGGGCCCATCATAGAATCATGGGATGAATACTCGTCCAGCCCCAGCCCTGTGCGAAGGTGTGCCATGCCCCTGAGTCATCCCCGTCGCTCGGCCCTCTCCGAGCAGGTCATCGCCGAGCTGCGCAACCAGATCACCTCGGGCGAGTGGCCGGTCGGCTCGCGGATCCCGACCGAGCCCGAGCTGGTCGAGCAGCTGGGTGTGGCCCGCAACACGGTCCGCGAGGCCGTCCGCGCCCTCGCGCACAACGGGCTGCTGGCCATCCGGCAGGGTTCGGGAACGTACGTCGTGGCGACCAGTGAGCTGGCGGGCGTGATGCACCGGCGATTCGCGGGCGCCGACCCCCGGCACATCGCCGAGCTGCGGTCCAACCTGGAGTCGGGGGCGGCACGGCTGGCGGCCGAGCGGCGCACGGAGAAGGACCTCAAGCAGCTGGACGCGCTGCTCTCGCGTCGTGAGGAGGCCTGGCAGTCGGGGGACGCGGAGGCCTTCGTGGCGGCCGACGCGACCTTCCATCTCGCGGTGGTGGCCGCCTCCCACAACGACGTCATGACCGCGCTCCACGCCGACCTGGGCGAGGTGCTGCGGGACTGGTTGCGCGAGGACGTCGGCGACGAGCTGACGCCGGAGACGTACATGGACCACACGCGGCTGATGGACGCGATCCGCGCGGGCGACGCGGAGACGGCCGCGGCGGAGGCGGCCGGCTATCCCTTGTCCTGCCGCCCGGGCCGGATCACCGGGACCGCCTGACCGGCCTGCCGGTGATCATCCGTTCACCTTCTGGTGGGTGACCCAGGCCCTGCCGACCTCCTTCCAGCAGCGCCCGGTGAGCCGTACCGTCCGGGCGGGGCCGGCGTCGACGGGGGTGCCGTCGGTGTCGAGGTCCCACCAGCGCGCGCACTCGATGTGCAGGGTGACGCGGTCGGTGTCGGCGTAGGGGTTGTGGCAATGGGCGACGACATGGGAGCCGTCGACGGTGGTGCGGCACTCCGCGCCGAAGGGTTCGGGGTGCTCGTGGGGCAGCGCCTCATGGGGCGCGCAGAGCACGAGCGCGACGGCGGCGGTGACGGGGGCGAGAGCACGGAACAGACGCACAAGGGAACCTCCTCGGCAGAGCTGGGGAGGGCGGCGCGTGGGTGAACGCGCACTTCATAGTGCCTGTTCGCGGGCGTGTCCCGCCCGGCCGGATAGGCCGGACGGGTGACACGGAAAAGGTGGCGTCAGGCGCCGATGGCGTGCAGACCGCCGTCGACGTGGACGATCTCGCCGGTGGTCTTCGGGAACCAGTCGCTCAGCAGGGCGACGACACCGCGGCCGGCCGGCTCGGGGTCCTTGAGGTCCCACTCCAGCGGGGAACGGTTGTCCCAGACGGAGGCCAGCTCGTCGAAGCCCGGGATGGACTTGGCGGCCATCGAGGCGAGCGGGCCCGCGGAGACCAGGTTGCAGCGGATGTTCTGCTTGCCCAGGTCGCGCGCGATGTAGCGGCTGGTGGCCTCCAGGGCGGCCTTGGCCGGGCCCATCCAGTCGTACTGCGGCCAGGCGAAGGACGCGTCGAAGGTGAGGCCGACGACCGAGCCGCCGTTCTGCATCAGCGGCAGGCAGGCCATGGTCAGCGACTTCAGCGAGAACGCCGAGACGTGCATGGCGGTGGCGACGGACTCGAACGGCGTGTTGAGGAAGTTGCCGCCGAGCGCGTCCTGCGGCGCGAAGCCGATGGAGTGCACGACGCCGTCGAGGCCGCCGAGCTCCTCGCCGACGACGTCGGCCAGGCGGGCCAGGTGCTCGGCGTTGGTCACGTCGAGCTCGATGACCTTGGTGGGCTTGGGCAGCTTCCTGGCGATGCGCTCGGTCAGCGTGGGCCGCGGGAACGCGGTCAGGATGATCTCGGCGCCCTGCTCCTGGGCCAGCTTGGCGGTGTGGAACGCGATGGAGGACTCCATCAGCACACCGGTGATCAGGACGCGCTTGCCCTCGAGAATTCCGCTCATGGTGATCAGTGACCCATTCCCAGTCCGCCGTCAACGGGGATGACGGCTCCAGTGATGTACGAGGCGTCGTCCGAGGCGAGGAACCGCACCGTCGCGGCGATCTCCTCCGGCTGCGCGTACCGGCCGAGCGGGACCTGCTTCACGATGTTCTCGCGCTGCTCGTCGGTGAGCACCTTGGTCATGTCGGTGTCCACGAAGCCGGGTGCGACGACGTTGAAGGTGATGTTGCGCGAGCCCAGCTCACGGGCGAGGGAGCGCGCGAAGCCGACCAGGCCGGCCTTGGAGGCGGCGTAGTTGGCCTGGCCGGGACCGCCGAAGAGGCCGACGACCGAGGAGATCAGGACGACCCGGCCCTTCTTGGCGCGCAGCATGCCGCGGTTGGCGCGCTTGACGACGCGGAAGGTGCCGGTGAGGTTGGTGTCGACGACCGAGGTGAAGTCCTCCTCGGACATGCGCATCAGGAGCTGGTCCTTGGTGATGCCGGCGTTGGCGATCAGGACCTCGACGGGGCCGTGCGCCTCCTCGACCTCCTTGTAGGCCTGCTCCACCTGCTCGGGGTCGGTGATGTCGCACTTGACGGCCAGGCAGCCCAAGTCGGTGAGTGCCTGCGGCGGTTCGCCAGAACGGTATGTGATCGCGACCTTGTCGCCGGCGTCGGCGAACGCGCGGGCGATGGCGAGGCCGATGCCCCGGTTTCCTCCGGTGACGAGAACCGAGCGGCTCAACGGATCACCCTTTCCATAGGGATCTGACACACCTGCCCGGGACCTGGACGGCAGGCGGCTTCCCTCGAAACCTATCGGTCCGGCGTACCGGGTGCCGAAGCCGGGGGTGACAGGGCCACGGGGCGCTGTCTGTAGGGTTTCCACAGACAGCCCCCCGTCGTCGGACGCAGGCCGAGCGGCCTCAGTCCGCCATTCCGGGGGCATGGACGGACAGGCCCTCGGCACGGGCCACCTCGAGCATCTTGCGGTCGTACGTCACGAGTGCGGTCAGATCGTCACGCAGGGACAGTGCGCTGGCCACATGGATCGCGTCCAGTGTTCTCAGGCGCCCGACCAGTACGGCCGCGCCGTCACGCACCTCTCGGGTGAGGAGGATCTCCGTGATCCGCGCATCGAGGTCGTCCATCGCCTTCGGGAAGTGCCCCATGAGATCCAGGGTCCGTACGGTCTCCACGAAGCCGAGCGTGCTCGCGGCGAGGGGCTCGGTGACTCGCTGATCGAGGAAGGCGTCCAGGTCGGCCCAGTGATTGCGGCGGGTCATCCATGTGACCAGCGCCGAGGTATCCATGTAGATCAACGGTCGTCCGCCTCGCGCTCGGCCAGGAGCAGCGCCACGGGGTCGGCGTCCTCCCGTACCTCGTAGTGCGGCATGCTGTGCCGGTCGGCAGCCGTGACCGGCTTCAGCTTGATCTTTCCTTGCGCCACCAGGTGCGCATACCGCTCCATGGGCCCGCCGGCCGGCGACAGTATCGCGATCACGTTCCCGTGCCGGGTGACCTGGATCGCTTCGCCCTTTTCGACGCGGGCGAAGACAGCGCTCGGGTTGTACGAGAACTCGCGTACGGAAATGGTGCTCACAGCCAACTCCCTCAGTCCCGGTCGAGCCTTGTGCCTACGTCTACACAATTGTACCTACAACCGAGCGCCCACTGACTATGGCATTCACCCGATCGCGGGATTTCCGCAGCACTTCTTGTACTTGCGCTCCGAACCGCACCAGCAGGGCCCGTTGCGGGCCGGCGGCCAGTCGACGGACTGCCCCTTGCGAGCCAGTTCGGCCGCGTACCCGGAGCGAGCGGCCGACGTGTCGGGGGATCCGCCCTTCTCGTCCACATGCGCCTCCAGCCCGCTCACCGTGGACCGCCCGACTGCCAGGTGTACGGCGCCCTGGTCCGACAGTTCGCGCAGGGTGCGTTCGACCTGCCGGAGGTGGTCGAGGTGGTTGTCGCCGTACGCGTCCACGACCGGCGGCCAGCGTTCCAGGAGCTGCGCGAACTCGTCCGGCGGCCAGAACAGGACGCACGTCTTCAGCGGCCCTGTGGTCGCTCCTCCCTCTTCGTACAGTTCCGCAGCGAGCTGCTCGATCTCGGCCTGCAATGCGGTGGGGTCTCCCTCAGCCAGCCTTTTCCGGCGGAGCGGGTCGTGCAGTTCGTCCAGCGGGCGCACCCGGCCGACCACGGGCGACGCGCGCCGCTCGTGCAGTTCGTCGGCCACGTCGTCCCAGTCGTCGTGGGGCTCACCGAGCTGGCGCCGCACGCGGTGGCGGCCGATGAGGAGCTGCTTCAGGCCGAACGAGTCACGGAAGTCCTCAACCACGTCCGCCGTCACCGGAGCGCCGGCGCCGAGGGCGTGCGTGACGCCGGTCGTGTACCACTCAGCGCTCGTCGCCGTCTCGTCCGCGCACTCGAAGATCTCGGCGACGAGGCTCCATGCCTCCGCGTCCCTGGGGTGCCGCGCGCGGAACGAGGAGGCCGCGGCGCGGCCCTCGTCCTCGCGGCCCGCGTCCCACAGTGTGTGGATGCGCCACGCGTCGACCACGTCCGGCTCCTGGCAACCGCCCGACTCCGGGTCGAGCAGTCGCTCGTAGAGTGCCAGGGCACGGTCGTGTTCTCCCGCGCTCCGCCAGGCGTCGGCGGCTTCGCGGAGCAGTTCCTCCCTGTCCTCGGGGTACTGCTCCGCCAGGCGCTCGCATTCCTCGGCGTCCTGAGCGGGAGTGAGGGCCACACGAGCCACCTGGCGGGGGACGGAGGCGCGACGGGTTTTCTTGTTCTTGCCGGATACGCGGCGCTTGCTGGCCATGAACTCACCGTAGTGCGGCCTGGGTCGGCACCACCGGGGAACCGTGAGTGATCACCCGTCCGAGCAGTACGCCGGACCGGCTCCGGGACCCCACCGGCGCCTCCCGCCCGTCACACGGCGCGCGCCGTGCGCGCCGCGTCGACGGACTCCGCGAGGGCCTCGACGGCCGCAGCGAGTTCCCGCCAGGGGCGGGACAGGTCGACGACGTGTCTGAAGAGCCTCAACCTCCCCTCCCCCACCGGCACTTCGACGACTCCTTCGCTCCCCGAGGCGTACACGAGGTGCCCCTCGCCGAGGCCGAGACGCATGCAGTACGCCGTCATCTGGTACAGGTCGCCCCGCTGCGGCTTGGTCTTGAACTTGGCGTCGACGACGGCGGCCGGGCGCTGGACGCCGTCATGTGGTGAGGGCAGGTAGTGCACGAGGTCCGGCTTGAGCGGGTGCCGGCCCGCCGCGTCGAGGAAGTGGCTGCGGTCCTGGGGCTCAGGCCGGCCCCCGACACGATGGCGCAGTGCCTCGCCGACCGCCCGGGCGAGGTAGGCCTCGAAGAGCCGCCACATGACGACGAGCATGCCGTCGACGGCGAGGTAGCGGCTGTCGCCGAATTCGTACGAGCCTCCGCGCAGGACGAGTTCGGCCAGGACGAGAGCGTGGGAGTAGCGGGCGTTGCGGCGACCGGGGGTCCACTGGGGCGGGCGGGCTCCCGAGGGCAGGAGGGTCACGCCCTCGAGGCGGGCGGTGAGCCGTTGCAGGGCGGCCCGGAGGCCGGGGTCAAGGCTGGGGACACGGAGGAGACGGCGCGCGGCGGCGAGGAGGAGGCGGTTCTCCGGTATGTCGGGGGTGTGGTCGTCGTAGACGACTTCCAGGGGGACCGGGACGCCGGGCCGACGGCGGATCTGGTCGGCGTGGCGGATGCGCCCGCGTACGACGGGCAGGGTGTCGTACGTCTCCCGGTAGTCGTGGAGGACGCCCTGGCTCAGGGCGTGTCCGGCGGCCGAGACGAAGGCGTGGCCGAGGGCCGGCAGGAGGTCGGGGCGGGGTTCGGCGGTGACGGGGCGGGGGTCGAACCGGACGCGGTCGGGGGCGTAGGCGACGAGGTGAAGGAGGCGGTCGACGGGCACCTTGGGGGTGATGGTCAGCTGTACGGTGCCCTCGCCCGAGCCCAGCCGTACGGAGCCGACGCGGTCCTTCGCCTTCAGTCTCCAACGGGTCGCGTTCTCGGGGTGCAGGGCGAGCAGCTCCGGGTGGTCCGCGAGCGTCGCCAGCTGGGGCGGTGTGAGGTCCCGGACGGTCCAGCCGCCGCCCTCCTTCAGCTCGATGGGCCTCGCAAGGTCGCCGCACCGATGGGAGCGGGTGTGGCGGAGGTTCACGAGTCGGCCGGGTCGTCGGTGCCGTCGGCGGTGGGCGGCTGGATGCCGAGCCGGTCGCGCAGGGTGTCGAGCGCGTACACCGTCTCCACCTCCACGCCACTGCCCCAGTGGTGCTCGGTGAGGAGCGGGATGATCTGGGTGCGCCACAGGCGTTCGAGGGCGCCGTCGCCGTTGTGGGCGAGGTCCTGCATGAAGTACGACGGCCCGACGCGGAAGGAACGGTCCGCGGGGTTGTCCTCCGCGAGCATCCGGTTGACCTCGTCGAGGAGCCGGGCATAGGAGTCGTCGGCGGTGGCCGGGTCCTCACCGCGTTCCTCCGCCCGCCCGCGGAGCCACGCCTCCAGTACTCCGGACACCGGCGGTGTGTCGGGGTGGAGTTCGACGAAGGAGAAGCGGCGGCGCATGGCCGCGTCCATGTAGGCCACGGAGCGGTCGACGGTGTTCATGGTGCCCAGGATGTGGAGGTTGGGCGGGAGGCGGAAGCCCCGGCCGTCGTCGGAGCCGTAGAGGAGGTGGACGCGCTCTTCGCGGTACTCCAGAAGGAAGTACAGCTCGCCGAAGATCTTGGCCAGGTGGCCGCGGTTGATCTCGTCGATGACGAGGACGAACACCTCGGCAGGGCGCCGTTCCGCCTCGTCGGCGAGCTTGCGCAGCGGCCCTCGGACGAGGTCGTAGCCGAGACCGCCGCCGCCGTCCTCGCCCGCGTCCTTCCCGCCACTCAGGCGCGGGCGGATGCCCTCGAAGAAGTCCTCGTAGGCATAGGCGGGGTGGAACTGTACGAGCCGTACGTTCGTCGCGGCGGAGGCGCCGGCCAGGTGGCGGGCCAGGGCGAGGGCGATGTACGTCTTGCCGGTGCCGGGCGGCCCGTGGAAGATCAGCTGCGGGGTGGCGCGGAGGAGTTCGACGCAGTCCTGGAGCCAGTTGGGGTCGGGCATGTTGAGTTTGGCGGCGAGCTCGGCGGTGGCATCGGGCAGCACGGCCGGGCCCTTGGGCACGCGCGGGGTCCGAGGCATGTCCTCGGTGAGGGCGAGGACCGTCTCGGCGTAGTCGGTGGCCTCCAGGACCTGTGAGTCCGCGTCCTGGACCACCCCGGACAGGCCGGAGGGCAGGTCCTTGAAGAAGTCCAGGGGCTTGTCGAGGTTGCGCCACTCGACGGGCCGCGACAGCTGGTCCGCGGTGTGGGAGGCCGGGCCGTTCACGACTCCGACGTAGGTGTCGAAGCCGTCGGTGGAGAGCACGATGTCACCCGGGCGCATCCGGTTGAGGAAGGCGTCCAGTTCCCTGGCGACGGCCTCACGACGAGTCGGGGCGGTGGCGGGCAGGGCCGCCTCGACGACTCGGCGGACGCCGGTCAGGTCGTGGCCGCCGACTCCGAACGGCAGGAGCCCTGTGTCCAAGGTGATCACGGACTCCTCGCGCCACAGCCCCCGAATGAGCGGTATACCGCTGGCCGCGTCCTTTCCCCGGATGATCCACAGCTGTCGGGGCAGCTCCGGTTCGGCGTCGCCCGCCTCGGCCGGCTGGCCGACCGCCGTGAGCGCGTCCCACACGGGCATCCGACGGTCGGGCAGGGCTCGTACGGTGTCCAGGCTGCTGCGGCCGGTGTCGAGCACACCCTCCTCGTCGAGGAGGGAACGCCAGAGGTCGCGCTCGTGGGGCCACAGCGGAAGACCGTCGCCCGCGACGCCGTCCTCCCCGAGCGCGAGGTACCAGCCGCGCGGGCGGTAACCGAGCAGGAAGGGAGCGAGGACACCGGGGTTCACGAGGAAGGCATCGGCCAGTTCCGTAAGGACCACCCAGTGACCGCTGTCGGGCAGCCTGTCCAGCGCGGTCACGGCGACGAGGCAGGCCTGCTTCTCCCTCTCCCACCTGCGGTACCGGCGGGAGGCCTCCCCATAGAAGTCGACCGGATCCGACCAGTCGTCGAGCGCGTCCCGGCCGAGCCCGGTCAGATACCAGCGACGCTGGCTCCTGTGCAGCCACCCCGCTTGCACGAGGTTGCCGGCGGACCGGTTCACGTAGTCCTTGAACGGGGTGTTGTTCTCCTGCGGGGACTCGTCGAGCGCCTGCCGCCACTCGTTCTCCAGCCGTGGCTCCCGGGCGAGCACTCTCCCCCACAGCTCCCCGTAGACCAGGCCGTCTTGTGGGGCGTCCTCGCGCAGGGCGACGGCGGCGGTGTGGAGGGCACGGGCGACGACGGTGGTGATGCTGGGCACGGCGTCCATTCTTCGCAGGGTACGGGTGCGGCCGTACGGCTCAGTCCAGGCCGACCGGAGTGGTCGGGGTGACCGGAATGTCGTCCGGTCCGTTCGTCTGTACGAGGAGCAGGTCGCCGACGGTCGCATCGCGCCCCAGGCCGAGGCTGGAGACCGGGACGGCCCCAGGGGCCTTGGCCGTGCCGACGGGCTGGAGGTGCAGTTCGCCCTCCGCGCCCTGGTAGGCGAGTACGGCCCAGACCTCGTCGTGGCCGATGCGGGAGACGACGCTCCTCAGCCGGTCGGGTAGCACCGCGCAGACGACGGTGAGCCGCTGGTGTTCCGTCCGGGGGATCGCGGCCATCCGCTCCAGGACGCCGGGCAGGGCCAGCGTGCCCTCCAAGAGCCGTTGGACGGTCTCGCGCTCTTGGTCCCGCTCGTCGCCGGTCTCGGCGGCGGTGAAGTGCACCAGGGGCAGGCCGTCGTCCAGGGTTCGCTGCCACTTCGGCAGCATGAAGTCGATGGCCAGAGCCTCGTCACGGGTGGGCGGGTGCACGTCGTCACCCTCGCCGAACTGGCCGAGCCAGGCGTTGACGTCCCCCCAGCGCCACACGGGTGATCGGCCCGTGATGCCCTCAGGGTCGGGGAAGGGTTGTTTGTCCTGCCGCCGCTCGCCGTTGACCCATTGTTGGACGTTTTGGCGGGAGCGCCCGACGCGCTCGGCGATGTCCGAGACGCCCACGAGGTCGGGGTCGGTACGCAGCAGCCGCAGCCGGGGCAGGGCCTTCCGGAGTCTTACGACGATGCGGTGCGCGGCGTCGATGGCGCTGGCTCCACTCTCGGAGACGTCCAGGAAATGCCGGCCTCGGTGACGGGTCAGCAACCCGTCGAAGGCCTCACTGACGATCCCGGCAGCCTCGTCGTCCTCGACACTGATCCCGTCCACGACGAAGTGGAACTCGTACTCCATCCCCATCACGCCCCAGCCCCCCATGCGTATGCCTGTTCGCTCTTCCTGGCTCCGCTACACCCGCGCCTTCCTTCCAGGGAACGCCCCCTGGCGCAAGCTTCGCCGACCCCGATCCCGTTGTCAATTGACAACGCCGCCACGCAGGGCGGCACGCGCGTCACCCGGCGGGAGCGGGCACCACTTCGCCTTGCGCTGGATACGGCGCGCCTCCTGGCCGGGATTCTTCGGCGTGCCGCCGACCCTGATCACCGTGCAGTGATCGTCGCAGGGGCAGTACAGCGTGCCCCAGTGGGCCTCCGACCGAAGGGTCCAGCCGTCGTCGACGAGCCGCTTGAGGACCGCCCTGACCTCCTTGCTCGGATGGTCCGCCGCCGCGATCTCGCGTCCGACCACGTACGCCTCCACAGCCGTCGCCCGTCGAAGAGTTGACCGTCAACTCCGAGAGAGCGATAAGCGTACCCGGCACCACCGACACAGACTCAAACCACAACTCACCAGGAACAGTGGGGCGTTGCGGAATATGATCGTCAACTTGGCGTGAAGCGGGTGTTTTTGGAGGTCAGCGCACACTCGGCCCATACGGTCTTGCCGGGCCCCGTACGGTCGGTGACACCCCACCGGACGGCGACCGCCGCCACGAGGAGCAGGCCTCTGCCACCCTCGGCGTCGGCGGTTCCGGGGGTGGGATCGTGGGGCTCCGGACGGCAGGGGTGGGTGTCGGAGACCTCGACGCGCACGACGTCCGCGACACGGTCGCAGCGCAGCCTGAGCTCGAAGTCGCGGCCGGGTACTCGCCCGTGCAGGACCGCGTTGGCGGCGAGTTCGGCGACGACGAGTTCGACGGCGTCGGAGGCGGGGCTGCCGTACGGGATGCCCCAGAGGTCGAGTTGGTGAACCGCGAGGCGACGGGCGAGGCGGGCACCGCGGCGGGTGGCGGAGAAACGCTGGGCGAACACACGTACGGTGACGGCCACTTGAGGGTGGGGGGCTTGCATGAGCTCAAGGTTTCAGCCGCTCAGGCCACACCAACAGGCACGACGCCCATACAGACGGCGTTGTATCAGTGCACACTCTGGACTGGGTGAGTCACACCCCGTGACCATGGCCTGGTTGCGGGGAGTTGACCGAGGACGTGAGCACGGGAGGCGTACGACGATGGCGGCGGGTGACGGCGGAAACTGCGGTACGAACAACGAAGTGGAAATCTCCGATGGTCTCAAGACCTTCGGGGCGGTTCTGAAGGCGCTACGGGAGGCCGGCGGGCTGACGCAGGAGGAGTTCGGGGGGCGGGTACGGTACTCCGCCGCGTACGTCGCCAAGATCGAGCAGGGCAAACGGTTCCCTCCGGGGGATCTGCCGTCGCGGTCGGAGGAGGTACTGGGGGCGGTCGGAGTCAAGGTGCTCACGGCGGCGGCGCGGAGCCTTCGCCGGAAGGCGGGGCTGGCGTCGTGGTTTCTTCAGTGGGCGGGGATCGAGGAGGAGGCGATCTCTCTGTATGCGTATGAGTGTCGGGCGGTTCCGGGGTTGTTGCAGACGGAGAGCTACATCCGCGCGGTGTTCGATTTGCGTCTGCCGCCCGTGACGGAGGAGCAGATCGAACGCGAGGTGGAAGCGCGGCTGGACCGTCAGCAGCTCATCACCAACAGGGCGAACACCGCCTTCAGTTTCATCATCGAGCAGAGCGTCCTGGAACGGCGGATGGGAGGCTCCGAGGTGACCAGGCAGGTCATCGATCACCTGCTTGACGTGGGCACCCGGCGCAACGTCGAGATCCAGATCATGCCCACCGTGCAGGAGGACCACTGCGGAATCGACGGTCAGATGTACCTGGCCGAGACACAGGCGCACCAATGGATCGGCTACACCGAGGGGCAACGGTCGAGCGTTCTGATCTCCGACCCCAAGGACGTCAGCGTCCTGCTCCAGCGCTATGGCAAGCTGCGTTCACAGGCCCTGGACTGCCGGGCTACGGTGAAGCTGCTGGAACAGATGCGAGGAGCGCTATGAGCATGACCGATGAGCTGAACTGGTTCAAGAGCAGCTACAGCGGCAGCGAGGGCGACAACTGCGTCGAGGTCGCCATGTGTCCCGAAGCTGTCCATATCCGCGACTCCAAGGACAAGGGGATCCGTCCTCTCGTCGTCACGCCGGCCACCTGGGCGGCTTTCACCGCACTCGCGGCTGGTTCGTCGCGGTAAGAGCGGGCGGGCACGGGAGCAGGTCCCGTGCCCGGCCTGCTTCTACTCGTCCTCGCCGAACATGTTGAGCATGTCCAGCTGGATGTCACCGCCCTCGACCTCGTCCAGCCCGAACAGGCCTCCGCCCAACTGAGCCGGGACGGACTTGCCCCGCCGCTTCTTCTGAGCCGCCGGTGTCGGCGGGGGCTTCTGGGGACCCCCGGCGGGGGTGACCCGAGTGAGCGGGCTCGTGCCGGGAGGGTGACGCGGGCCCTCGGCGGGGGGCGGGGTGAGGGAGGGGTGCGTGAACGAGCGGCCCTCCGCCATCGCCTCGTAGACCCTGACGATCTCCTTCTTCGTCTCCTCGAACAGTTCCGGCTGCTTGTTCCTGAACGCCCGGAAGCTGTCCAGGACGAGGTCCACGTCCGCGCGCTCGATCCCGTACAGGTGGAAGTACGCGGCGTCCAGCTCGGCGCGCATCAGGAATCGGCGCTCGTTGTCCCAGACGAAGGGCGGGCCGTCGTCGCCGAGGTATTTGGCCCAGGGGGCCATCTCATAAGAGGTGTAGGTGAGTTCGAGCACTCGGGGGCGGATCCAGTCGGCGAGGGGGGTGTCCTGGGTCCAGGGGGCGGAGAGGTCGTAGGCGGTTGGGGGTAGAACGGGGAGCTGCTCGAAAAGGAAGTAGGCCAGTGACGCCCCTGCGTACTTCTGGCGAGCGGCGAAGTCCAAAACGAAGGAGCTCAGATTGGCCAGGAGTAGTTCTGCCCCCTGCTGCAAAAGGATCAGAGGGAACTTGTGCCCAACAGCTGTTCTGGGCGTCACCGACGCGATAACCGTGCGCTCATCAACCGCTCGGCAGACGTCCCTCCAGCCCATCAGCCACCCGTGGGACCAGACCTGGCCCAGCTTGCGCCTGTCCTCGACGAGCCTGTCCTCGACCTCACACTCATCGACCCAGTGGCGCGGCAAGGGCAGTGCCAGGGGATCCCGGTGGGCCGCGATCTCCAACCGCGGCAGTGTGTTCATGCGGAGCTGAGCCTCAGTGGCTCCTTCGAACGTGCTGAATCGACTGTCGTAATGGTGCAGGAACTTTCCCTCGTACAGCGGCAGATAGCGCGCGTCGCCTTTCACAATGACCGTGCCCTCGCGGGTTCCGCCCTGGGCGAGAAGCGCCTCGGCCGAGCGGAACCGCTTGGAGGCCGTGGCCATATCGAACATTCGCAGGAAGGGGCCGTTTCCAAGCTTCCAAGGATCCCTCGGACCGCCACTGACATGCCGCCGCAGCAGGGGCACGCGTTTGTGCAGCCACTCCAGCACCCTCAGGTGTTCCGGGCTCTCACAAACCGGCACTGTCCCCGTGTTGGGGTTAATCCGTGCGATCCCCTCCGCATCCAGAGTGAAGGCACGCGCATCCACCTGATCCGGTCGCCGCGCACGGAATGCGAGCCGCACCTCGCTCGTCTCGCCCGCCCGATCACGCCCAGCCACGGTGAACAGGCAGTACCGATACGAATGATGAACCGCCGGAAACAGCTTCTCCTCGTTCTCGAAGTCCAGCACGGCCACCATCTGCCGCTGCTCCACCAGATCCGAGAAGAACCCCGCCGTCGTCTTGTCCGTGGCGATCCCGGTGGGCAGAACCAGCCCCGCCATCCCCTCCGGCCCGATCAACTGCCGTGCCTTCTCCGCGAAGACCGCGTACGTGTTGACGTCCCCGAAGCCGGTCTTCGGGAACAGGCCCGACTTCCGGTACATCGTGACCTGGCCCTTGGACTCCCGCTGGTCGAACTGGTACTCCGCGTACAGTCGCCGGTCGCCCTCGTTGGGCCGGCCCTCCTCGTCCACGCTCGTGGCGAGGGCCTCGATCATGCGGTCGCGAATGCTCGCGGTGTCGGCCGCCGCGATCTCCTCGTCCCGGGCCGCGAACCACTCCTTCTTCTGGATCTTGACCCGCTCCCACGGCGGGTTGCCGAGGACCGCGTCGAAGCCGCCCTGCCAGCCGGTGTCCGGGTTGGCGTCCTTGTCCTCGGGGTTCTCGACGCGGAAGACGCGCGGGAACTCCAGGTGCCAGTGGAAGAACTGGTTCCGGCGGACGATGTCCTTCAGCATCAGCTCGGCCGCCTCCTCCTCCAGCGGCTTGTCGTCCTTGTCTTCCTCAACCTCCCGCAGGACGTTGGTCGTGATCGCCGTCGGCGCGCCCTTGTGCTTGGGCCACAGGAAGGACGCGCACCAGACGTCCGCGACACGCTTCATGTGCCGCAGCTCCGGCCGGCTCTCGAACTCCTTGTGCGCACGGGCGTGCTGCCGCACCTCGGCCAGGCTGTGGTCCCTTATGCGCGCGAGCTCCTCCGCCGCGACCCGTACGGTCGCCGTGCTCGTGCGCACGACGGGCTCGTCGAGCGGCAGCTGCGACTCGCCCTTCTGCTCCCTGTCGTTCTGCTGGCGCAGCTTGGTGACGACGGACTGTTCGTCGCCCTCCAGCTTCTCGAAGGCGCCGTCCGGGATGCCCTTCTCCAGGGCCGCCGGGGTCGCCCCCAGCACGGCGTTTCCGGTCTTCACGCGGTCGTCGAGGTAGGCGAGCGGCTCGCCCGGGGTCAGAGACTCCAGCCACAGCGACACCTTGGCCAGTTCGGCGGCGAGCGGATTGAGGTCGACGCCGTGCACGCAGTGCCGTACGACCTTGGCCATCGCCTCTCGGACGAGTTCCGGGGCGGGCTGGCTCTCGCCGTGCGTCATCTGGGCGTACCGAAGCGCGATGCGCCGTGCCGCCGCGACCAGGACGTGGCCCGAGCCACAGGAGGGGTCGACGAAGTTGATCCGGAGCAGGTGATCCGGGATCCCCGAGGCTTCATGCCGCTTTATGACCGGGTCGAGGGCGTTGTCGAGGAGCTTTTCGATGAGGGACGACGGGGTGTAGTACGAGCCCGTCAGCTTGCGCTTGTTGCCCGCCACGAGGTCCTTGAGTTCGAAGACCTCGCTGTCCGGGCGGCGCGCCGGGACGAGTTCGAGCAGGGACTCGTAGACGCTGCCCAGTTCCTCGGCACCGAGGTGGCGGTAGTCGACGCGGGTGACGCGGCCCTTGTCCGTGACGCGGGAGAGCAGGCGTACGGCCTCCAGCAGGCGCTCGTTCGGCAGCTTCGCCGCGCGCAGGGGCTCGACTCCGCCCGGCAGACGGGTCGGCCGGGTCTCCTCGTCGGTCTCGCCCGGCTCCGGGAGGTAGTAGAGACCGCCCAGCCCGGGGAGGGCCAGCGCGGGCTCGCCGCCGTCCCGTCCCAGCGCGTTCAGGACCCGTACCAGGCCCTGCCACAGGTCCGTGTGGTGGTCGCCCTTGCGGCGGGCGGCGATGCGGCGCAGACGGGCGGTGGAGAAGTAGAGGCTGTAGCGGTCGCGGGCCGCCTGGTTCGCCTTCACCTCGGCCTTCTTGGCCCGCAGCTTGGGGCGGGTGAGGAGGGCGTCGCGGTCCTCTGCCACGAAGAGGAAGATCAACTGGTAGGCGAGGCGCAGCAGTTCGTGGTGGAAGTCGTCCAAGGCGCGGCGCCCGCCGGTGGTGATGGCGTCGGCCAGGGGCGGGTTGTTCTGGAGGAAGCCCGTGCCGAGGATGGACAGGGCCTGGGCGACCTGGTCGCGCAGGAGGTTGCGGGAGCGGATGCCGGTCTCGACGGCGTAGTCCCGCCACCACTCCAGGCGGCAGTCGGCGGGCGTGAGCGGCAGCTCGTCGAGGACCGCGAGGTCACTCTCCTCGTCGGTGTCCTCCTCGTCCTCCTCGGCCGCCGCCGCGCCCCTGCGCCTTTTCTCCGGCTTGGGAACCAGTTCCAGGCGCGTGGCATGCAGCAGCGCGTACATCAGGAGGAAGTCGGAGAAGTCGCCGCCGCCGAAGATCGCCTCCAGGTCGAACTCGACGTACGCGGAGCCGACGAGCGCGGTGGAGTCGCGCAGCAGGCGCAGGACTCGGCCGTTGGAGAGGATGCCCCAGAGGTGGTCCGGGGAGGCGTTCAGCAGCTCCTGCATCATCGACTGGGGGGCGCGTGAGCTGCCCGCCGACCAGCCGTCGAGGCGGGTGGTCCAGCCGAGGAGGTGGACCGGGACGTGTTCCTGCCACTGGTGGCTGACCTGGTAGGGGTCGCGGCCGGAGAGCCTGATGCCGCGGCGGCGGGGGGCGAGGCGGCCGTAGCCGAGTTCCTCCAGGAGCGTGAGAAGCCAGACACGGGTCGCCTTCGTCGGATCCACCTGGCCGTCAAGTTCCGCCAGTTCCTCCTGGAGGGAGGTGTAGGCGGCGCGCAGGGCGGTCCACTTGCGGCTGGCGGCGTCCTCGATGCGTACGCCGCGGCCGAGGCCGTAGTCGGTGGGGGCGCTGCCGGGCAGTTCGGGGTCGCCGGCCCGGATCTTGGCGAGGAGGTCGGCGGAGAGCAGCCCGCCCTCCACCCGGACGGCGGCGGAGGCGGGGAGGCGGTCGGGGGCGAGGGCGGTCACCGGTCTCCTCCGGGAACGGGCTGCTGTGCGGCGGGGGCCGCGAGGTACACGTACACGCCGAGCAGGTCCGGGTCGCCGGACGGTTCGACGTCGATGCGGCGTACGGCCGCGGCGCCGCGCTCACGGCCACGCTGGCCCGCGGCCTCGCGGACTCGCTGATGGGCGTCGCGCAGCCGGTCGGCGAGAAGCCGTCCGCGCTCGGTCAGGTGCGCCTCCACCTCTTCGTCCCTCAGTTCCGCCGCCGCCCGTGCCGCCTGCTGGTCGCGCAGGGCGGGCAGGGTGTTGAGGTCGGGGGTGGCGGTGAGCAGGGCGGCGGTCTCCTCGTCGGACAGCCAGGTGCGGTGGCCGTCGTCGGCGGTGCGCCAGGCGAGGACCTGGGCGTCGTCGGCGACGAGGACGCGCCGATCGTCGGCGGACGTCCGGCCGGGCAGGGTGAGGCGGAAGCGATAGCGGGCGAGCACCAGCACGGTACGGCGGTCCACGGCCGCGGTGCGGATCACGCCCAGGCGCCGGGCGGGGCGCTCCTCCTTCGGTAGGTCGGTGTCGACGGCCGCGTCGAGGAGGTAGCGGGCCAGGGCGCGTACGGCGGGGTCCGTGCGGGACAGGGCGTGTTCCCCGCGGGCGACCGGGAGGTCCTCGCGGAAGACGAGGTCGCGGGCAGCCGACTTGGCCCGGCCCTTGGCCTTCGCCTTGGGCGCGGCGCCGGGGGCCGTGCTCTGGTCGGTGTCCTCGTAGAAGCCGAGGGCGTGCTTGAGGCCGGTGGGCAGCGGGTCGACGGGGGCCTTGAAGCCCCGGTCGCGGGCGTCACCGGTCGGCTGGGCGCCAAGCTGGGCGAGGGCCTCACGGGTGAACACGGCGATGTCGCCGGGGTCCCCCAACGCCTGCCGCAGCGCGTCCAGTTCGGCCTCCACCTCCTCGGGACGCAGCCCGGAGTGCGCGAACTTCGTCAGCACCTTGGACTCCCGCTCGGCGGCCGACTCCCACTCCTTGTGCAGGGCCTCGCGGGCCCGGCCGAAGTCGGGGTCGTCCTCGAAGTCGAGAGTGAGCTGTCCCTCGGGCTGCCGGCCGCGCAACAGCAGGGCGCTGGCCAGGGCTTCGAGGACGCCGCGGCCCTGGTCGGGGACTAGGACGGCCACGCCGGTCTGGTCGGCGATGTCCTTGTGCTTCTGGATGAGCACCTTCAGGACGAGGCCGTCGATGCCGGTGTCTGTGTCGTAGACGGTGATCTCGCGGACGCGGCGGCGCGGCTGGCCGAACCGGTCCACGCGACCCGCGCGCTGGAGATGGCGGGTCGGGTTCCAGGACAGGTCGTAGTGGATGACGGCGCCGAAGTGTTCCTGGAGGTTGACGCCCTCGGAGAGACAGTCCGTGGCGACCAGGACGTGTCGGCCGCGCCGGGCGGTCAGTTCGTCGACCCGGGCCTGACGGGCGTCGGGGTGGAGGGTGCCGGTGACCGCCTCGACGCTCGCGCTGCGACCCAGTTCCTCCTTGAGGTGTTGGGCGACGTACTCGGCGGTCGGGATGTAGTGGCAGAAGACGATCGGGTCGTAGCCGTCGACGAGCTGCCGTTTGACCCGGTCGACGAGAATGCGGAGTTTGGCGTCCTTTTCGAGTCCCGCGAGGGTGTCCGCGCGCGCGGCGAACTCGGTGAGGATCTCGACCTCGCTCCTGCGGTCCGGGCCCGGCGCCCCGGACGCGGTGGACTCGTCCCCGGGGAGGGCGCCGGGCACCAGGTCCATGCCCTCGGCGGTCTCGTCGTCGGTCAGCTCGAACGCGGCGGCAGCGCCCAGTTTGGCGGCCTCGGCGGCGGTACGGGTGGCGGCGATCATGGAGCGGGTGCGCAGGGTCGCCGCCGCCGCGGCGGGCGAGGACAGGACGCAGCGCAGCAGGGTGAGCGCCGTCCACCAGGACATCTGCTGGTGGTGCTCCCCGCCGGGGCCGCGCACCTGCCGGCGGGTGTAGGCGAGGACGTCGGCGACGAGACGGGCGTACTCGGTGTCGAGCCGGTAGAGGGCGTCCTGGGTGTCCCGGTCCTCGGGGAAGGGCGTCTCCTGGCCGACGTACCGCTTGATGTCGTGGCGGCGGCGCTGCACGAAGTGGCGGGCGAGTTTGTCGCGGTCGGCGGAGCGGGTGGTGTCGAGGGTCCGCAGGGACGGGTCGAGCAGGCCTGTCAGCTTGGCGAACGCCTGCGGGTCACCGCTGTGCGGAGTGGCGGTGACGAGGATGAGGTGGCGGTCTCGGTCGGTGCGGTCGGCGAGCGCGGACAGCAGTTCGTACCGTTTCTGCTGTTCGTTGCCGCCGGTGCCGACGCAGCTGTGGGCCTCGTCGACGATGAGGATGTCGGGGCAGTGGTGGCGGAAGGCGTCGCGGCGTTCGTCCTGCTTGATGAAGTCGGTGGAGACGACCGTGACCTTGTAGTGGTCGAAGATCGACAGGTTGGGGTCGTCGATCGCCTTCTGCAGCCGCGCGGCCGTGGACGGCAGGACCAGCTCCGGTTCCATCCCGAACTTGTCGCGCAGCTCGCGCTGCCACTGCTCGGCCAGCGAGGGAGAACACAGCACGGCCATGTTGCGGGCGGAGCCCTGCTCCATGAGCTCCCTGGCGATCAGGGCCGACTCGACGGTCTTGCCGATCCCGACGTCGTCGCCGATCAGCAGGCGCACGGGATCCATGCGCAGCGCCATCATCAGCGGCACCAGCTGGTACTGGCGGGGTTCGACGGCGACCGAGTTCAGGGAGCGGAAGGGGCCCGCGCCCGCCGTCGAGGCGATGCGCAGGGCGGTGCGCAGCAACGACGCGGAGGCGAAGTCCCCGGCCTCGCCGGACAGGGCCTTCGGCCGGCCGAAGCCCGGCTCGCCGACCTCGTCGGGGAAGAGAGCCGCCACGAACTCCCGGTCGCCGTCCAGCGGTTGGGCGAGCACCAGCTCCTCGGTGCTGCCTGGCAGCACGACCCAGTCGCGGTCCCGGGCGCGTACGAGGGTGCCGGGCGCCCGGTCTGCCGCGGTGCTCATCGGTCGCCTCCCCTGTGGTCGCGGCCGATGCCGAAGACGTCGGGGTATGCGCGCACGGTGTCCTTCCAGTCGGGTTCGGCGCCGGCCCTGATCACCAGCCAGCCCTCGTCCATCATGCGGTACTCGTCCTGTTCGCCGAGGTGGCGGGCCCCCTCGTGCTCCAGGAACACGGCGACGTCGGCGCCGGGGAGGTGGTAGACGATGTCGGCGATCTCGCCGACGGTCTCGTCGGGGAGACGGTGGCCGCCGTCCTCGAGGAGCCGTACGAACGCCTCGACCGGCGTGTCCGGCGTGGACGGGCGTTGGGGTTCCCGCAGGCGCATGGGGGCCGACGCCCGTCCACGTCGGGAGTCGTCGCGGGTGCAGGACCGCGCCAGGGCGACCAGCCAGGGGGCGGCGGTGTGCCGGTCGATACGCCGGTGGAAGCCTTGATTGGAGTACGACAACAGGCAGTCGTAGCACCCCAGTTCACAGCGCTCGGACGCGCCCTCCGCGCGGTCGAGGTCCTTGCCGTCCTCGTCGTAATGGATGATCCGCAGGGCTTCCCTCGCCACCAGCGCGAGGGCGTCATCGTCGTCGTACAGGCGCCGCAGCACGCCCGCGCCGCCCTCCGCGCTCTCCACGAACAGGGTCCGGCCGCGTCGCTCGGCGTCCGGCAGGTCCTCGCTCTCCAGCTCGGAGTCCTCCAGCTGGAAGTGGGCCTCGATCCCGCGTTCCAGCGCGTAGCGCAGGGAGACGGCGGTGACGTCGTCCACCGGCTCGGCCAGCCGGAACACGGCGATGTTCTTCGTGTCCTGCGCGTAGGGGATGACCTGGAGGGTGCGCTGGGCCCGGTCGAAGGTCGCGAGGGCCTCCTCCTCGGCCGACTCCTCCTGCGTCCGGCGGGCCGCCTTGCTCTCCGACAGCCAGCGGCCGGTGACCGGGTCCAGCCAGAAGCCCTGTCCCGAGCGGTCCTTGGCCTCGCGCTTGCGGTAGCCGAGGTTGAGGACGCGGACGGTCGCGGAGTCGCCATAGGCCACCTCGGCGAGGAGGGTGCCGTCGACGCCGCGTACCTGGGCCTCGTAGGCGCCGCCGGGCGCGTACCGGTAGACGGTCCGCAGGTGAAAGCCCCGCTTCAGGCGCTCCTCCTCGTCGGAGGAGATCCGGCGGCGCGGCTCCGCGTGCACCTGGGTGAGCTGCATCAGCTTGGGCAGGGTGCGGTGGAGCGGGACGTCACAGTTCTCGCAGCGGTCGGCGCCCTCGACGCGGTCGTGCCAGTAGCCGCACGCCTCGCACAGCCTGATGTCGCTGGTCGCCACCTGCCCGGGCCGGTCGCCCATCGGGACCGTCACCCGGTCGATGGTGTAGCGGTTGCCCTCGTGGTAGATCAGCGCGCCGGGCCCGAACTCACCGATCGCGATGAAGCGGGGCCGCTGGATGTAGGCGCCGTTGCGCTGGCCGTACATCCCGGCGGACCGCTCCCCGGGGACGTACGCGGCCAGTGGCAGCCGGGGGAACGAGTAGCCGGGCAGGAAGCCCTCGGAGGCGAAGTAGCGATAGGTGTAGAAGTCGCTGTACGACTCGCTGTCGGCCTCGTTGCGCAGGAGCCTCAGCTGGTTCTCGGCCTCGGCCCGCCGGCCGGCCGCGATGTCGCGGTCCCTGCGGCTGAGGGAGAGGTCGTTGGCCCGGCGGTGCTGCTGTTCGACCTCGGTGCGGGCCGTGCGGTACAGCCGGCGCCAGCGCTCGCACCCGGCGTCCAGGCTGCCCAGCGCCTGGCGGACCGTGCGCTCCACCCAGCCCTCGTACCACCAGGAGGACTTCGAGAGCTCGTCGCCGAGCGGGGTTAGGACCTCGGTGGCCCGGCTGATCGCCCGGAGTCGCCCCGTCTCGCTGTCCAGGTCGGCCCTCACCTGTGGCAGCAGGGCCAGCGGCCACCGCCCGTCCCCATCGGCGGTCTCCGCGTCCAGCACGTCTGTGAGACGGCTGCCGAGGTGCACGCCCGTCTCGGCGAGCCAGACGGCGTGGACGTGGGAACGGATCAGCTCCTCGTTGGCGAGGTCGAGGCGGGGCGGGGTGACGCTGCCGGAGACCATGAGGCCGGGGCGGCGGAAGTAGTACTGGTCGTGCGGGGAACCCGTGGAGCAGTACGTGGTGACGAGCGCGGGCTGCCCACTGCGGCCCGCGCGCCCGGAACGCTGCGCGTAGTTGGCCGGGGTGGGCGGGACGTTGCGCATGCCGACGGCGTTGAGCTCGGCGATGTCGACACCGAGCTCCATCGTCGGGGAGCAGTAGAGGATCTCCAGGTCGCCCTCACGGAACGCGTCCTCGCGGAGGCGGCGGATGGTGGAGTCGACCTGTGCGGTGTGCTCGTGGGCCCGGATGCCGGTGAGCCCGGCGGCTCCGGCGCGGTAGAGGTCGCGGAAGTACGGGTTGACGCGGACGTCGGCGTCCGCGTCGGTCACCTTGCGCACGGGGTCGGGCTCGGGACGTGTGCCGTCGCCGGGGAACCAGCGCAGGGCGGAAGCGCGCAGCTGATGGCCGTAGGAGCCGTCGCGCTCCTCCTGGACGACGGCCAGCAGTCCGCACTCGCGCAGTACGCGCATCAGGTCGCGGATGACCGCGTCGGCGTCGGCGACCGGGATGCGCCTGCCCGCCTGGCCGGGCAGCGAGGAGAACTGGCCGATGCGTCGCAGGTAGCGGCCGTAACCGCCCAGACCGCTGAGATGCACCGCGTCGGCCGCCGTACCGGTCCTGCCGGGCCCCGCGTACGCCATGCGGGCCCGGACGCGTGGTTCGCGTGCTGAGAGGGCCCACGGCGCCACGAGGTGTGTTTCGCTGACGCTGCCGAGCCGGTCGAAGCCCTCCTGGGTGAGGCACTCCACCTCGACAGCCAGCGCGCGGCGCAGCTCGTCGAGGAGGTTGCGGGCCAGCTGCTCGCGGTGGTCGGCCGTGTCACCGGTGAGCAGAGGGTGGCACCCCTCCCAGCACTCGTCGGTCGCGGCGATCTCCGCGAGGTCGGTGTAGTCGAAACGCAGCAGACCGGTCTGGGAGAGGTTGGGCATGGTGACGCGCCAGCCGCGCTCCAGGTCGGCGTAGACGCGGTACGCGAGCACTTCACGCAGTGCCGACTGGGCGAGGTCGCGCTGGTGGAACCTGGCGGTCGGCACTTTGGCGTAGGTGTCCAGGGGCAGGGCGAGGGCGTCGAACACGGCCTGCGGGAGCCGGTCGTAGGTCAGCCCCGGCTCCCCCGCCGTCTCGAGGGCCCGGTACAGGGCGCCGCGTACCTGGCTGACGAGGGCGAAGTCGTTGAAGTGGCCGGCCTGGAGACTGGCGTCCTGACGGTTGTCGACGAAGGTGAGGAGCTTGCGCGCCCGCTTCCTCAGTTCCGGCTGCTCCCGCAGGGAGCGCACCACACGGGAGCTGATGAGCGAGACCGCGGAACTGCGGCCCTCCGCGGAGAAGGTGCCCAGCTTGGCGAGGTCCTTGAGGCGCAGCTGCTCGTACGAGGTGCGGCAGTGCAGGCAGAAGCGGAACGGGGCGGCGATCCACCAGGCGCGCAGGCCCGTGCCCGGCTCGGCGGCGCGGCCGTCGGGGCCGATCCACACCTCCTGGGGGAGATCTCCCGAGCGTGCCTTCACGACCGAGGACCGTCCGTCGTCGTCCGTCTCGACCCAGCTGGCCGGAAGCCGCCGGAACACCGCCTCCTGGTCGTGCTCCTCGGGCCAGGGCCGGTCGTCGCTCACGTACAGGAAGCCGTCGCCGTCGGCCGCCGGCGCGTCCGGATCCTCGCGCGCCTCGAAGAGCGCCCCCTCGTGCTCGGTGGGGCGGGTGACCACCAGGTACTCCTTGCCGCAGTCCCGGCAGAAGTGCAGGGGCACGAGCGGCTTGTCCCGGTGGTCGGGGACCCGGGTCTGGTACTGGCTGGTCAGGTGGCGGTGACCGGGCGGCTCGAAGCTGACGTACACCGTGTCGCCCTTGGACAGGAACTGGTGCAGCCGGAAGGCGAACAGCGGCCTGCCGAGCTGCGGGTGCCGGGCCTTGGCTCCGGCCTTCAGCACCGCCTCGATGGCCCGGCGGCAGTCCTCGGCGGGCTTCCCGCTCGCGTCGGCGAGCAGCCCGGCGGCCTGCGGAATCGTGAGCGGGGGACGGCGTACGAGGCGCCCGCCGGGTTCCTCAACGGCGAGTCCGACGGTGTCCTCGACCCAGACGGCAAGAGGGTCGTTGCTGAGAGCTTTGTACCCGGTGGGCAGCTCGTCGGGGTCGGCTGCCGCACGGCGTACGGCGTCGGCGAGAGGGGCTCGGGGATGGACGCCGGGTAGGACGTCGGTGCCCGGGTCGGTCGAGCGCTCCAGCGTCTCGCCGATGACACGGTCCGGGCGGATCTCCGTACCGAACAGGCGTGTGGCGACCTTCGCGATCTCCTCGCGGGCCTCGGCGAAGGTGACGCTGGTGGCCATCGTCGCCGACGTCCCGACGCACTGGAGGTTCGGCGCCTCACAGGCGTCCCGCAGCCGTCGTACGAGGAGTGCCACATCGGCACCCTGGCGGCCCCGGTAGGTGTGCAGCTCGTCGAGAGCGAGGAACCGGAGGCCCCGGGCGGCCCCGATCAGCTCCCGCCGCTCGTCGGGGCGGGTGAGCAGGTACTCCAGCATCACGTAGTTGGTGAGCAGGATGTCCGGCTTGTTCCGCAGGACCTGGAGCTTCTGCTCGGAGTCCTCCTGGCCGGTGTACCGGGCGAAGGTCACCTTGCGACGGTCCTCGGGGACACCCCAGGTGAGGTACTTCTTCAGCTCGTGGAGCTGGCTGTTGGCCAGCGCGTTCATGGGATAGACGACGATCGCCGAGATCCCGTCGGGATTGGGGTCGCGCAGCACCTGGTGGACGATCGGCACGATGTAGGTGAGGCTCTTGCCGGAGCCGGTGCCCGTGGTCACGACGTACGAGTCACCACGGTCGGCGGCCACGATGGCCTCCCGCTGGTGCTGGTGGAGGGAGAGGGTCCGGCTGCCGGGGTCGTTCTCGTGCTCCTTGTGCCGGAAGTACTCCCGGCACGTCGAGTGCAGCAGGCCGTCGTCGCACATCGCGGCAACGGTTCCGCCGCTGCGGAAGGTGGGGTTCAGGGCGAGTTTGGGGTCGGGCCAGCGGGTCCGGCGCCGCCGTTCGTCGTCCAGGTGGCGTTCGATGTCCGGGTCCCGCACCGCGACGAGTGAGCTCGTGAACGCCTCGTACTCGGCGATGAGGTCGTGATGGACACCGAAAACGTCCATGGATCGACAGGGCCCCCTCGAACTTCGTGAATCCGCTCTGTCACGCTGTGTCCGCGAGCCGACGCCCATGGGGAAGCACACCACGCAACTGATCCACCCTACTGTCCCGCACGACCGGTGCCGACAGGGCGTTCACATATCACCGGGCGCGCTGCCGGAAACGTATGGTCCGCATACCGGTCTCCGCGACATGATCGGAGCGACCACCGGTCACTGCCATGCCAACAGGAAGAGACGCAGGTGCCTCATACCATCGATGAAAGCTTCACGGCCCTACCCCTACGCGCCCTCGCCGACGCCGCTCTCGCACGCGCGCGTGCGCTCGGGGCCGAGCATGCCGACTTCCGGTTCGAGCGGGTGCGCAGTGCGTCGTGGCGGCTGCGGGACGCCAAGCCGTCCGGGTCGTCGGACACGACCGACCTGGGGTACGCGGTGCGGGTGGTGCACGGCGGGACGTGGGGGTTCGCGTCCGGCGTGGATCTGACGATGGACGCGGCCGCCCGGGTCGCTTCGCAGGCCGTGGCGATGGCCAAGCTGTCCGCGCAGGTCATCAAGGCCGCGGGGGCCGACGAGCGGGTTGAGCTGGCCGACGAGCCCGTGCACGCCGACCGGACGTGGATCTCGTCGTACGAGATCGATCCGTTCACCGTGCCCGACGAGGAGAAGACCGCGCTGCTGGCCGAGTGGAGCCACCGGCTGCTGGCGGGCGCCGGGGTCAATCATGTCGACGCCTCGCTGCTCACCGTTCACGAGAACAAGTTCTACGCCGACACGGCGGGGACGGTGACCACCCAGCAGCGGGTGCGGCTGCATCCGTCGCTGACGGCGGTCTCCGTCGACGAGTCCAGCGGCGAGTTCGACTCGATGCGGACGATCGCGCCGCCCGTCGGCCGGGGCTGGGAGTACCTCACCGGGACCGGCTGGGACTGGGACGACGAACTGGAGCGGATGCCGGAGCTGCTCGCGGAGAAGATGCGGGCGCCCAGCGTGGACGCCGGGCTGTACGACCTGGTCGTCGACCCGTCCAACCTGTGGCTGACCATCCACGAGTCCATCGGGCACGCCACCGAGCTGGACCGCGCGCTCGGCTACGAGGCCGCCTACGCCGGCACCTCCTTCGCCACCTTCGACCAGCTCGGCAAGCTGCGCTACGGCTCAGACCTGATGAACGTCACCGGCGACCGCACCGCCGAGCACGGCCTGGCGACGATCGGGTACGACGACGAGGGCGTCGAGGGCCAGTCCTGGGACCTGGTGAAGAACGGCACCCTCGTCGGCTACCAGCTGGACCGGCGGATCGCGAAGCTGACCGGCCTGGGGCGGTCGAACGGGTGCGCGTATGCCGACTCGCCGGGGCATGTGCCGGTGCAGCGCATGGCCAACGTGTCGCTGCGGCCGGATCCGGCGGGGATGTCGACCGAGGATCTGATCGGGAGTGTCGACCGGGGGATCTATGTGGTCGGGGACCGGTCCTGGTCCATCGACATGCAGCGGTACAACTTCCAGTTCACCGGCCAGCGGTTCTTCAGGATCGAGAACGGGCGGATCACCGGGCAGCTGCGGGACGTGGCCTACCAGGCGACGACCACCGACTTCTGGGGGTCCATGGCGGCGGTCGGCGGTCCGCAGACCTATGTCCTCGGTGGTGCCTTCAACTGTGGCAAGGCCCAGCCGGGGCAGGTCGCGTCCGTGTCGCACGGCTGCCCGTCGGCCCTGTTCAAGGGCGTCAACATTCTGAACACCACGCAGGAGGCCGGTCGATGAGCGCCCGTACCAACAAGCCGCACGAGGTCGTCGAGCGCGCCCTCGGGCTGTCGCGGGCCGACGGGTGCGTGGTGATCGCCGACGAGCAGTCGACGGCGAACCTGCGCTGGGCCGGCAACGCGCTGACGACCAACGGCGTCACGCGCTCGCGTACGCTCACCGTGATCGCGACGGTCGACGGCAAGGAGGGCACCGCCTCCGGGGTCGTCTCGCGGGCCGCCGTGACCGCCGACGAACTGGAGCCGCTGGTGCGGGCCGCCGAGGCCGCCGCGCGCGGTGCGGGGCCCGCCGAGGACGCGCAGCCCCTGGTCACCGGTGATTCGGTGTCCCCCGAGTTCACCGAGGCGCCCGCGGAGACGTCGTCCGCCGTGTTCGCCGACTTCGCGCCCGCGCTGGGCGAGTCCTTCGCACGCGCGCGTGCGGGCGGGCGCGAGCTGTACGGCTTCGCCAACCACGAGCTGGTGTCGACGTACGTGGGCACGTCCACGGGGCTGCGGCTGCGGCACGACCAGCCGAACGGGACCCTGGAGCTCAACGCCAAGTCCCCGGACCGTACGCGCTCGGCCTGGGCGGGACGCTCCACGCGGGACTTCAAGGACGTCGACCCGGCGGCGCTCGACGCCGAGCTCGCCGTACGCCTCGGCTGGGCGAAGCGGCGGATCGAACTGCCCGCCGGGCGGTACGAGACGCTGCTGCCGCCGACCGCGGTCGCGGACCTGCTGATCTACCAGATGTGGTCGGCGTCGGGCCGGGACGCGGCCGAGGGCCGGACGGTGTTCTCCCAGCCCGGCGGCGGCACCCGTCTCGGCGAGCGGCTGACCGAGCTGCCGCTGACCCTGCGCAGCGACCCGCACGAGCCGGGTCTGGAGTCGGCGCCCTTCATGCTCGCCCACTCCTCCGGGGGCGACTCGTCGGTGTTCGACAACGGGCTGCCGCTGACCGCCACCGAGTGGGTCGGCGAGGGCCGGCTGAAGAACCTGATCACCAGCCGGCACAGCGCCACCCTGACCGGGCTGCCCGTCGCCCCCGCGATCGACAACCTGATCCTCGACGGCGGCACGGACCGCTCCCTGGAGGAGATGGTCGCGAGCACCACGCGCGGGCTGCTGCTGACCTGCCTGTGGTACATCCGCGAGGTCGACCCGGCGACCCTGTTGCTGACCGGTCTGACCCGGGACGGCGTGTACCTCGTCGAGGACGGCGAGGTCGTGGGCGAGGTGAACAACTTCCGGTTCAACGAGTCGCCGGTCGATCTGCTGGGCCGGGCCGTGGAGGCCGGGCGCACGGAGAAGACGCTGCCCCGGGAGTGGAGCGACTGGTTCACCAGGGCCGCGATGCCGGCGCTGCGGGTGCCGGATTTCAATATGAGCTCTGTCAGTCAGGGCGTATAACCTCGTACTGACCACGAGCCCACTTTTTCAATTTTCAAGGAGATACGAGAACCGTGACGGACATCGTCGACGAGCTGAAGTGGCGGGGCCTGTTCTCCCTGTCCACCGACGAGGACGCCTTGCGCAAGGCGCTCGCGGACGGTCCCGTCACGTTCTATTGCGGCTTCGACCCGACCGCGCCCTCGTTGCACGTGGGGCACCTGGTGCAGGTGCTCACCGTGCGTCGGCTCCAGCAGGCCGGTCACCGGCCGCTGGCGCTGGTCGGCGGGGCCACGGGCCTGATCGGCGACCCCCGCCCGACGGCTGAGCGCACACTGAACGACCCGGAGACGGTCGCCGGCTGGGTCGGCAAGCTGCGCTCCCAGATCGAACCGTTCCTGTCCTTCGAGGGCGAGAACGCGGCCGTGATGGTCAACAACCTCGACTGGACCGCGGGCCTGTCCGCGATCGAGTTCCTCCGGGACATCGGCAAGCACTTCCGCGTCAACAAGATGCTCACGAAAGACTCCGTGGCCCGGCGCCTGGAGTCCGACCAGGGCATCAGCTACACCGAGTTCAGCTACCAGATCCTCCAGGGCATGGACTTCCTCCAGCTCTTCCGGCGCTACGGCTGCACGCTCCAGCAGGGCGGCAGCGACCAGTGGGGCAACCTCACCGCCGGCCTGGACCTGATCCACAAGCTGGAACCGCACGCGGAGGTCCACGCGCTGGCGACGCCGCTGATGACCAAGGCGGACGGCACCAAGTTCGGCAAGACCGAGGGCGGTGCAGTCTGGCTCGACCCCGAGATGACCACCCCGTACGCGTTCTACCAGTTCTGGCTGAACGTGGACGACCGGGACATCTCCGGCTACCTGCGGATCCTGTCCTTCAAGTCCCGTACGGAGCTGGAGGAGCTGGAGCAGCAGACCCAGGAGCGGCCGCAGGCGCGGGCCGCGCAGCGGGCGCTGGCCGAGGAGCTGACGACGCTGGTGCACGGCGCCGACCAGACGGCCGCCGTGATCGCCGCGAGCCGTGCGCTCTTCGGCCAGGGTGAGCTGGCCGAGCTCGACGAGCGGACGCTGGCGGCGGCGCTGTCCGAGGTGCCGCACATCCAGGTCGCCGAGCTGGGGCCGGTCGTGGACCTGTTCGCGGAGGTCGGGCTGGTGGCCAGCAAGTCGGCTGCGCGGCGGACCGTGAAGGAGGGCGGGGCCTACGTGAACAACGTGAAGGTCACGGCGGAGGACTCCGTCCCGGCCGAGGAAGAGCTGCTGCACGGGCGGTGGCTGGTGCTGCGGCGGGGGAAGAGGAATCTTGCCGCCGTTGAGTTGACGGGAGCGTAGCGCCGTAGGGGTGCGGGTTTCTGCCGGCCGCGGGTTCGTCGTGGTTGATCGCGCAGTTCCCCGCGCCCCTTGAGGCTGCCCCTTTGGGGCGCCTCACTCCATCGGGGCGCCTTCCCGTTCACGCCCGCTGCTTTCTCTTGCCGAGCGTTGCCGTGTACGCCCTGTCTCCCAGGGCTACCACCACGATCGCTGCTCCCAACTGGAAGAGGTGGCGCCACCAGTCGATGCCCGCTGTTTCCTCCACGCCGAAGCCGCGGGCGATCGCGTTGCCGATGATCGCGCCGATGATGCCGAAGATGGTGACCAGCCAGAGGGGGCTGTGCTGCTTGCCCGGGATGATCGCCTTGGCGATCAGTCCCAGTACCAATCCCACGATGATCGCCCACAACCAGCCCATGGCTGCCTCCTCGTACGGCCCGACGTGAGCATTGCCCTCAGTCTGGTTCCGTGGCCCGTACGGCGCATGTCGGGTGCGACCATACGTGCCAAGGCGCACGACGTACGCCCAGGCGGCGGGCGACCCGGTCTCGATGGCGGCGCAGCCGCGGCGTAACGTGGAGTGCCGGGGAGAGTTCGATGTGGGCGGACGGTGGAATGTGATGCGGAAGCATGGTGGCGGCGGGAACGCCCAGGTGTTCCGGATCACCGGCGCCCGGCAGGGGCTCCAGGACGACGTGCGCGGCCGGCAGCGGCGGTACGTGATCTCGATGGCGATCCGTACGGTGTCGGTGATCCTCGCGGCGACCCTCTGGAACGTGGAACGTCATGTCGCGATCGTGGCACTCGTGTTGGGGGCGGTCCTGCCCTATGTCGCGGTGGTGATCGCCAATGCGGGGCGGGAGAACGCGCCGGGGTTGCCCTCCACGTTCGTCACCGCCCGTGTACAGCCCATGATCGCGCCGCCTCGGGCGGACGGCTCGGACGGTTCCGGGACGGAATCGGTTCCGGAGGACCAGGCTGAGCAGCGGCCATGAGGTGCCCGTGCGCCAACCTCAAGAAAAGCTCAGATCAATCATGCTGTTCCGGTGCCGTGCGACGGGTCGGCCGTGACATACTTCGTACGCGCTCCGCATCCCCCGTCGGAGCGACGGACCGACGCCGGGCAGCTCCCCCCGTGGCTGCTCGGCGTCGCCTTTTTTGTGTGCATCAGTGAGACGGAACGACGGAACTGTGACTGACGAGACTCCCATCTGTTCCGCCAAGGGGTGCCGTGTCGATGCGGTGTGGGTGTTGGCGTGGAACAACCCGAAGATTCATACGCCGGAGCGGCGGAAGACGTGGCTCGCGTGTGAGGAGCACCGGGAGCATCTTTCGCAGTTTCTCGGGGTGCGGGGGTTCCTGAAGGACGTGGTTCCGTTGAGCGACTGGGACGCGCGGGACGTCTGAAGTCCCGGCAGAAGGGTCCTAGCCCCCGATGGCGGACATCGGGCGGTCCGGCTGGACGAACGACGGGTCGTCCAGGCCCGCGCCTGCCTTCTTGCCCCACATCGCCAGGCGCCAGATGCGGGCTATCTCCTCGTCGGGCGCGTCGGAGCGCAGGGCTGCGCGGAGGTCGGTCTCCTCGCGGGCGAAGAGGCAGGTGCGGACCTGGCCGTCGGCGGTGAGGCGGGTGCGGTCGCAGGCCGCGCAGAAGGGGCGGGTGACGGAGGCGATGACGCCCACGCGGTGCGGGCCGCCGTCGACCAGCCAGCGTTCGGCGGGGGCGGAGCCGCGCTCGCCCTGGTCCTCGGGGGTGAGGTCGAAGCGGGTGCGGAGCGAGGCGAGGATGTCTCCGGCGGTGACCATGTCCTCGCGCTTCCAGCCGTGCTGGGCGTCCAGGGGCATCTGTTCGATGAAGCGGAGTTCGTAGTCGTGCTCCACCGCCCAGGCCAGGAGGTCGGGGGCCTCGTCCTCGTTGAGGCCGGGCATGAGGACGGTGTTGACCTTGACCGGGGTGAGGCCGGCGTCGCGGGCGGCCTGGAGGCCGTCGAGGACGTCGTGGTGGCGGTCGCGGCGGGTGAGGGTCTTGAAGACGTCCGGGCGAAGGGTGTCGAGGGAGACGTTGACCCGGTCCAGGCCGGCCGCCTTGAGGGCGGTGGCGGTGCGCTTGAGGCCGATGCCGTTGGTCGTCAGGGACATCCGGGGGCGCGGGGTCAGGGCCGCCACCCGCTCGACGATGCCGACGAGGCCGGGGCGCAGCAGCGGTTCGCCGCCGGTGAAGCGGACCTCCTCGATGCCGAGCGTGGAGACCGCTATGTCGATGAGGCGGACGATCTCGTCGTCCGTGAGGAGGTCGGGCTTGGCCAGCCACTGCAGGCCCTCCTCGGGCATGCAGTACGTACAGCGCAGGTTGCACCGGTCGGTCAGCGAGACCCTCAGGTCGGTGGCCACTCGGCCGTAGGTGTCGATGAGCACGTGGGCCCCCTCCCCGTTGTGGATTGGTGGATCGGTGGAGCGGTGGATCGCGTTCTTTCTGTCGTCACCTGTGAGCCTACGTGACGCCGCTGACAGCGAGAGAGCCCGATCCCGCGAAGCAGGACGCGGCCGCGTCGCAGGGGGTGACGACGCGGCCGCTTTTCCCGGAGGGGATCAGTGGGCTCCGGTGCCCGTCAGGGAGCGGACCTCCAGCTCGGCGTACTTGCCCTGGTCGGGCTCCTCCTTCGACAGGAGGGTGCCGACGATGCCGAGGAGGAAGCCGACGGGGATGGAGATGATGCCGGGGTTCTCCAGGGGGAACCAGTGGAAGTCGACGTCCGGGAACATCGAGGTGGGCTTGCCGGAGACGACCGGGGAGAACAGCACCAGGCCGACCGCGGTGACGAGGCCGCCGTAGATCGACCAGAGGGCTCCGGAGGTGGTGAACCGCTTCCAGAAGAGGCTGTAGAGGATGGTCGGGAGGTTGGCGGAGGCGGCGACCGCGAAGGCGAGGGCGACCAGGCCGGCGACGTTGAGGTCGCGGGCGAGGGCGCCGAGGAGGATGGAGACGGCGCCGATGCCGACGGTGGCCCAGCGGGCCGCGTTGATCTCCTGCTTCTCGGAGGCCTCGCCCTTCTTGATGACGTTGGCGTAGATGTCGTGGGCGAAGGAGGAGGACGAGGCCAGGGTCAGGCCCGCGACGACCGCGAGGATGGTGGCGAAGGCGACCGCGGAGATGGTGGCCAGCAGGATCGCGCCCCAGTTGGAGTCGACGCCGCCGAGGTGCAGGGCGAGGAGCGGTGCGGCCGTGTTGCCCGCCTTGTTGGAGGCGACGATCTCGTCCGGCTTGATCAGCGCGGCGGCGCCGAAGCCGAGGGCGAGGGTCATCAGGTAGAAGGAGCCGATCAGGCCGATGGCCCAGATGACCGACTTACGGGCGGCCTGGGCGGTGGGGACGGTGTAGAAGCGGATCAGGATGTGCGGCAGGCCGGCGGTGCCGAGGACCAGGGCGATGCCGAGGGAGATGAAGTCCAGCTTGGTGGTGCCGGTGGCGCCGTACTTCAGGCCGGGTTCCAGGAAGGCGGCGCCCTTGCCGCTGTTGTCGGCGGCCGAGCCGAGCAGGTCCGAGACGTTGAAGTCGAACTTCAGCAGGACCATGAAGGTCAGCAGCAGGGCGCCGGCGATCAGCAGGACCGCCTTGACCATCTGGACCCAGGTGGTGCCCTTCATGCCGCCGACCGTGACGTAGACGATCATCAGTACGCCGACCAGGGCGACGATGCCGATCTTGCCGCCGTCGCTGGTGATGCCGAGGAGCAGGGAGACCAGGACGCCCGCGCCGGCCATCTGGGCCAGCAGGTAGAAGATCGACACGACGATGGTCGAGGTGCCGGCCGCGGTGCGGACCGGGCGCTGGCGCATGCGGTACGCGAGGACGTCGCCCATGGTGTAGCGGCCGGAGTTGCGCAGCGGCTCGGCGACCAGGAGGAGGGCGACGAGCCAGGCGACCAGGAAGCCGATGGAGTACAGGAAGCCGTCGTAGCCGAAGAGGGCGATGGCGCCCGCGATGCCGAGGAAGGACGCGGCGGACATGTAGTCGCCGGAGACGGCGAGGCCGTTCTGGAAGCCGGTGAACTGGCGGCCGCCCGCGTAGAAGTCGGCCGCGTCCTTGGTCTGGCGGCCCGCCCAGACGGTGATGACGAGGGTCGCCGCGACGAACACCGCGAACAGGGTGATGATCAGCGCCCGGTGCTCACTGGCCGCACCGGCGGCGAGCAGGGTGGTGTGCTGTGCGGGGCTCATGCGCCGCCCTCCATCCGGGTCTTGATGGCCTCGGCCTTGGGGTCGAGCTTGGCGGCGGCGTGGCGCGCGTACCACCAGGCGATGAGGAACGTGGTGAGGAACTGGGCGAGGCCCAGGGCGAGGGCCACGTTGACGTTGCCGAAGAGCTTGGTGCCCATGAAGTCGCCCGCGTAGTTGGAGAGCAGGACGTAGAGCAGGTACCAGGCGATGAAGGCGACGGTCAGCGGGAAGGCGAAGCCGCGGTAGGAGCCGCGCAGCTCACCGAACTCCGCGCTCTCCTGCACCGCGACGAACTCCTCGGTGGAGGGGAGTTGGGCTTGGGTATTCGAGGGGGGCGGTGTCTCGGTGGCCACGGAGTCTCCTCGCATTGCGGATGGCGGGTCGGGCGGGGGCTCGATCGTGCACGGGCTCCCTTCCCAAGGGCACGGCGGCACGCGAGGGCGGGTTCAACCGATCGGGTTCTTTCGTAAGTCGCGGCTTCGATCTTCCGGGAGTCATTGCTGGCCGGCGAGTCGGGGAGATAGTTTCGGCGGAGCACAACCCGTCATGTACCTGCCCAGACGCCGCGGGCGGGTCCCCCTTGTTCCGGATGATGTGGAGACCCCATGGCTCATCTGCCTTCCAGACGCCGCCTCGCTCTCGCGGTGCCCGTCGTGCTGTCGCTGACCGCCGCCGTCGGATTCCTGCCGACGGCCGCCACCGCGGCTCCCGTCACGGCGTCGACCGCCCAGGCGGCCGAGGCCGGGACGCTGGCGTACGTCGTCAACACGAAGGTGGACCACCGCACGATCGAGTCGGTGAAGAAGGCGATCGCCGCGGCCGACGGCACCCTGGTCGCGTCGTACGACAAGATCGGCGTGCTCGTCGTGCACTCGGCGAACCCCGACTTCGGCGCGCAGATACGCGCGGTGCGCGGTGTGCAGTCGGCGGGTGCCACGCGTACCGCGCCGCTGACCGCCGCGGGGACCACCGACGAGGGGGCCGCGCAGGTCCTGTCGAAGGCTGAGGCCGCGAAGATCGAGAAGGCGTCCGACGCGGCGGGCCAGAGCGAGCCGCTCGAGGCCGACCAGTGGGACCTGCGGGCCATCGGCGCCGACAAGGCCGCCGAGATCAACCCGGGCAGCAAGAAGGTCACCGTCGCCGTGATCGACACCGGCGTCGACGACACCCACCCGGACCTCGCGCCGAACTTCTCGGCGTCCCAGTCCGCCAACTGCGTGGGCGGCGTCGCGGACACCAGCGAGGGCGCCTGGCGGCCGTACACCGCGGACGACTACCACGGCACGCATGTCGCCGGCGAGATCGCCGCGGCCCGAAACGGGATAGGCGTGGCGGGGGTCGCCCCGGGCGTGAAGGTCGCCGGCATCAAGGTGAGCGACCCGAAGGACGGCCTCTTCTACCCGGAGAACGTCGTCTGCGCGTTCGTGTTCGCCGCCGACCACGGCGTGGAGGTCACGAACAACAGCTACTACGTTGATCCATGGCTGTACAACTGCATGGACGACCCCGACCAGAAGGCCATTGTCGACGCGGTCAACAGGGCCCAGCTGTACGCCCAGAAGAAGGGCACGATCAATGTGGCCTCGGCGGGCAACTCCAACCACGACCTCGACTCCGACGCCCTGGTGGACTCCTCCAGCCCCGACGACTCCACGCCGGTGACGCGGACGGTCGACCCGCACGAGTGCTTCGACGTGCCGACGCAGCTGCCGGGAGTGGTCACGGTCAGCGCCACGGGCGTCACCGGTGCCAAGTCGTACTACTCCACCTACGGCCTGGGCGCCGTCGACGTGGCGGCTCCGGGCGGCGACAAGTACAAGATCCCGGACACGCCGTCGGCCAACGGTCGCATCCTGTCGACGCTGCCGAACAACACGTACGGCTTCCTGCAGGGCACCTCGATGGCGTCCCCGCACGTGGCCGGCGTGGCGGCGCTGCTGAAGTCGAAGTACCCGTTCGCCTCCCCGGCCCAGCTGCAGGCGCTGCTCAAGGCGCAGGCGGACAACCCGGGTTGCCCCACCGAGCCGTACGACGGCAACGGTGACGGCGTGGTGGACGCGACGTGCGTGGGCTCCAAGCGGGTCAACGGCTTCTACGGCTTCGGCATCGTGAACGCGCTGCGCGCCGTGAAGTAGCCGTGCGGCGGTCATGAACTAGCGAGGCACGAGGACGCGGTGCGGGGTGCCGGGGCGGGAGAGTCCCCCCGGCACCCCGCACCCACGTCATGAGCCCTTGAGCAGTTCCTTCACCTCGGGCGGGAGTTCGTCGCCGGAGCGGACGGCGACGAAGACCGCGTCGCCCGGTGAGTCCCCCACGGCGATGGCCACCTCGAACTGCGCGTTCGCGACGTCCCGGTACGTCCGCCCCCCGTAGGTGACCTGGAAGCCCTTCATCCCCCGGCGCGGCTGCCCGTGCGGAAAATGGCGGGTTGATCCGGCGGCGTGGGCATGAGCGCCTCGGAGAGTGCCGCGATTGCCGTCGTCGGCGCCGCCCGCTCGCCGTGGGCGCCCCTGACCAGCAGGAACTGCGCGGCGGTGTAGGTGAGCATGATCCACAGGTCGGGGCGTGGCGGCTGCGGCCAGTCGGCGACGCCGGTCGCGATGAGGGTGTCGGAGAGCAGGAACAGCACGCCGCCCGCACCGGCCACGGGGCCGATCCGGGCGGCGGCGGTGTACCCCATGGCGGTGAGCAGGGTGCTGTAGGCGGCGACGGGGGCGCGCAGACCGGGCGGGAGATCGGGCCACAGGAGGGTGAGGGTGGCGATCAGGACGGCGGCGTAGGCGGGGGCGAGGACGGTGGCACGCATGCGGGGGCGGCCGTGTCGCGTGAAGAGCACGAGGTAGCAGACGTGTCCCGCCGCGAAGCACGCCATGCCGGCGAGGAAGGCGGGCTCGGCGTCGGAGAGGAGGAGGACGTCGCCGCCCCAGCCGCAGAGGAGGGCGGCGACGAGGAGGCGGGGTGCGCCACGCACGGCCGCCCAGGCGGCGAGCAGGGGCATCAGGAGCGGCTTGGCGACGGCGTGACCGGGGTGCCAGTCGGCCGCGAGGGAGCCGAGGTCGACGGCGGTGGCGACGGCGAACGTCGCGAGGAGGCAACGGGGGCGGAGAGTCACGCGACGCTGCTCTCCTCGACCGGCGCCGGCGCGGCGGCGGGCGCCTCGGCCGGTTGCCAACCCGGGCCCCGGAACACCCGCCCCGCCCGTTCGCTCCAACTGCTCGCCGTCTTGATGTCCTTGACGATCGCGAGGTTGACGGAGGAACAGAAGGCGAGCGCGGCGGGGTGGACGCCGAGGGCGATGAGTGGGACGTAGAACGGCCAGACGGTGAGGGTCGTCCAGGGCTGGCGCAACGCGGTGGTGAGGTTGAACCTCTCGCTGGAGTGATGGACGACGTGACAGGCCCACAGGATGCGGACGACGTGGTGGCCGCGGTGGGACCAGTAGTAGAAGAAGTCCTGCGTGAGCAGCATCAGCGGGACCGTCCACCACAGGACGGGGACGCGGAGGGGCGTCAGCTCGTGGATCGCCGTGTAGATCGCGACGATCGGGATCTTGTAGAGGAAGTCGAAGGCGAGGCTCCCGAGCCCCATGCCGACGCTCGTCACGGCGTCCTTCGTCTCGTATCCGGCCGCAGCGCCCTCGGCGGCTGGATGAATTCGGACACTGATCACCTCGACCACGGTGAGCAGCACGAAGGCGGGTATCGACCACAGCACGACATCGGGCAGGTTCGGCATGGGGGCACCGTAGAACCGCAGGTCGGCCGGGGCTAGACGTTGTTACCCACAAGTATTTCCGGGGGTACGCGCTTGCTTGTTGGCGATCTCCGCCAAGAGCCGGGCCGGACGCCGAGCCGTCTCACACCCCCGCCGCCCCCAGCAGGGCCCCCACCGCGTACGTCACCCCCATCGCCAGCGCTCCCCCGCAGACGTTCCGCAGGACCGCCCGCCCGGGTGCCGCGGCCCCCAGCCGGGCGCTGCTCCAGCCCGTGAGGGCCAGCGCGCCCAGCACCGAGACCACCGTCACCGGCAGCCGCCAGTCGCCCGGCGGCAGCACGATCGCCAGCAGCGGCAGCAGGGCGCCCGCCGTGAAGGCGAGGAAGCTCGCCCAGGCCGCGTGCCAGGGGTTGGTGAGGTCGTAGGGGTCGATACCGAGCTCCACGCGCGCGTGGGCCCGCAGGGCGTCACGTTCCGTCAGCTGGACGGCGGCCGCGCGGGCCACCTCGCGGGTGAGGCCGCGTTCCTCCAACAGTTCCGTGAGTTCCTCCAGTTCGGCCTCCGGCTGTTCGCGCAGCTCGCGCCGCTCCTGCGCGAGGGCGGCCTTCTCGGAGTCCCGTTGGGTGGACACCGACACGTACTCCCCCGCCGCCATGGACATCGAGCCGGCCAGCAGACCGGCCAGACCGGCCGTCAGCAGCGCCGCGCGGTCGTCGGTGGCGCCGGCCACACCGACGACCAGGCCCGCGGTGGAGACGATGCCGTCGTTGGCGCCGAGCACGGCGGCGCGCAGCCAGTTCAGCCGGGAGCCGAGGGTGCCCTCGTGGGCCTCGTCGTGGGGTGGTTCCGGCTCGGGTCGCGTCTCACGTTCCGTCACGGAAGGGAGGATGGCATCCGGTACGTCACCGGTGTCGTATCGACTCGTCGCTCCGGTCGTCACCCCGGTCGTCACTACGGGGCGTCTCGCGGACTTCCGCGCCGCGGTGTCGGTGGCGCCCCGTATCCTCAATGACCATGCTCGCAGACCGCACGACCACAGCGCCCTCCCCCACGGAGTGGCCGGCCGCGTATCCCCAGGGGTACGCGGTCGTTGACGTGGAGACCACCGGACTGGCCCGGGACGACCGGATCATCTCCGCCGCCGTCTACCGGCTGGACGCGCGCGGTGAGGTCGAGGACCACTGGTACACGCTGGTCAACCCCGAGCGCGACCCGGGGCCGGTGTGGATACACGGTCTGACGAGCGAGGTACTGGAGGGCGCGCCCCTCTTCCAGGACGTGGCCGAGGAGTTCGCGGCGCGGCTCGCGGGGCGGGTGCTCGTCGCGCACAACGCGGTGTTCGACTGGCAGATGATCGCCCGGGAGTACGCGCGCGCGGAGCGCGAGGCGCCGGTGAAGCAGCGGCTGTGCACCATCGCGCTCTCCAAGGAGCTGCGGCTGCCGCTGCCCAACCACAAACTGGAGTCGCTCGCGGCCCACTTCGGCGTCGTCCAGCGGCAGGCGCACCACGCCCTCGACGACGCGCGTGTCCTCGCGGAGGCGTTCCGGCCGAGCCTGCGGGCCGCGGCGGCGGGCGGGGTGCGGCTGCCGCTGCTCGAGTGCCGGCCGCTGACCGAGTGGAACGACGGGCCCGCGCCCCGCATCGGCCGCCAGGGCGGCGGCGGTTACGGCGGCTACCGGCCGGGCGGCTGGCGGCCGTCCCGCAAGCGGCCCGCGTGTCCGTACCCGAACCCCGGGCGGTACGAGGACGGCAGAAGGCTCAAGCAGGGTATGCGGGTCGCGTTCTCGGGCGACACGTCCGTGGACCGCGAACTGCTGGAGGACCGGGCCACCGAGGCGGGGCTGCATGTGGCGACCAGTGTGTCCCGGCTGACCAGTCTGCTGGTGACCAACGATCCCGACTCCGGCACGTCGAAGGTGGTGAAGGCACGGCAGTTCGGGACGCCGGTCGTGGACGAGGCGGCGTTCGGGCAGTTGCTGCGCGATGTCGAGGCCGCCGACGAGTGAGCCGTACGTACGGGTGATTGCCGTGCGACTCGCCCGCCGCCCGCTCGCCCGGGCGGGGGCGAGCGCTCACCCTGTGGCGCATGGCGAGATGCGAAGTTTGCGGCAATGACTACGGAATGACCTTCGAGGTGCACGCGCAGGGCGCGGTCCATGTCTTCGACTGCTTCTCCTGTGCGATTCATCGCATGGCCCCCATCTGCGAGCACTGCCGGGTCCAGATCATCGGCCAGGGCGTCGAGGTCGAGGGCCACTGGTACTGCGGTGCCCACTGCGCGCGGGCCGAGGGGAAGGCGGGCATCATCGACCGCGTCTGACCCGTCCCGGACCACGTCCGGCCCCTTCCGCCTACGGCACCCCTCCGACAGCACCCCACGACCCGAGAGGTACGGTCGTGGGGTGTACCGCTTCCTGTTGTCCCGGCAGTGGGTGATCCTCACGCTGGTCGCCCTCCTGCTCATCCCCACGATGATCCGGCTGGGCTTCTGGCAGATGCACCGCCACGACGAGCGCGCCGCGCGCAACCAGCTGGTCGCCGACGCGCTGGCCGCGAAGCCGGTGCCGGTGGAGCGGCTGACGTCCCCGGGACACACCGTCACCCGCGACGAGCGCTACCGCGCGGTGACCGCGACGGGCACCTTCGACACCGCGCACGAGGTCGTCGTACGGCGCCGGGTCAACGCCGACGAGACGGTCGGCTTCCACGTCCTCACGCCGTTCGTGCTGGCGGACGGCAAGGTGCTCCTGGTCAACCGGGGGTGGATCCCCGCGGACGGGCCGAGCCAGACCGCGTTCCCGAAGGTCCCCGCGCCGCCCGCAGGCAAGGTCACCGTCACCGGGCGGCTGATGCCCGACGAGACCACCGCGGCGAGCGGCATCAAGGACCTCAAGGGCCTGCCGGACCGGCAGGTCATGCTGATCAACAGCGAGGAGCAGGCCGAGCGGCTCGGCGCCGAGGTGCTCGGCGGGTACATCGCGCAGACGGCGCCCGAACCGAAGGGCGACACCCCGGAGCTCGTCGGCAAGCCCGGCAGCGAGGACTCCGCGCTGAACTACGCGTACGCCATCCAGTGGTGGCTGTTCGCCGCGGGCGTCCCCGTCGGCTGGGTGGTCCTGGTCCGCCGTGAGCGCCGGGACCGTACGGCGGCGGCCGCGGCGGCTGCGGCGGCGGAGAAGGAAGCGGCGCCCACTCCGGTCTAGTCCGCCCACTCCGGTCTAGTTCGCCTGCTCCGGTCTAGTTCCGTTGCCGTCGGTCGCCCGTCAGGCTGTCTCTCCAGTACACGAAGGTGCGTTCCGGGTCGGGCAGCAGGTCCCACGGGTGGCGGGTCATGTGGCGGCCGAGGCGCCGGAAGACGGGTGCGGCCTCGTCCGGGCGGTGGGCGCGGGTCAGTGCGAAGGCCAGGAGGTTGAGGTCGGTGACGGCCTCGGCGTGGGCCGGGGCGGCGGTGCGGAACCAGCCCGTCAGGGCGACGTCGATCTCCTGGACCGCGCGCGGCTCGCTCCAGTTGCCGCTCGCTCCGAGGGCCTCGAGGGGCGACGCCCCCCGGCGATGGGCCGTCAGCTCGACGCGGGCGGCCACCGGGAGTAGGGCCACCGGGGAACCGTGCGGTGCGCGGGCGGCGGCCTGCCAGGCGAAGTCCATCACGTCCGGGAGCGTCCCGTGAGCGCGCGGGGAGAGGTACTCCAGGAGCCGGTGGTACGCGGTCCGGTGCCACGGCGCCCGCCCGACCGCCTCGCCCCACACGGGCACCGCGTCCTTCACCGGTACGGCGCAGGAGTGCATCAGGGACAGCAGGGCCAGCCATGGCGTCGGGTCCTCGGGACAGGCGTCGGCGGCCCGCAGACAGGTCCGCTCGGCCGCGCGCACGGCGGCATGCCCCTCCGCGGGCGCGCGAAGCGTCTCCACGCAGGCCCGCAGGACGAGGGCGTCCCCGTCGCCGGGCCGGTCCACGGCCCAGCGCTGCGAGACCATCGTCGGCAGCTGCCGGGCCAGGACGAAGACGCGGTGCGCCCTGCGGTCCCAGTCCCGCCCGGTGCCGTGCAGCAGCCGGGCCGCGGGCTCCCAGACGGGACGGGTGCTGCCCGCGCCGAGGCCGTGGAGCTGCGGGGCGGGCCGGAGTTCGGCCAGGGTCGTGTGGAGGAGGTCGTCGTCGAGCGCGGGGCGGATCAGCAGGGAGGGGCGGCGTCTCAGCATCTCGGTCCCTGGGCGGCAGTGGGTGTTCGGGAGGGGCGGGCGTGCCGTACGACGGACACGCCCGTCTCCGGATCAGCAGCAGCGGCCGGGCGACTCCCCCTCGCGCCGTACCGTGCGCATCCGCTGGTACTCCCGGCGGGTCGGCACCGGGGCGTGCGGGTGGCGGCGGCGGTGCCGGGCGCAGTAGCGGTCGTACTCGGCCTCGCCGGTCAGTTCACGGGCGTACCAGCGCAGGAGGTCCACCGCCCTGCGTACGGCGGTCATGAGCCGGCTCCCACCAGCGGCTCGCTGTCCCGCCGCTCCGGGACGTCGATGCGGGAGGCGACGTACGGCGTCTCGGTCGTCGGCAGCGGACCGCCCGCGCGGAGGGCCCGTACGCAGACCACCGCGCAGTTGACCAGGACGATGCTGACGAGCAGCAGGAAGACGGCCATGAGGACGCCGTCGACGGTGTTGTTGAGGACGATGGTGTGCATGTCGTCCATGTCCGTGGCGCCCGGCAGGAGCTTGCCCGCGTCGGCGGCGTCTGAGTAGACGTCACGCTGGGCGAAGAAGCCGATCTTCGGGTTGTCGGAGAACACCTTCTGCCAGCCGGCGGTGAAGGTGACGGCCACGACCCAGGCCAGCGGGGCGCCGGTCACCCAGGCCCAGCGTGCCTTGCCGGACTTGACGAGCATGGTGGTGGTGACGGCGAGGGCGACCGCGGCGAGCAGCTGGTTGGCGATGCCGAAGAGGGGGAAGAGCTGCTTGATCCCGCCGAGCGGGTCGGTGACACCGGCGTACAGGAAGTAGCCCCAGGCGCCGACGACGAGGGCGCTGGTGATCCAGATGCCGGGCTTCCAGGTGACGCGGCCGATCGGCTTCCAGACGTTGCCGAGCATGTCCTGGAGCATGAAGCGGCCCACGCGGGTGCCGGCGTCCACGGTGGTGAGGATGAACAGCGCCTCGAACATGATGGCGAAGTGGTACCAGAAGGCCTTGAGGCCGCTGCCGAACACGCTGGAGAAGATCTCCGACATGCCCACGGCCAGGGTGGGGGCGCCGCCGGAGCGGCCGACGAGCGTCTGCTCCTCGACGGCCTTGGCGGCGGCGGTCAGCTGGTCGGGGGTGATGGCGAAGCCGAGGCCCTTGACCGCCTCGGCGGCGCTCTGCGCGGTCGGGCCGAGCAGCGCGGCCGGGGAGTTCATGGCGTAGTACAGGCCGGGTTCGAGGACACAGGCGGCGATCAGCGCCATGACGGCGACGAAGGACTCCGTGAGCATCGAGCCGTAGCCGATGAGCCGGACCTGGGACTCCTTCTGGATGAGCTTGGGGGTGGTGCCGGAGGAGACCAGCGCGTGGAAGCCGGAGAGGGCGCCGCAGGCGATGGTGATGAACAGGAAGGGGAAGAGGGATCCGGCGAAGACCGGCCCGGCGCCCGTGGAGGCGAACTCGGTCACAGCACCGGCCTTGAGGGTGGGGGCGGCGACCACCACGCCCACGGCCATCAGGGCGATGGTGCCGACCTTCATGAACGTCGACAGGTAGTCACGGGGCGCCAGGAGCATCCACACCGGGAGCACGGAGGCGACGAAGCCGTAGCCGACGAGGCAGAAGACAAGGGTCTCCGGGCTCCAGAGGAAGTACTCGGCGAGCGAGGAGTTCTGGATCCAGCCGCCGCCGAGGATGGCCAGCAGGAGCAGGGCCACGCCGATGACGCTGGTCTCCACGACCCGGCCGGGTCGCAGATAGCGCAGGTAGAAGCCCATGAAGAGGGCGATCGGGATGGTCATGGCGACCGAGAAGGTGCCCCAGGGGGACTCCGCGAGGGCGTTGACGACGACCATCGCCAGCACCGCGAGCAGGATGATCATGATGGCGAAGACGCCGATCAGCGCCGCGGCGCCGCCCACCCTGCCGATCTCGTCCCGGGCCATCTGGCCGAGGCTCTTGCCGTCCCGGCGCATGGAGAGGAACAGCACGATCATGTCCTGGACCGCGCCGGCGAAGATCACCCCGGTGATGATCCAGATCGTGCCCGGGAGATAGCCCATCTGCGCGGCCAGCACCGGGCCGACCAGCGGGCCGGCGCCGGCGATGGCCGCGAAGTGGTGGCCGAACAGCACCCGGCGGTCGGTGGGGTGGTAGTCCACCCCGTCCTCCAGCCGCTCGGCCGGGGTGGCGCGGCTGTCGTCGGCCTTCAGGACCCGGCGGGCGATGAACCGGGAGTAGAAGCGGTAGGCGATGGCGTACGACCCGAGCGCGGCCACCACCAGCCAGACCGCGGAGATCTCCTCGCCGCGGGAGAGCGCGAGGACGCCCCAGGCGACGGCGCCGAGCAGGGCGACACCGGTCCACAGCGCGATGGACTTCAGTGGCATACGTGACTTTTCCGGCACGGGACGGCCGGTTTCGGGCAGGGCTGACGCAGGCATGGCGGCTCCTCACCTGGGCGGTGCGGTACGCCTCGGGATCCGAGGCGGGCGAGATCGGCGACCGGTACCAGCGAGGACGGCTCTCCCGTTCGCTGTCGGTCTGTGCAAGAGTTGCCCACCCCCCGACACCGGTTGACAGCGAATTCCCGTCGATTTTCCAGAGGATTTCCCGCCGGTTCGCGTCAACCGAACCGGCCTCCCGCGCAACTGAAGCGGTGAGGGCTCAGGCACACCAAAGGCGGTGACCCATGGCCGACGGCGCCATGACCACGACGTTCCTCGCCGTCATCGGCGGGGCGTCGCTGCTCGCCGTGACCGCCCGCCGGCTGCGCCCCAGCGACCGGCTGCCCGCCCTGGAGGGCTGGGCGCTGGCCGACCGCTCCCTCGGCCCGGTGTGGACCTGGCTGCTGCTCGGCGGCACGATCTTCACCGCGTACACCTTCACCGCCGTACCGGGCCTCGCGTACGGCAACGGGGCGCCCGCGTTCTTCGCGGTGCCGTACACGGTGATCGTCTGCCCGCTCGCCTTCGTCCTGCTGAGCCGGCTGTGGGAGGTGGCCCGGCGGCACGGCTATGTCACCGCCGCCGACTTCGTGCGGGGCCGCTACGGCTCACCGCCGCTGGCCCTCGTCGTGGCGCTGACCGGGATCCTCGCCACCATGCCGTATCTGGCGCTGCAGCTGCTGGGAATACGGGCGGTGCTGACCGCCGGGGGCGTGTACCCGCGGGGCGCGGCCGGGGACCTGGTGATGGTGGCGCTGTTCGCGGGGCTGGCGGTGGCGACGTACCGGCACGGGCTGCGGGCGCCGGCGGTCATCTCGGCGCTGAAGGCGGTGGCGGTGTTCGTGTCGCTGACCGCCGTGTGCTGGCTGGTGCTGCGGCAGCTCGGCGGGCCCGGGCCGGTGTTCGAGGGCGCGGCACGGCGGCTGGGCGGCACGGACGTGGCCCACTCGCCGCTGGTCCTCACCCCCGCCCAGCAGCCCGCGTACGCCACCCTCGCGCTCGGCTCCGCGCTGGCACTGCTGATGTACCCGCACGTCCTCACCGCCGGGTTCGCCGCCGACGGGCCGCGCACCCTGCGCAAGGTGTCGGTGGCGCTGCCCGCCTGGACCGGGCTGCTCGCCCTGTTCGGCTTCCTCGGCGTGGCGGCGCTCGCGGCGGGGGTGCGCGCTCCGGAGGGCGGCGCCGAGGCCGCCGTACCGATGCTGGTGGACCGGCTGATGCCGGCGCCGCTGGCCGGGCTGGTGTTCGCCGCGATCACCGTGGGCGCGCTGGTGCCGGCCGCGGTGATGTCGATCGCGGCCGCCACGAGCTTCGTCCGCAACGTCTACGTCGAGTACGTGCAGCCCACGGCCACGCCCAAGCGGCAGGTGCGCATCGCCAAGGCGGTGTCGCTGACCGCGAAGGTGGGGGCGGTGGCGTTCGTGTTCGGGCTGCGCGACCAGGACGCCGTCAACCTGCAGCTGCTGGGCGGGGTGTGGATCCTGCAGATCTTCCCCGCCGTGGCCGTCGGGCTGTTCACCGGGCGGCTGCATCCGCGCGCGCTGCTCGCCGGGTGGGCCACCGGTATGGCGGCCGGGACCTTCCTGGTCGTCCGCGAGGGGTTCTCCTCCATCGTCACCCTCGGGTTCGGGCCGCTGGAGATCTACGCCGGGCTCGCCGCCCTGCTGCTCAATCTGACCGTCGCGGTGGCCGGCACCGCGGCCCTGGAACGCCTCGGCGTCGCACGCGGCGCGGACACCACCGACCTGCCCTCCCGCCTGACCGTCAGGCGGCCCCGCACGACGGGAGCGAACCACCCGTGAGACGCAGACCCCCGATCCCGGCCCCCGTGGCGGAGACGTACGCCGAGCCGCTCGCGCTCGCCGTGACCGACCCGGCGGAGCTGGAACGCGAGGCCGGACTCGCCCGGCTGTTCGAGCTGCACTACTCGTCGATGCTGCGGCTCGCCGTGCTGCTCGGCGCGGACGATCCGGAGAACGTGGTCGCCGAGGCCTACTACCAGATCTACCGGAAGTGGCGGCGGCTGCGGGACGTCCAGGCGGCCGAGGCCTATCTGCGCTCCACCGTCTGCAATCTGACCCGGATGCGGATACGTCACCTCCAGGTCGCCCGCCGTCATGTCGAGAGCCCGCCGGAACTGCCCGACGAGACCGTCGCCTCCGCCGAGAGCGCCGCGCTGCTCCGCGACGACCAGCGGGTGCTGATCGACGCCCTGCAGCAGCTGCCGGCCCGGCAGCGCGAGGCGCTCGTGCTGCGGCACTGGCTGGGCCTGAAGGAGAGCGAGATCGCCGCCGCGATGGGTATCTCCTGCGGCTCCGTCAAGACCCACACCTCACGCGGCCTCGCCGCGCTCACCCAGGCGATGGAGGCCCGGCGATGACTCATCGAGATGCGACTCCGTCGCGTGGCACCGGACCCGAGGCGATGAACGACACCGGCCCCGAGGCGACGAAGGACATGGCACCCGAGGCGATGAAGGACATGGGCCCCGAGGCCTTGGGTCACCGTCACACCGGACCCGACCGCACCCGGACCGAGCGGGAGCTGCAGGAGGCCCTCGAAGCGCTCGCCGGCGGTGTGCGGCCCGCGCGTTCCACCCCCGACGCCTACCGCACCGCGCGCGGTGAGTGGCTGCGGCGCGAGCGGCGGCGCAGGCTGGTGCTGGCCGTGCTGATCGCCGTCGTCTTCGCCCTGGCCACCCTGATCGGCCTGTGGGTGCTCAACCAGGCGCCCGCCGCCCGGCCCGGAGTGATCTTCTCGGGGACGGGCGACACCGTGAGCCAGGGCCTGTTCTGAGTTGCCCCGTCGTCCGCGCGCAGCGCGGGCGCAGCGGCGTTCGGTGCGTGCGATCGGCGTGCCGGGCGTCGGGGCGCAGGCGGGGCAACTCAGAACAGGCCCTGGCCGTCACTCCCCCGGCCGCACCCCTGATTGCCCGCCCGGCCCGCCGGGAACCCGCACTGGCGTGCACCCCCGCATCGAGGACTACGCCCTCATCGGCGACGAACAGACCGCCGCCCTGGTCGGCCGGGACGGCTCCGTCGACTGGCTCTGCCTGCCCCGTTTCGACTCCGCCGCCTGCTTCGCCCGCCTGCTCGGCGACCGGCACAACGGCCACTGGCGCATCGCCCCGAAGGGCGTCGACGGCGCCTGCACCCGGCGCGCCTACCGCCCCGACACCCTCGTCCTGGACACGGAGTGGGAGACCGACGGGGGCGCGGTCCGGGTCACCGACTTCATGCCGCAGCGCGACCGCCATCCCGATCTGGTGCGGATCGTGGAGGGGCTGCGCGGCCGGGTCGCCGTCCACTGCGATCTGCGGCTGCGCTTCGACCACGGCTCGATCGTGCCGTGGATGCGCCGGGCGGACGGCCACCGGGTGGCGGTCGCCGGGCCGGACTCGGTGTGGCTGCGCAGCGAACCGGCCGTACGCACCTGGGGCGAGGACTTCGCCACCCACTCGGAGTTCACGCTCGGCGCGGGCGAGTCCGTCGCGTTCGTGCTGACCTGGCACCCGTCGCACGAGCGGCGCCCACCGCAGATCGACCCGCACCGGGCCCTGCGCTCCAGCGTCCGGGACTGGCAGGAGTGGGCCGCGCGCTGCCGCTACGACGGCCCGCACCGGGACACCGTGGTCCGCTCCCTGATCACCCTGAAGGCGCTCACCTACCGGCCCACCGGAGGCATCGTCGCCGCCCCCACCACCTCCCTGCCCGAGCAGCTGGGCGGGGTGCGCAACTGGGACTACCGCTACTGCTGGCTGCGTGACTCCACCCTCACCCTGGGCGCACTGCTGTCCGCCGGCTACCAGGACGAGGCCGAGGCCTGGCGGGACTGGCTGCTGCGGGCCGTCGCCGGCGACCCGGCCGACCTGCAGATCATGTACGGGCTCGCGGGCGAACGCCGGCTGCCGGAGTTCGAACTGCCCTGGCTGTCGGGCTACGCCCGCTCCACCCCCGTACGCGTCGGCAACGCGGCAGTGAACCAGCTCCAGCTGGACGTCTACGGCGAGGTCATCGACTCGCTGGCCCTGGCGCGCGCCGCCGGCCTGCCGACGAAACCGCATGTGTGGGCGATCCAGTGCGCGCTGATGAGCTGGCTGAGCGAGAACTGGCGGCAGCCGGACGAGGGGCTGTGGGAGGTGCGCGGGGGCCGCCGGCAGTTCGTGCACTCGAAGGTGATGGTGTGGGTGGCCGCCGACCGGGCCGTCCGCACGCTGGAGGACGACCCGGCGCTGCGCGGCGACCTGGCGGGCTGGCGCGCGATGCGCGACGAGGTGCACCGGGAGGTGTGCGAGAAGGGCTACGACCCCGAACGCAACACCTTCACCCAGTCCTACGGCTCCCGTGACCTGGACGCCGCCCTGCTGCTCATCCCGCGCCTCGGCTTCCTGCCGCCGGACGACCCGCGCGTGGTCGGCACGGTCGACGCGGTCCGCGAGGAGCTCGGCCACGGCGGCCTGGTGCGCCGCTACAGCACCGACGGCGAGACGGTGGACGGCCTGCCCGGGGACGAGGGCACCTTCCTCGCCTGCTCGTTCTGGCTCGCGCACGCGCTGCGGGAGACGGGCCGCCCCGAGGAGGCACGGGAGCTGTTCGAACGGCTGGTGGGCCTCACGAACGACGTGGGACTGCTGGCGGAGGAGTACGACCCGGTCGCCGGCCGCCATCTCGGCAACTTCCCGCAGGCCTTCAGCCACCTCGGCCTGGTGAACACCGCCCTCGCCCTGTACGGGGGCGAGCGGGCAGGATAGGGCCCATGGATCTTGGACTGAAGGACCGGGTGTACGTCGTCACCGGGGCCACGCGCGGCCTGGGCAACGCGACCGCGCGCGAGCTCGTCGCGGACGGCGCGAAGGTGGTCGTGACCGGACGGGACGACCGGCGCGTCGCGGACGCGGCGGCCGAACTGGGGCCGAACGCCGTCGGGGTGGCCGTCGACAACGCCGATCCGCAGGCCGCGGCGCGGCTCGTCGCCACCGCCCGGGAGACCTTCGGCGCCTTCGACGGGGTGCTGGTGAGCGTGGGCGGGCCGCCACCGGGGTTCGTCGCGGACAACACCGACGAGCAGTGGCAGTCGGCGTTCGAGTCGGTGTTCCTGGGCGCGGTGCGGCTCGCGCGGGCGGCGGCGGCAGAGCTGGAGGCGGGCGGTGTCATCGGGTTCGTGCTGTCCGGTTCCGTGCACGAGCCGATCCCGGGGCTGACGATCTCGAACGGGCTGCGGCCGGGGCTCGCGGGCTTCGCCAAGTCGCTCGCGGACGAGCTGGGTCCGCGCGGGATCCGGGTCGTCGGGCTGCTTCCGGCGCGCATCGACACGGACCGGGTGCGGGAGCTGGACGGGCTGTCTGCCGACCCCGAGGCCACTCGGGCCGCGCACGAGTCGCGGATTCCGCTGCGGAGGTATGGGACGCCGGAGGAGTTCGGGAGAACGGCGGCGTTCTTGTTGTCGCCGGCCGCGTCCTATCTCACCGGGGTGATGGTGCCCGTGGACGGCGGGATGCGGCACGGGTTTTGAGGGGTTCGTTGCCGGGTGCGGGTCGTGGGGGTTGTTCGCGCCCACGCGGCGGAGCGCAAATCGACACAGCCCCGCGCCCCTTAGGTGCGTTCCCTGAAGGTTGGCTTCAACTCACCCTTGTTGCCTTGTGTTTGGCTGCCCTCAGCCGCACGTCTGCGGGCAGGGACTTCAGGGCCGCCGAGTCCCTCGCGTGGGCCAAGGCCTGGTCGGCCAGCTCGCGCAGGGCCGTTCCCGGGTCCACGTGGGGTTCCAGGCGTAGGCGTACCCGGGTTGTCGGAGCGTCCCTGCGGCCCGTCAGATGGACGTGGGCGTGGGCCACTCCCTCCAGCGCGCCCGCGTCGGCCGTCAGCACGCTCTGCAGGGCGCGGCCCCGCAGCAGCGCGCCCGCGCCGTCGCCCGTGTCCACCAGGACCTCACCGAGCCGGCGGCGGCGCAGCACGGCCGTGAGCCACCACAGAGCGAGCAGCACGAGGACCGCGAGGACGGCGATGACCGTCGGCCACCACCAGCTCTCGTCCCTCCATTTGGTGCGCTCGGCGGTGCTGAGCAGGACGTCGTGGGGGCCGTCGTGGATCCACCAGGAGGGCGGCGAGACCCCCAGTCCCACGGCCAGCACCGCACCTCCGACGGCGACGAGCACCAGGCCGACGAGGCCCAGCAGCACACGGTTGACCGTCCTGAGCATCACCCTCACCCCTTCTTCCCGGGCCGCCGCACATGGACCGACAGATGCGGCGGACGTACGAGGCCCAGTCCCCGGATCGCCTCCGTCAGCACGGTGTCCAGGTCGGCGTGTACGGCGTCCAGGTCGCGGAAGTGGGAGAGGGCGCGGACGTCGGCCCTGCGCCGGTGGGCCCGGACCCGTACCGACTGGACACCGGCGACCTCCATGGCCCGGTCGCGCAGCACCAGCGCCACCGCGTCCCGGTGGAGGCCGGCCCGGACGTCGGGGTGGATGCGCCGCATCGGCAGGACGGCCCTGAGGCCCGGGGTGACGGCCAGCAGGATCAGCCACAGGCCGAGGGCCGCCGCGACGCCCGCGCCGACCAGCACCCAGGTGTCGTCGAGGGGGCGTTCGGCGAGCTGGGTGGCGAGTTCGCGCCGCCAGGCGAGGGCGGCCCGGCCCGCGCGGACGGCGGCGACGTCGTAGAGGAAGGCGCCCGCGACGACGAACAGCAGGGCCGCGACGATCGCCGCCGGGACACGGCGCGCCGACCAGAAACGGTGCACCTCACCGGTGCCGGTACCGGTGGCGGTGCCGGGGATCTCCGGCGGGTCGCCCGTCTCCGTGGGTTTGTCCAGTACGGGCAGGGGTGTGGTGGCCTCCGAGCCCCGGGGCTCGCTCATCGCGTCCTCCCGTGTGCCGCGCCGTGGGCCGCCGTCAGGTGCAGCCGTTCCACCTGGACGGCGACCTCCGGAACCTGCATTCCCACCAACGCGCCTACCCGCTCGGTGACATGTCGACGCACCGCGTGGCAGCGGGGGCCGATGTCGGTGGGGTAGTCGAGTTCGAGGTGGATGTGGACGTGCGCGGCATCGGTGGGGGTCCCCCCGCTCGAACTCGGTTGAGAGTGGGAGCGGACCACAACCGTGGCATGCGGGCGGGCCGCCTCGGGGGGCAGCGGGCGGACCGCCTCCAGCGCGGCCTGCGCGGCGATCTTCGCCACGACCCGGTCCGCGATGCGGGTCGCCCCGCGTTCACCCGGCGGGACGTCGGCGGGCCGTCGGCCGACCGCGCCCGCCCCCTCGCTCACGTCCGTCACCTGCGCCGGTCGTCACGCGTACGGAAGAAGTCCCCGACCTCCATGTCCCCTTCCAGGAGTCTGCCCACGACGAACCCGATGGCGCCGAGGGCTGCCACCAGGAGGAAGGCACCGAACCCGCCGAAGTATCCGGCGAAGCCCAGTGCCATGCCGGCGATCATCCCGATCACGGCCCTACTCATGCTGTGTTCCTCCGCTCGTCGGCCGTTATGTCACTGGATGCGGGGCTCCGGCTCCTCTTCCTCCTCCTCGGGGAGCTTCACGTCGCTCACCGCGATGTTGACCTCGACGACCTCCAGGCCGGTCATCCGCTCCACGGCCGCGATCACGTTCTCCCGGACGTCCCGGGAGACCTCGGTGATCGAGACGCCGTAGTCGACGACGATCTCCAGGTCGAGCGCGGTCTGCACCTCGCCGACCTCGGCCTTGACGCCGCGCGTCACGGACTTGGTCCCGCCGGGCACCCGGTCGCGCACCGCGCCGAAGGTGCGGCTGAGGCCGCTGCCCATCGCATGGACGCCGACGACGTCCCGGGTCGCGAGACCCGCGATCTTCTCCACCACCCCGTCGGCGATGGTGGTCCGCCCCCGGGTCGAGGGGTCGCCGCCGCCGCGCCGGGTCGGCTTGCGGGTCGAGACGGCCTCCGTGCCGCCGTCCGTGCTCTGGGTCCGGGTCTGCTCCGTTGCCTCAGTCATGGCCGTACGTCCTTCTCGGTCGTCGTCCCTTCGACCACGGTAAGCGCCGTTGCGCCGCCGCGCCCCGGGGATGCGGCAGGCTGGAGGAATGGACGGGTGGACGAGTGCGGTACGGCATCAGCTGGGCCTGGGCAGACTCCTGCCCCTGGGCGGCCCGCGCGACGGGGCGTGGATCGCGGAGGAGGCGGCGAAGGGCGTACTGCGGAAGGCGGTTCGAGAAGTGCCGGGGGTACGGCTCGGGGTGCTCCGGCTCGCCCCCGCGGATCCGGCGGACGCGGACGAACCCGTCGTACCGCCTCCGCCGAGCGGTCTGCCGCCGGGGCCCCTCCGGGTGACGGCGGACTTCGCGGCACCACCCTCGGAACCTCTCCCGACGACGGCGGCCCGCCTGCGCCAGGCACTGGCCACGGCCGCGACCGAACGACTCGGCCTGACGGTGACAGAGGTGGACCTGAGGGTGACGGACCTCCTCGACGAGGACGCGCCCACCCCGGACCCCGTACCGCCCCCGGCCACACCGCCCGCCGGCCCGCCCCTCACCGGCGAGGAGGCCGTAGCGGCGGAGGCGGCCCTGTCGGTACCCGGGGTCACGGGCACGACCGGCGCACTGGGCAGGGCAGTACGCCTGGAGACCCTCGAGAACGCCACTCCCGCGGCCCTGCCCCACCGGCACGCACGCGTGGAGATCGTGGTCCACCCGGACCACCGAGCCGTGGACGTGGCAAGAGAGGTCCGCGAGACAGTGAGCAGATCCCTACCGGATCACCCGACGGTGACGGTACTGGTCACAGCGGTGAACTGATCACCGCCGCTGCTCCGCAGCACGTCCCACCTCGCTGCGGGCAGCCGTCCCACCTCGCCGCGGGCAGCCGTCCCACCTCGCCGCGGGCAATCGTCCCACCTCGCCGCGGGCAGCCGTCCCACCTCGCCGCGGGCAGCCGTCCCGCCTCGCTGCGGGCAATTCGTTCCGCCTCGCTGCGGGCAGCCGTCCCGCCTCGCCGCGGGCAATTCGTTCCGCCTCGCTGCGGGCAGCCGTCCCGCCTCGCCGCGGGCAATTCGTTCCGCCTCGCTGCGGGCAGCCGTCCCACCTCGCCGCGGGCAATTCGTTCCGCCTCGCTGCGGGCAGCCGTCCCACCTCGCCGCAGGCAATCGTTCCGCCTCGCTGCGGGCAGCCGTCCCACCTCGCCGTGGGCAGTCGTTCCGCAGGGCGGAACGGGTGGGCACAGCGACCAGCGCCGGGTACCGGCAAACTCACGCTGTCATTCGCCGAGGCCGGCAAGGTCCCTCAGCCGCCTACCCTGAGCGGCACGCTCCGCCGCACGCTGCTCGTCGTAGCCACGCTCCCCGGCCCCACGCAACAACGCCTTGGTCTCGATCACCGCCTCCCGCGGCGCACCCAGCAGCGCCACGACCAGTTCCCGTACCGCCGCGTCGAGTTCCTCCACCGGCACCGCGATGTTCGCGAGCCCGGAGCTCACCGCCTCCTGCGCCCCCACGAACCGCCCGGTCAGGCAGAGCTCGACCGCACGGCCGTAGCCGACGAGGGAGACGAGGGGATGCGTGCCCGTGAGGTCCGGCACCAGGCCGAGGCTGGTCTCGCGCATGGCGAACTGCACGTCGTCGGCGACGACGCGCACGTCACAGGCGAGCGCCAGCTGGAAGCCCGCGCCGATGGCGTGCCCCTGGACGGCGGCGACGGTCACGACGTCGCTGCGTCGCCACCAGGTGAAGCCCTCCTGGAACCCGGCGATGGCGGCGTCGAGTTCGGCGTCGCCACTGCGCGCGAGGTCGATGAAGGAGGGTTCGCCCTCGATCCCCTCGGGCGTGAACATCTGCCGGTCGAGGCCGGCGGAGAAGGACTTGCCCTCGCCGCGCAGCACGACCACCCGGACGGAGCCCGGCAGCAACCGCCCGGCCTCGGCGAGCGCCCGCCACATCGCGGGGCTCTGCGCGTTGCGCTTGGCCGGGTTGGTCAGCGTCACCGTGGCGAGCGCGTCGTCGACGGTGAGCCGTACGCCGTCCTTGTCGAGCAGGGGAACGAGTTCCTGGTCGGGCGTGGCCATGGGGCGCCTCCGATGCGTGCGGTCTACAGAGCGATGCTAAGTGACTGCACAGTAACCACCCGGCCGATCGGTCGACCGACCGGGTGGCACCATCGAAGCCGGTGGGCCGCCCGGGTCAGGACGAGGCGGCCTTCTTGCCTCGCGTCGCACCGCCACGCCCACGGAGCGTGACGCCCGACTCGCTGAGCATCCGGTGTACGAAGCCATACGAGCGACCGGTTTCCTCGGCCAGCGCCCGGATGCTCGCACCGGAGTCGTACTTCTTCTTCAGGTCTGCCGCGAGCTTGTCGCGCGCGGCGCCGGTCACCCGGCTGCCCTTCTTCAGAGTCTCGGCCACCCGTGCCTCCTCATGGGAAGTGCGCTCTGGTCCCCTCATGATCACCCCTCCGGGGCCCGATGGCCACCCATTCGGCAAGGTCCGTGCGAGAGGGTTTTGACGACAGGAGCGCGTCCCCACAACCGGAATCTGTGATTCCACCCGGAGATGTTCGTACCGCCGAACGGGTTCTTTCACGAAGTACCAGGTCAGAGACGCACGACGGCCGATCCCTTGTCGACAAAGGGATCGGCCGCGAAATGGATGTAGGACACACCTCGATACGAGGAGATCTCACACAGATGATGGATCACCGGTAGGCCGAATGATCCAGGCGGATGATCCACATCAGTGGATCATCCATTCGATCACGCCAGGGCGACGAGATCCGCGTAGTCGGAGCCCCACAGGTCCTCGACGCCGTCGGGCAGCAGGATGATCCGCTCGGGCTGGAGCGCCTCCACCGCGCCCTCGTCGTGGGTGACGAGGACGACCGCTCCCTTGTAGGTACGCAGCGCGCCGAGGATCTCCTCACGGCTGGCGGGGTCGAGGTTGTTGGTGGGCTCGTCGAGGAGGAGGACGTTCGCCGAGGAGACCACGAGGGTCGCCAGGGCGAGCCGGGTCTTCTCGCCGCCCGACAGCACTCCCGCCGGCTTGTCGACGTCGTCGCCGGAGAACAGGAACGAGCCGAGCACCTTGCGGACCTCGACAAGATCCATGTCGGGGGCGGCGGAGCGCATGTTCTCCAGGACCGTGCGGTCCGGGTCGAGGGTCTCGTGCTCCTGGGCGTAGTAGCCGAGCTTGAGGCCGTGACCGGGGCGGACCTCGCCGGTGTCGGGCTGCTCCACGCCGCCCAGCAGCCGCAGCAGGGTGGTCTTGCCGGCGCCGTTGAGGCCGAGGATGACGACCCGGGAGCCCTTGTCGATGGCGAGGTCGACGTCGGTGAAGATCTCCAGCGAGCCGTAGGACTTCGACAGGCCCTCGGCCATCAGCGGGGTCCTGCCGCAGGGCGCGGGCTCCGGGAAGCGGAGCTTGGCGACCTTGTCGGAGACCCGGACCGCCTCCAGGCCGGCGAGCAGCCGGTCGGCGCGCTTGGCCATGTTCTGGGCGGCGACGGTCTTGGTGGCCTTGGCGCGCATCTTGTCGGCCTGCGAGTGCAGGGCCGCGGCCTTCTTCTCGGCGTTCTGCCGCTCGCGCTTGCGGCGCTTCTCGTCGGCCTCGCGCTGCTGCTGGTAGAGCTTCCAGCCCATGTTGTAGACGTCGATCTGGGACCGGTTGGCGTCCAGGTAGAACACCTTGTTGACGACCGTCTCGACCAGGTCGACGTCGTGGCTGATGACGATGAAGCCGCCGCGGTAGGTCTTGAGGTAGTCGCGCAGCCAGACGATCGAGTCGGCGTCGAGGTGGTTGGTCGGCTCGTCGAGCAGGAGGGTGTCCGCGTCGGAGAACAGGATGCGGGCCAGTTCGACACGGCGGCGCTGACCGCCGGAGAGCGTGTGCAGGGGCTGGCCCAGCACGCGGTCGGGCAGGTTGAGCGCGGCGGCGATGGTGGCGGCCTCGGCCTCGGCGGCGTACCCGCCCTTGGTGAGGAACTCCGTCTCCTGGCGCTCGTACTGCCGCATCGCCTTGTCGCGGGTGGCGCCCTGGCCGTTCGCGATGCGCTGTTCGTTCTCCCGCATCTTGCGGATGAGGACGTCGAGGCCGCGCGCGGACAGGATGCGGTCGCGGGCGAGGACGTCGAGGTCGCCGGTGCGCGGGTCCTGCGGGAGGTAGCCGACCTCGCCGGAGCGGGTGACCTGGCCCGCGGCGGGGATGCCCTCGCCTGCCAGGACCTTCGTGAGGGTCGTCTTGCCCGCGCCGTTGCGCCCGACCAGGCCGATGCGGTCGCCCTTGGCGACACGGAAGGAGGCGCTCTCGATGAGGATGCGGGCACCGGCGCGCAGCTCGATGCCGGAGGCGGAGATCACGGTCAGACTCCTGTGCGGGGTCGGGGCGGGTTGGGCGGCTGAGGACGTTCCCGCCGTCTAATGCGCGAGGAGAATGGCCATGAGGCCAGTCTAACGGGCCCGTGCAAGCACTTTTTCTGGGTTCAGGTGTTCGATCTTGACGAGGGAGTGATCTGCATGACAGTCACGAGCGGCCGCCCGAGCATCTACCCCACGCTGGTGTACGCCGACGCGAAGGCGGCGATACGACAGCTCACGGAGGCCTTCGGGTTCACCGAGCTGTCGGTGTACGAAGGCGTTGTGGACGGGGTCGGGGTGGTGATGCACGCCGAGCTGGTGCAGGGCAACGGCGCGGTGATGCTCGGCTCGAAGGGCAGCGGCGGTGTGTTCGACACGGCGATGAAGGACGCGGGCCCGTGCGGGGTGTACGTCGTGGTGGACGACGTGGACGCGCACCACCGCAGGGCCGTGGAGCACGGCGCCGACGTCCTGATGCCCCCGACGGACCAGGATTACGGCTCCCGCGACTACATGGCCCGCGATCTGGAGGGCAACATCTGGAGCTTCGGCACCTACGCGCCGGACATCCAGGCCTGACGGCCCGGGGCCCCGGGCGGAGCCCCGGGGGTCAGCCGCCCGTGTGGACCTGGAAGGCGGCCCGGCGGACGGCCTTGGCCAGCGCCGGGTCGGGGTGCGCGGCGGCCAGCGCCACCAGTACCTGCACGGTGCGCGGGTGTCCGACGGCGCGCACCTCGGCGAGCAGCGCGGGCACGGTCGGCTGCAGCGCGGACTCCAGATGCCGTACGAGCATCGGGGCCTCGCCGTGGTCGGCGACGGCGGCGGCCGTGTCGACCCACAGCCAGGTGGCCTCCTCGCGGGTGAGCACCTCGTGGGCGTCCTCGGGGTCGACCCCGTCGTGCTCGGCGAGCCAGAGCAGGGCGTACGGCCTGAGGGTGGACACCTCGACGACGGCCCGTACGTCGGGCTCGGCGGGGGCCCCGACGACGCGCAGCGCCTCGAAGGCCAGGCCGCGCAGCAGGGCGTCCTCGCCGCGGGCGGCGACGAGCAGTTCGGTGACGGCGCTGCCGACGGGGCGGGCGGCGAGCCAGGCGCGGTACTCGGCGCGGGCCGCGTTGGGGCGGAGTTGGGCGCAGCCGCGGAGCATGTCCTCGGCGGCCTGCTCGATGTTGCCGGCCGGGCTCTGCGCGGCGACGCAGATCTGCTCCAGCTTGACCCACACCGCCCAGTTGCCCAGCGGGGTGAGCGTGGCCTGGCCGTCGCCGCAGGTGAGGGCGCCGACGGAGGCGAGCGCGTGCAGGGCCCAGTCGAGGAGGGGGGCGAGTTCGGCGTCCTGGGCGGGCTCGGCCGAGTCGGCGTCGGCCTCGGCCACCGGGGTCGCGGGGGCCGTCGCGTCGGCGGCGTAGGGGATCTCGCAGCGCTCGGTGCGCAGTTCGGTGACGCGCTGGCGCAGCAGGTCCAGGAGCTGGTCCACGGGGACGGGTCCGGCGGACAGCTGGAGGAAGGAGAGCACCTGCGGCATGGCCGAGACGACCTCGGCGACGGCGGCGGGCTCCTCCTCGGCGGGTTCCGGGGTGGCGAGGGACCAGGCGTCGAAGAGGGCGACCCAGCCGCGCAGTACGGCGCTGTCGTCGCGGTTCCAGGCGCGCAGCCGCCAGCCGGGGCGGGCGCTCGCGCCGTGCACCTCGACGAGACCCGCCAGCCGGGCGGTGTCCCAGTCGTGGCGGACCTGATCCGGGGTCAGGGCCAGATCGCGGGCCGCGCGTTCGGCGGTCGTGTCGGAGAGCGTGGCCTTGCCGTCGGCGGTCGCGGCGTCACCACCGGGGCCGAGGACGCTGTCGGCCCAGTGCGCGACACGGGCCGCGGCGGCCAGACCTGAGCGTGCCATTCTGGCCAGCTCCGCCGGGGCCGGAGTGCCCTCCGGGGGGCGGGGCGCGGGGCGGCGCGGGCGCCGCTGGTTCACAGCTGTGGGGGCGGCGGCCAGGGGTCGCGGGCGGACGAGTCGAAGCCTGGAGTCGCGCGGGATACGGGACGTCACGGGTGCAGTCTTCCGGTTGACGGTCCGAAAACCCAAACGGAATGTCACGGCGGGCTACGGGACTGGCCAACGCACGGGGTCCGAAGAGCGGTGAGGAGACGCGTTCAGGCCAGTGGTACGGGGTTAAACGGAACCTTCGGCACCGGTATGGCGGGGAGGGGCGCGAGGTTCAGCTGAGGGGGGTGAGGAAGCGGCGCAGTGCCTCCTCGTAGGCCGCCGGGTCGGCGTTCCACATGGCGCTGTGCGGGGCCTGTGCGACGGTGTGGAGGGCGACCAGGTCGGGGCGGCGGGCGGCGAGGCGGCGGGAGGCGTGCCAGGGGGCCACGGTGTCGTCGGGGCCGTGGAAGATCAGCGTCGGGACCGTCAGCCGGGCCGGGTCGGCGATCTCGTCGCCGTGGCCGTCGGGGGCGGCGTGCAGACCGGTGCGGCCCTGGGCGGCGCGGACGGCGAGCGGCAGCAGCACGCCGGGGGTGTGCCGGGCGGCGGCGAGGGCGCGCAGGGTGGACGGCCAGTCCAGCACCGGGGAGTCCAGGACGAGTCCGGAGACGCGGTCGCGCAGTCCGGAGCGGGCCGCGGCGCGCAGGGCCATGGTGGCGCCGGTGGACCAGCCGAGCAGGACGAGGCGCTCGGCGCCGTAGCGGACGGCGTAGCGCATCGCCGCGTCCAGGTCGCGCCACTCGGTCTGGCCGAGGTGGCCCAGGCCGTCCGTGGGGCGGGGGGCGCCGAGGTCGCCGCGGTAGGACAGGGCGAGCACGGGGAAGCGGCGGTGGTGCAGGAAGGCCAGGAGGTTCAGGGCGTGCTCGCGGGTGGTGCCGAGGCCGTGCACGGCGATGACCCAGGTGCGGCGGGCGGCGGGGACGAACCAGGCGGGCAGGTTGCCGAGTTCGCCGGGCACGTCGACGTCGGCGTGGTCCAGGCCCAGGGTGCCGCGCGGGGTGCCGACGTACAGATTGGGGGTGAGCCAGACGGTGTCGCCGGGGTCGAGGGTGCCGTGCGTCACGCGTTCGAGGCGGCGTACGACGGTGTCGGCGGAGTGCGCGGCGCCGGGGATGACGGGGCCGACGACCGCGTGGGAGCCGTCGCCGGCGAGGCCGTAGGTGCCCGGGCGCAGGGCGGCGAGGTGCCGGGTGAGGGTCACCTGGCCGGCGGCCGTGCCGTGCACGGTGAGCCGGGGTTCGGTGGGCAGGGGGCGGCCGGGCCGCGCCTTGAGTGCGGCGTCGCTGGCGAACCGGCCGGCGGCGACACTGGCGGCGCCGGCGACCAGGGCTGCGGTGACGGCGGCGGCCGTCGCTGTGACAGTGCGCACCCGTCCAGTGTCCTGGCCATCGCTCTTCGCGGCCAGCGGTGGCGGACCACCTGCACCCCCACAGTGAAGGTGGGGCTGGGGGTGACGCGGGGTGGCGGAGGGCCGGAAGTCAGCCCGTCAGCCCCGCTGGCCGTAGCCCCGTAGGCGCTCGCCCGCCTCCGCCAGCTGGTCCTCCGTCAGGAGGTTCGGGGTCAGACCCGGTACCGAGGACGCCGTGAGCCAGAGGTGGCACATCCACTCGAGTTGGGCCGTTCGGTCGTACGCCTGGTCGAGGGTGGCGCCGTAGGTGAGGGTGCCGTGGTTCTGGAGGAGGCAGCCGGTGCGGCCGGCCAGGGCGCGGAGGGTGTTCCCGGCCAACTCCTCGGTGCCGTACGTCGCGTAGGGGGCGACCCGCACGGGGCCGCCGAGGGCGCCGGCCATGTAGTGGACGGTCGGGAGCTCGGTGACGAGGGTCGAGACGGCGGTGGCGTGCACCGCGTGGGTGTGGACGACCGCGCGGGCGTCGGTGTGGTGGTACACGGCGAGGTGCATGGGCAGCTCGCTGGTCGGGACGAGGGTGCCGAGCACCTGTCGGCCGGTGAGGTCGACGCCCGTGACGTCGTCCGGGGTGAGGCGGTCGTAGGGCACGCCCGAGGGGGTGACGAGCACGGTGTCGCCGACCCGTACGGAGACGTTGCCGGAGGTGCCGACGACGAGGCCGTCGGTGACGGTGCGGCGGGCCGTCGCCACGAGCGCCGCCCATGCCCGCTGTTCGTCGCTCAGCTGTTCGCCCATGCCCCGATCCTGCCAGGGGCGGCGGTCGCCGACACGGGAAGCCGTCGAGTCCAACATTCGGACACCCTGACGCCCACCTCAGTTAACCTTCCGTTCACTCAGGTTACCTAACTTCAACGAGCCAATGACTTCGAACGATTGCCTGGGTAAATGGAAAACTTCTCGCTGATCCTCGCGATTGTGGTGGTAACCGCACTCGCGTTCGATTTCACGAACGGTTTCCACGACACCGCGAACGCGATGGCCACGACCATCTCGACCGGTGCACTCAAGCCCAAGGTCGCGGTGGCCATGTCCGCCGTGCTGAACCTTGTGGGCGCCTTCCTCTCCGTGGAGGTCGCGAACACGATCTCCAAGGGTCTCGTCGACGAGACCGGCATCCGTCCCGAGGTCATCTTCGCCGCCCTGGTCGGCGCGATCCTCTGGAACCTGCTGACCTGGCTGGTGGGTCTGCCCTCCAGCTCCTCCCACGCCCTCATGGGCGGCCTCATCGGCGCCACCATCGCCTCGGCCGGCCTGGGCGCGGTGCACGGTGACGTCCTCGTCACCAAGGTCCTGATCCCGGCGGTCGCGGCTCCGATCGTGGCGGGCGTCGCCGCGATGCTCGCGACCCGGCTGTCCTACACGCTCCACAGGAAGGCCGACGGCAAGGCCGCCGCGAAGGGCTACCGCGCGGGCCAGATCGCCTCGGCCGGCCTGGTCTCCCTGGCGCACGGCACGAACGACGCGCAGAAGACGATGGGCATCATCACCCTCGCCCTGGTCGCGGGCGGCGCCGTCGCCCCCGACTCGGACCCGCCCACCTGGGTCATCCTCTCCGCCGGTCTGGCCATCGCGCTCGGCACGTGGCTCGGCGGCTGGCGCATCATCCGCACCATGGGCAAGGGCCTGACCGACCTCCAGCCGCAGCAGGGCTTCGCCGCCCAGACCAGCGCGGCGACGGTCATCCTGGCCTCCTCCCACCTCGGCTTCTCCCTGTCCACCACGCACTCCGTCTCCGGTTCGGTGATGGGCGCGGGCCTCGGCCGCAAGGGCGGTGTGGTCCGCTGGTCGACGGCGACCCGGATGTTCGTGGCCTGGGGCCTGACGCTCCCGGCGGCCGCCCTGGTGGGCGCGCTGGCCGAGTCGGTCACCGACCTGGGCGACTGGGGCACGGGCCTGGTCCTGGTCTTCCTCGTCGCCTCCAGCGCGGCGATCTGGAAGATCTCCCGCCGCGAGGTCGTCGACCACACCAACGTCAACGACCACCACGGGGAGCCGGCCGGCGTGGTCACCACGGCGATCGCGGCCGTCACCCCGCCCCCGGTGGGCCCGGTCTCCGAGGACCTGACGGCCACCATCCCCTCCCCGGCCACCGCCACCACCACCGAGCCGACGGCGCCGGCCGTCTGAGCCCGCCCACCCGGTACGAACGGTACGAAGGAAGAGAAGCAGCATGGACATCGACTGGGCGGCCCTGGGCTCCGTCTTCGGCGTGAGTCTCGTGGTCACGGTGGGCCTGGTGGCCCTGTTCACCCTCGGCGTCATGGGCCTGTCCCGCCAGGAGCGGGCCTCCGCGGAGGGCGGCTCGGCCGGCCTCGCGGTGACGGGGGCGTATGTGTGCTTCGCGGCCTGCGCGGCGGCGGTGGCGTACGGGATCTCCCTGATCGTGGCCTGACCCACGAGTTCGGACACCCCCGGGGTGGGGGGGGGGGGGG
>NZ_JBLRVZ010000036.1:82792-123563 GCF_048159505.1 Streptomyces sp. T028
TTCGCCGCCCCGCACCCCGTTCTCGTGTGCTCGCCGGCGGCCCGGGTACGGCCTCGCACACAGCCCCCGTGTGGGGTTCTGCACACTCTCCCCGTGCAGGTCAACGGCAAGTTGACGGCCCTTCCAGGGGCGTGGTGGACTGCCGGAGCCATGTACGGCGGCAGGAGAGGAAGCCGGTGTGAATCCGGCGCGGTCCCGCCACTGTCACCGGGGTAGGTAGCCCCGGGAGCCAGGAACTCTCGCCGCCGGTCTCGTCGAACCAGGGCGTGGACACCCTGAGTGAGGACATATCGCCATGCTCGCCTGCCGTTCGAGAGCCTGCCCGGCTCTCAGGTACAGCCCAGGATCGCTGCCCGACCCCACGGCCGGCTGAGCCGATGCGAGCCGATCGCGTCTTCGCGTACGGCGCCGCCGCCGGACTCCTCGGTGACCTGCTCCTCGGCGATCCCCGCCGGGCGCATCCGGTCGCCGCGTTCGGGCGGACCGCCGGTGCCGTGGAGCGGGTGCTGTGGCGGGACCACCGGGGGTGGGGCGCCCTGCACACCGCCGTGTGCGCGGGTGGGGCGGTCGCCCTGGGGGCCGTGGCCGAAAAGGCCGTACGACGCTCCCCGGCCGTCTCCGTCGTTCTCACCGCTGCCGCCACCTGGGCCGTGGTCGGCGGAACCTCGCTCGTGCGCGAGGCCCGCACCATCGGGCGGGCCCTGGAGGCGGGGGACGTCGACGGGGCGCGGGCGCGGCTGCCGCATCTGTGCGGGCGGGATCCGCAGGCGCTCGACGCCGACGGGATCGCGCGGGCCGTCGTGGAGTCCGTCGCCGAGAACACCTCCGACGCCGTCGTGGGGGCCCTGGTGTGGGGTGCCGTGGGCGGGGTGCCGGGGCTGCTCGGGTTCCGGGCCGTCAACACCCTGGACGCGATGGTGGGTCACAAGTCGGCCCGCCACCGCCGGTTCGGGTGGGCGTCCGCCCGGCTCGACGACCTCGCGGGGTGGCCGGGGGCGCGGCTGACCGCCGTACTCGCCGCCGCGACCGGGGACGATCCCCGGGGTGCCGTACGGGCCTGGCGGGCGGACGCGGACCGGCACCCGAGCCCCAACGCCGGTCCCGTCGAGGCCTCGTTCGCGGGAGCGCTCGGGGTGCGGCTGGGCGGGACGCTGTCGTACGGGGGGCGTGTGGAGCATCGGCCTGTGCTGAACGAGGAGGGGCGTGCGGTGGAGGTCGGGGACATCGAGCGAGCCGTGCGGTTGTCCCGGCGGGTGGGGTGGTTGGCGCTGGCGGTGAGTGCGGCAGGTTCGTTGCTGCGGGGGTGGGTTGCGAGGCGCCCGGCGCTGGAGGCTGTGCCCACCCTCCCCCACTCTCGGCTTCGCTCGAGCGGGGGGACCCCCATCGCCCTGCGGAACGCCTGCCCACAGCGGCCACGGCGGGCGCAGCCGTCACAGCGGGCGCAGCGGCCGGAGCTGGCGCAGCAGGCACGGCGGTCGCAGCGGGCGGGGAGGTGGGCCTCGTGACTGGCGGTGGGCTGCTCGTCGCCGGCACCACCTCCGACGCCGGCAAGAGTGTCGTCACGGCGGGGATCTGCCGGTGGCTGGTCCGGCAAGGGGTGAAGGTCGCACCCTTCAAGGCGCAGAACATGTCGCTCAACTCGTTCGTGACGCGGGAGGGCGCCGAGATCGGGCGGGCGCAGGCCATGCAGGCGCAGGCCTGCCGTGTCGAGCCGACCGCGCTGATGAATCCCGTGCTGCTCAAGCCCGGTGGCGAGCAGAGCAGTCAAGTGGTGCTGCTCGGGAAGCCGGTGGGCGAGCTGAGCGCGCGCGGCTATCACGGGGGGCGGCAGCGGAGACTGCTCGGGACCGTGCTCGACTGCCTCGCCGAGTTGCGGGGCACGTATGACGCGGTGATCTGTGAGGGGGCCGGTTCTCCCGCCGAGATCAATCTCCGGCGGACCGACATCGTCAACATGGGGATCGCCCGGGGCGCCGGGCTCCCGGTCCTCGTCGTCGGCGACATCGACCGCGGCGGGGTCTTCGCCTCGTTCTTCGGGACCGTCGCGCTCCTCTCCCCCGAGGACCAGGCGCTCGTCGCCGGGTTCCTCGTCAACAAGTTCCGCGGGGACGTCTCGCTCCTGGAGCCGGGGCTCGACATGCTCCACGGGCTCACCGGGCGGCGGACGTACGGCGTGCTGCCGTTCCGGCACGGGCTCGGCATCGACGAGGAGGACGGGCTGAGGGTGTCCCTGCGCGGGACCGTACGGGAGTCGAACGTCTCCCCGCCCGTCGGCGAGGACGTGCTGCGGGTCGCCGTGTGCGCGATCCCGCTGATGTCCAACTTCACGGACGTGGACGCGCTCGCCGCCGAACCCGGGGTCGTCGTGCGGTTCGTGGACCGGCCGGAGGAACTGGCCGACGCCGACCTCGTGGTCGTCCCGGGAACCCGGGGGACCGTACGGGCGCTGGAGTGGCTGCGCGAGCGGGGGCTCGCGGAGGCTCTGCGGCGCAGGGCCGCCGAGGGCCGGCCGGTGCTCGGTATCTGCGGCGGCTTCCAGATCCTCGGCGAGCACATCGAGGACGAGGTCGAGAGCCGGCGGGGGCACGTGGAGGGGCTCGCTGTCCTGCCGGTCCGGGTGCGGTTCGCCCGCGAGAAGACCCTCACCCGGCCGGTGGGCGAAGCCCTCGGCGAGCGGGTCGAGGGGTACGAGATCCATCACGGGGTCGCCGAGATCGAGGGGGGCGATCCGTTCCTGGACGGCTGCCGGGTCGGACAGGCCTGGGGCACCCACTGGCACGGCTCGCTGGAGTCCGACGGGTTCCGGCGGGCGTTCCTGCGCGAGGTGGCGGCCGCCGCGGGCCGCCGGTTCGTGCCGACGCCGGACACCTCGTTCGCCGCGCTGCGCGAGGAGCAGCTCGACCGGCTCGGCGACCTGATCGAACAGCACGCGGACACGGACGCGCTGTGGCGGCTCATCGAGTCGGGCGCGCCGCAAGGACTGCCTTTCATTCCACCGGGAGCGCCCGCATGAGCACAGTGTTGTTGTTGTCGACCGCCGACACCGATCTGCTGGCGGCCCGGGCCGCCTCCGGCGCCGGTTACCGGATCGGCAACCCGACCCGCGTCGACGTCACGGACGAGCTGCCAGGCCTGCTGGACGGCGCCGACATCGCCGTCGTACGGCTGCTCGGCGGGAAGCGGGCCTGGGAGGACGGGCTGGCCGTGCTGAAGGCGTCCGGGATCCCGACCGTGCTGCTGGGCGGCGAGACCGTGCCGGACGCCGAGCTGATGGCGGAGTCGTCGGTGCCGGCCGGTGTGGTCGCGGAGGCGCTGAGGTACCTGGTCGAGGGCGGGCCCGACAACCTGACCGAGCTGGCGCGGTTCCTGTCCGACACCGTGCTGCTGACGGGCGAGGGGTTCGTCGAGCCGCGGAAGATGCCCGAGTACGGGGTGCACGGCTCCCGTGCGCGGGAGAGCGGCCGGCCGACCGTGGGCGTGCTCTTCTACCGGGCCCATGAGCTGAGCGGCAACACCGCGTTCGTGGACACGCTGTGCGACGCGATCGAGGCGCGGGGGGCCAACGCGCTGCCGGTGTACTGCGGTTCGCTGCGCGGGGCGGACGCCGGGCTGTACGACATCCTCGGCGGGGCGGACGCCCTGGTCGCCACGGTGCTCGCGGCGGGCGGCACGCACGCCTCGCAGGCCTCGGCCGGCGGTGACGAGGAGGCCTGGGACATCGGGGCGCTCGCCGACCTCAACGTCCCTGTGCTGCAAGGACTCTGCCTGACCTCCTCACGGCAGGCCTGGGACGAGTCCGACGCCGCCCTCTCCCCCATGGACGCGGCGATGCAGGTCGCGATCCCGGAGTTCGACGGACGGCTGATCACGGTCCCGTTCTCCTTCAAGGAGCAGGGCCCCGACGACGTCCCCGTATACGTCGCCGACCCCGAGCGGGCCGGGCGGGTGGCCGGAATCGCCGTACGGCACGCGCGGTTGAGGCACAAGCCGAACGCCGAGAAGAAGCTGGCGCTGGTCTTCACCGCGTACCCGACCAAGCACTCCCGGGTGGGCAACGCGGTCGGCCTTGACACTCCGGCGTCGGCGGTGCGGGTGCTGGACGCGCTGCGCGATGCCGGATACGTCGTCGAAGGGCACCCCGACAACGGCGACGAGTTGATCCACCGGCTCATCAACGCCGGTGGTCACGACGTCGAGTGGCTCACCGAGGAGCAGCTGGCCGCCGCGCCCGCGCGCGTGCCGCTCGCCGACTACCGGGCGTGGTTCGACAAGCTCGACCCGGAGCTGCGGGACGCCATGCGCGAGGCGTGGGGCGAACCGCCGGGCTCGCTCTACGTCGACGGCGACGACATCGTGCTCGCGTCGCTCCAGTTCGGGAACGTCGTGGTGATGATCCAGCCGCCGCGCGGTTTCGGCGAGAACCCGATCGCGATCTACCACGACCCCGACATGCCGCCGTCCCACCACTACATGGCGGCCTACCGGTGGCTGGAGAACAGTTTCGGCGCCGACGCGATCGTGCACATGGGCAAGCACGGCACGATGGAGTGGCTGCCGGGCAAGGGCCTCGGGCTCGGCGGGGGCTGTGCGCCGGACGCCGTCCTCGGCGACCTGCCCCTCATCTACCCCTTCATCGTCAACGACCCCGGCGAGGGCACCCAGGCCAAGCGGCGCGGGCACGCCACCGTCGTCGACCATCTGGTGCCACCGATGGCGCGCGCGGACACCTACGGCGACCTGGCGAAGCTGGAGCAGCTGCTCGACGAGTACGCGCTGGTCTCCGACCTGGACCCGACGAAGTCACCCGCCGTCCGGGCGCAGATCTGGACGCTGGTCAAGGCTGCCGAGCTCCACCACGACCTGCATGTGGACGAGCAGCCGGGCGACGACGACTTCGACGAGTTCGTCATGCACATCGACGGCTATCTGTGCGAGATCAAGGACGTGCAGATCCGCGACGGTCTGCACATCCTGGGCGGCGGCCCGGTCGACGAGGCACGGGTGAACCTGGTGCTCGCCGTGCTGCGGGCCTCGCAGGTGTGGGGCGGGCAGGCGAACGCGCTGCCGGGGCTCAGGGCGTCCTTCGCGGCCCATTTCGGGCTGGTCGAGAAGGAGTTGCTTGCCGAGCCCGGTGCGCCGGTGAAGGTGCCGGTGGAGCTGACGGACCTCGTCGAGGGCCCGTCACGGTCGGCGGCCGACGCGATCGATCTGCTGGAGCAGCTGTGCCGGCGGGTCGCGGAGGGGATGGAGGCGCGGGACTGGGACGTGTCGGTCGCCCCGGCTCTCGTCCGCGGTGTACTCGGCACCGAACTTCCCGACGCCGTCGCGGTGTTGGAGTTCGCCTGCAACGAGGTCGTCCCGCGTCTGGCCCGTACGACGGACGAGATCGGGCACATCCTCAAGGCGCTGGACGGCGGTTACGTTCCCGCCGGTCCGTCCGGCTCCCCCACGCGCGGTCTGGTCAACGTGCTCCCGACCGGCCGGAACTTCTACTCCGTCGACCCCAAGGCCATCCCGTCCCGGCTGAGCTGGGAGGTCGGGCAGTCGCTCGCCGACTCGCTCGTGCAGCGGTATCTGCAGGACACGGGCGAGTACCCGAAGTCCGTCGGTCTGACGGTCTGGGGTACCTCGGCCATGCGGACGCAGGGCGACGACATCGCCGAGATCCTGGCCCTGCTGGGCTGCCGTCCCGTCTGGGACGACGCCTCGCGCCGGGTGACCGGCTTCGAGGTGATCCCCCTGGCCGAGCTGGGCCGGCCGCGCATCGATGTCACGGTCCGGATCTCCGGCTTCTTCCGGGACGCGTTCCCGCACGTCGTGGGGCTGATCGACGACGCGGTGCGCAGGGTGGCCGAGCTGGACGAGCCCGCCGAGAGCAACTACGTGAGGGCGCACGCCGACGAGGACACCGCCGAGCACGGCGACCGGCGGCGCGCGACGGCCCGTGTCTTCGGCTCCAAGCCGGGCGCGTACGGGGCGGGGCTGCTGCCGCTCATCGACGCCCGGAACTGGCGCAGCGACGCCGACCTCGCCGAGGTGTACGCCGTCTGGGGCGGCTACGCCTACGGGCGCGGGCTCGACGGGCGGGCGGCGCGCGGGGACATGGAGACCGCGTTCAAGCGGATCGCCGTCGCCGCCAAGAACGTCGACACGCGCGAGCACGACCTCGTCGACGCCGACGACTACTTCCAGTACCACGGCGGCATGGTCGCGATGGTCCGGCACCTGACGGGCGCCAACCCCGAGGCGTACGTGGGCGACTCGGCCGTACCGGACCAGGTGAGGACGCGCACGCTGGGCGAGGAGACGCACCGGGTGTTCCGCGCCCGGGTGGTCAACCCGCGCTGGATGGCGGCCATGCGCCGGCACGGCTACAAGGGCGCCTTCGAGATGGCGGCGACCGTCGACTACCTGTTCGGCTACGACGCCACGGCGGGCGTGGTCGACGACTGGATGTACGAGAAGCTCGCGTCCGAGTACGTCTTCGCGCCGGAGAACAAGGACTTCATGCGGAAGTCCAACCCGTGGGCGCTGCGAGGTATCACCGAGCGGCTGCTGGAGGCGGCGGACCGGGGTCTTTGGGCGGAGCCGGACCAAGAGACCCTGGACCGGCTCCGGGCGACCTACCTCGAACTTGAGGGAGATCTGGAGGGAGACGCGTGATCTCCCTGGAAACCCGCGCCGGTGCGGGGAGCAAGTCATCCCGCGCAGTGCCCACGGGTTCGGCTTCGGGCCACCCCCGCGGCTGCGGGGAGCAGAGCAGCAGCCTGGCAGCCTTGTCGGCGCGCGGCACTCTGCCATCAGATCAGCCACTCGAAGGAGTGATCGCAGCGTGAGCACCCCCTTCCCTTTCACGGCCGTCGTAGGCCAGGACGATCTGCGGCTCGCGCTGCTGCTGAACGCCGTGTCTCCGGCGGTCGGCGGGGTGCTGGTGCGCGGCGAGAAGGGCACCGCCAAGTCCACGGCCGTACGCGCCCTGTCTGCGCTGATGCCGACGCTGGACGTGGTCTCCGGCTGCCGGTTCTCCTGCGACCCCGGCTCCCCCGACCCGGCGTGTCCGGACGGGCCGCACGAGCCGGGGGCGTTCGAGACCCGGGCGGCGCGGATGGTCGAGCTGCCGGTGGGCGCCTCGGAGGACCGGCTGGTGGGCGCCCTCGACATCGAGCGGGCGCTCGCGGAGGGCGTGAAGGCATTCGAACCTGGCCTGTTGGCGCAGGCGCACCGCGGGATCCTCTACGTCGACGAGGTCAATCTTCTGCATGACCATCTCGTCGACCTGCTGCTGGACGCGGCGGCGATGGGCGCGTCGTACGTGGAACGTGAGGGTGTCTCCGTACGGCATGCCGCGCGGTTCCTGCTCGTCGGGACCATGAACCCCGAGGAGGGCGAACTGCGGCCGCAGTTGCTCGACCGGTTCGGGCTGACCGTGGAGGTGGCCGCCTCGCGGGAGCCCGAGCAGCGGGTGGAGGTCGTACGGCGGCGGCTGGCGTACGACGACGATCCCGCGGGTTTCGCCGCGCGGTGGGCGGACGAGGAGGCCGCCGTACGGGCGCGGATCGTGGCGGCGCGGGAGCTGTTGCCGTCGGTGCGGCTGGGCGACGGGGCGCTGCGGCAGATCGCGGCGACCTGCGCGGCCTTCGAGGTGGACGGCATGCGCGCCGACATCGTGATGGCGCGTACGGCGACGGCGCTGGCGGCGTGGGCCGGGCGGACCGACGTACTCGCCGAGGACGTGCGGCAGGCGGCGCTGCTCGCGCTGCCGCACCGCAGGCGCCGCAACCCGTTCGACGCGCCGGGGCTGGACGAGGACAAACTCGATCAGACGCTGGAGGAGTTCTCCGGCGAGGGCGACGAGGATCCCGATCCCGGTCCGGACGGGCCCGGCGGGGGCGGTGGGCAGTCGCCGTCCGAGGGGCCGCAGGCCGACGGTGGCTCCGGTGCGCGGCCCGAGGCCGGGGAGGGCGGGGAGCCGCAGGCCTCCGGTGCGGGTGAGCAGTCCGCCGTACGGGCCGCCGAGCCGTTCCGGACCAAGGTGCTGAGCGTGCCCGGGATCGGTGAAGGGGCCGCCGGGCGGCGTTCGCGGGCGCGGACCGAGCACGGGCGGACCACCGGGGCCCGGCGGCCCCGGGGCGCGCTGACCAAGCTGCATCTGGCGGCGACCGTGCAGGCCGCCGCGCCGCATCAGCGGGCGCGCGGGCGGTCCGGGCCGGGGCTGGTGCTGCGCCGGGACGATCTGCGGCAGGCGACCCGGGAGGGGCGCGAGGGCAACCTGGTGCTGTTCGTGGTCGACGCCTCCGGGTCGATGGCGGCCCGGCAGCGGATGAGCGCCGTGAAGGGCGCCGTGCTGTCGCTGCTGCTCGACGCGTATCAGCGGCGGGACAAGGTGGGGCTGGTGACGTTCCGGGGGGCGGCGGCCGATGTCGCGTTGCCTCCGACGTCGTCGGTGGACGCCGCCGCGGCCCGGCTGGAGTCGCTGCCGACCGGGGGCCGTACGCCGCTCGCCGCCGGGCTGCTGAAGGCGCACGACGTGCTGCGGGTGGAGCGGCTGCGGGATCCGGCGCGGCGCGCGCTGGTCGTGGTCATGACGGACGGGCGGGCCACCGGTGGTCCGGAGCCCGTGGCGCTCGCGGGGCGGGCGGCACGGCTGTTCGCCGCCGAGGGCGTGGCGTCCGTGGTCGTGGACTGCGAGTCGGGGCCGGTGCGGCTGGCGCTCGCCGGACAGCTCGCGGGTGAACTGGGCGGGACGGCGGTGACGCTCGACGAACTGCGGGCGGACTCGATCGCCGGGCTGGTGAAGGACGTACAGAGGAGGGCCGCGTAATGCCGCAGGGACAGCCGAGTGTCGTACCCGATGACGGTCTGACGACCCGACAGCGGCGCAACCGGCCGCTCGTCGTCGTGCACACCGGGATCGGAAAGGGGAAGTCCACCGCCGCCTTCGGGCTCGCGCTGCGGGCCTGGAACCAGGGGTGGCCCATCGGGGTGTTCCAGTTCGTCAAGTCGGCGAAGTGGAAGGTCGGCGAGGAGAACGCGCTGCGGGTGCTCGGCGCCTCCGGCGAGGGCGGGTCCGTCGACTGGCACAAGATGGGCGAGGGCTGGTCCTGGGTCCAGCGGGACGCGCAGCTCGACAACGAGGAGAAGGCCCGGGAGGGCTGGGAGCAGGTCAAGCGGGACCTCGCCGCCGAGACGTACAGGCTGTACGTGCTCGACGAGTTCGCGTACCCGATGCACTGGGGGTGGGTGGACACCGACGAGGTCGTCGACGTGCTGCGGAACCGGCCGGGGACCCAGCATGTGGTCATCACCGGGCGGAACGCGCCCGAGAAGCTCGTGGACTTCGCCGATCTCGTGACCGACATGTCCAAGGTCAAGCATCCGATGGACGCGGGGCAGAAGGGGCAGAGGGGCATCGAGTGGTGATGTCGTCCGTCCCACGGCTGGTCGTCGCCGCGCCCTCCTCGGGCAGCGGCAAGACCACCGTCGCCACGGGGCTGATGGCCGCGTTCGCCGCGCGGGGGCTCGCCGTGTCCCCGCACAAGGTCGGGCCGGACTACATCGACCCCGGGTACCACGCGCTCGCGACCGGGCGGGTGGGGCGCAACCTCGACGCGTACCTGTGCGGGCCGGAGCTGGTCGCTCCGCTGTTCCTGCACGGGGCGCGGGGGTGCGACCTCGCGGTCGTCGAGGGTGTGATGGGGATGTACGACGGGGCAGCGGGCGAAGGTGAACTGGCGTCGACCGCTCATGTCGCGAAGTTGCTGGGCGCGCCGGTGGTGCTGGTCGTGGACGCGTCTTCGCAGTCGCGGTCGGTGGCGGCGCTGGTGCACGGGTTCGCCTCCTGGGATCCCGAAGTGCGGGTGGGGGGCGTGATCCTGAACAAGGTCGCGTCGGATCGGCACGAGGAGTTGCTGCGGGAGGCGTTGGACTCGGCCGGGGTGCCTGTGCTGGGCGCCTTGCGGCGGGCCGCGCAGGTGTCCGTGCCCTCGCGGCACCTCGGGTTGGTTCCTGTTGCCGAACGGCGGTCCGCTGCGGTTGAGGCTGTCGCCTTCATGGCCGCGCAGGTCTCCGAGGGGTGTGATCTCGCCGCGTTGGAGGCACTGGCCCGGGGTGCGGGTGCCGTACCAGGGGGCTCCGCCCCCTGGACCCCCGGTTTGCCCACCCACGGCCACCCGCCTCGCTCAGTTGAAAGGCCGAGCGACAAAAAACCTGTTGTCGCCGTTGCCGGTGGGGTCGCCTTCACCTTTTCCTATGCCGAGCAGGTCGAGCTTCTGACCGCCGCCGGAGCCGAGGTCGTCACCTTCGATCCGCTGCGGGACGAGTCCCTCCCGGCGGGGACTTCCGGGCTCGTCATCGGAGGCGGGTTCCCCGAGGTGTACGCCGCCGAGCTGTCCGCCAACGAGCCGTTGCGGAAGGCCGTCGCCGCGCTCGCGGAGTCCGGGGCGCCGGTCGCCGCCGAGTGCGCCGGGCTGCTGTACCTGTGCCGGGAGCTGGACGGGCGGCCCATGTGCGGGGTGCTCGACGCCACCGCGCGGATGTCGGAGCGGCTGACCCTCGGCTACCGGGACGCGGTCGCCGTGAGCGACAGTGTGCTGGCCGTCGCCGGGACGCGCATGCGGGGGCACGAGTTTCACCGGACCGTCGTCGAACCCGGGGCCGGAGCGGCTCCCGCGTGGGGGGTGCGTGCCCCCGCCCGGCGCGTCGAAGGCTTCGTGCAGCAAGGTGTGCACGCGAGTTATCTGCACACGCACTGGGCGGCCGAGCCCGGTGTGGCCCGTAGGTTCGTGGAGAGGTGCCGTACGTCATGAGCGAGCGCAGCAGGCTGATCGGGGTCGGGGTGGGTCCCGGGGATCCGGAGCTGGTGACCGTGAAGGGGGTCAACGCGCTGCGGGCCGCCGATGTCGTTGTCGTGCCGGTCATGGCTGCGTCTGACGGAAAAGACGGCGGGGAGCGGGGCCGCGCCGAGGCGACCGTGCTGCACTACGTCGCGCCGGAGAAGGTCGTCCGGGTGGTGTTCGCGCTGAACGAGCGGACCGACCGGGCGCGGCGGGAGGCCGCCTGGGACGCGGCCGGCGAGCGGGTCGCCGAGTTGCTGACGGCGCACGGGATCGTGGCCTTCGCGACCATCGGGGATCCGAACGTGTACTCGACGTTCACGTATCTCGCGCAGACCATCGCCGAGTCGGTGCCGGGGACCGTCGTCGAGACCGTGCCCGGGATCACCGCCATGCAGGACCTCGCCGCGCGGTCGGGGGCCGTGCTCACCGAGGGCACCGAGCCGTTGACGCTGGTGCCGGTGACCGCCGGGTCGGCCGTGCTGAAGGACGCGCTGGCCGGGCCGGGGACGGTCGTGGCGTACAAGTTCGGGCGGCAGGCCGCCGAGGTCGCCGAGGCGCTGCGGGAGACCGGGCGGATCGAGGACGCGGTGTGGGGGTCGGCGCTGGGGCTCGCGCAGGAGTCCATCCGGCCGGCCGGTGAGCTGGACGGGGAGCCGCTGCCCTATCTCTCGACGCTGATCGCGCCCGCGCGGCGCGAGGGCGGACGGGGCGGCAAGCTGTGAGACCAGGCGTGAGCCCGGGCAGCTCAGGCCGCCAGGCCCACCACCAGCCAGATGAAGGCCGCGCCCGCGATCGTGCACAGCACGGTCGAGCGGGCGGGGTGTTCGTGGTGGGCCTCGGGGAGGATCTCGGCGGCCGCGAGGTAGAGCAGCGCGCCGCCGAAGAGGCCGAGATAGCCGCCGAGCAGTTGCTCCGGGATGGTGACGACGGTCGCCGCCGCCGCGCCGGCCACCGGGGCGGCCGCGTCCGCGAACAGCATGAACAGGGCCCGGCGGCGGGCGTTCCCGTACAGGCTCGTGATCGTGTACGTGTTGAAGCCGTCCGCGAAGTCGTGGGCGATCACCGCCAGGGCCACCGCGAGGCCCATGCCGCCGCCGACCTGGAAGGCCGCGCCGATCGCCACGCCGTCCATCGCGCTGTGGCCGACCATCGCCGCGGCGGCCGTCAGGCCCACCTCGGGGGCCCGGCCGTTGTGTTCCTCGGCGCCGTGCGCGGCCTGGCGCACGGCGAGCAGGCGTTCCACCAGATGGGCCAGCAGGAAGCCCGTCACGAACAGCAGGAGCGCGGCCGGGACGCCGAAGACCTCGGTGCCGGCCGCCTCCAGGGCCTCCGGCAGCAGGTCCAGGCCGACGACGCCCAGCATGAGGCCGCCGGCCAGGCCGAGGACGAGGTGGCGGCGGTCGGTGACACGCTGTGCCGTCCAGCCGCCGGCCAGCGTCATGAGGAACGCGCCGAGCGCGACGAAGACCGCCATGGGCCCTTCGTATCCGATCACCCCCCGACCGCGCACATCCGGCCACGCCCCTGACCCCGATACGCCCCCCTTCAACCCGTTATTCAACCCGTTATTCGACCCGCTGATCGACCCGTGATGAGAGGACCCGAAACCATGGCCGATGCCCCCGCCGGCAAGGTGACCTTCGTCGGTGCCGGCCCCGGCGCCGCCGATCTGCTGACGTTCCGCGCCGCGCGCGCCATCGCCGAGGCGGACGTCGTGATCTGGGCCGCGAGCCTGGTGCAGGCGGAGGTCCTGGACCATGCGCGGGAGGGTGCGGAGATCCTCGACTCGGCGACGATGTCCCTGGAGGACGTGGTGGCCGTGTACGAGCGGGCCCACCGGGACGGGCTGAGGGTGGCCAGGATCCACTCCGGTGACCCGGCCCTGTGGGGCGGTACGCAGGAGCAGCTCGACCGGTGCGACGCGCTCGGCATCGACACGGAGGTCGTCCCCGGCGTCTCGTCCTTCTCGGCCGTCGCCGCGCTCGCCCGGCGCGAGCTGACGATCCCCGAGGTCGCGCAGTCCGTCGTCCTCACCCGGCTCGGCGGCGGCAAGACGCCGATGCCGCCCGGTGAGGAGGTGCGGGAGTTCGCCCGGCACGGCACCACCATGGCGGTGTTCCTGTCGGCGGCCCGCAGCGGGCAGCTGGTGCGGGAGCTGCTGGAGGGCGGCTATCCGACGGACACCCCGGTCGTGGTCGCGTATCAGGCGACCTGGCCGGAGGAGCTGGTCGTGAAGTGCACGATCGGCACGCTGGAGGAGACGGTCAAGGAGCACAGGCTCTGGAAGCACACGCTCTTCCTGGTCGGCCCGGCCCTGGACGCGCACGGCACCCGCTCGCACCTGTACCACCCGGGTCACTTCCACGGTTTCCGCAAGGCCGACCCCGAGGCGCGGCGGACGCTGCGTGAGCGGGGTGCGAGTACGTGATCACCGTCATCGGCACGGGTACCGGGTCCCCGCCCGCCCCCGAGGAGCTGGCCGGCGCCGAGCTGGTCGTCGGCGGGCGGCGCCATCTGGACGCCGTACGGCTGCCCGAGGCGGTCGAGCGGATCGTCCTCGGTCCGCTCGCGCCCGCCCTGGAGACGATCGCGGAGTACGACGCGAAGGACCGGGCGGTGACCGTGCTGGCCTCGGGTGATCCGGGGTTCTTCGGGATCGTGCGGGCGCTCGCCGAGCGGTTCGGGGCGGAGCGGCTGGACGTGCGTCCCGGGGTGCCGTCGGTGGCCACCGCCTTCGCCCGGCTGGGGCTGGCCTGGGACGACGCGGTCGTGGTGAGCGCGCACGGGCGGGAGCTGCGGACGGCGGTCAACGTGTGCCGGGCGCATCCGAAGGTGGCCGTGCTGACCGGGCCCGGCGCCGGGCCCGCCGAACTGGGGGCCGCGTTGCGGCGGTCGGGGCGGGTGCTCGTGGTCGCCTCCGCGCTGGGCGACCCGGAGTGCGAGCGCGTGGTGCGGGTCTCCGCCGCCGGGGCCGCGGAACGGGAGTGGGGTACGGCGGTGAGTGTCGTCCTGTGCCTGGACGAGAGCCGGGTCCTCGGTCCCGTACGCACGCTGGCCGGGCGCGGGGCGGGACCGGCCGGGTGGGCGCTGGCCGAGGGCGACTTCGCGCACCGCGACTCGATGATCACCAAGTTCGAGGTGCGGGCGCTGGCCCTGGCCCGGCTCGGGCCGCGCCCCGGTGACCTGGTGTGGGACGTCGGCTCCGGGTCGGGCTCGGTGGCCGTGGAGTGCGCCCGGCTCGGGGCCGCGGTGAGTGCGGTGGAGCGGTCGGCGGACGGGGTGGAGCGGATCCGCGCCAACGCCGCGGCGCACGGCGTGTACGTCGATGTCGTGCACGGCGGCGCGCCGGACGCGCTGGGCGGCCTCGACGATCCCGACGCCGTGTTCGTGGGCGGCGGCGGGCGCGAACTGGCCGACATCGTGGGCGAGTGCGCGCGGCGGGCGCGGCGGACCGTGGTGGTCGCCATGGCCGCGCTGGACCGCGTACCGGCCGCCCGGGCCGCGTTCCTCGACGCCGGGTACGACGTCGACGGCGTCCTGCTCCAGTCCTCGCGGCTCACTCCCCTGCCGGGGGACGTGACCCGGCTCGCGGCGACCAATCCCGTTTTTCTGCTGTGGGGTGTGCGCACCCCGGTGTCCAGTGAAGGAGTTGATCGGTGATCGGCCTCATTTCCGCCACCGCGGCGGGGGCGGCGGCGCGGGACCGGCTGGCCGTGGCGTGGCCGGACCGCACGCGCGTGTACGACGGGCCCGTGGGGGACGCCGTCCGGCGGGCGTTCGCGGAGTGCGAGCAGCTCGTGTGTTTCCTCGCGACGGGGGCCGTGGTGCGGCTCGTCGCCCCGCTGCTCGGCGACAAGGCGTCCGACCCGGGGGTGGTGTGCGTCGACGAGGGCGGGCGGTTCGCGGTGCCGCTGCTCGGCGGACATGCCGGCGGCGCCAATGAACTCGCCCTGGAAGTGGGCGAGTTGCTCGGCGCCCAGCCGGTGGTGACCACGGCGACGGACGCCGTCGGCATCCCCGGCCTGGACACTCTCGGGCTGCCCGTGGAGGGCGAGGTCGCCGCGGTGACCCGGGCCCTGCTGGACGGGGAGCCGGTGGCGCTGGAGGCGGAGGTGGCGTGGCCGCTGCCGCCGCTGCCGTTCACGGAGTCGGACTCGTCATGCGGGTACACCGTGCGGGTCACGGACCGTGCCGTCGAGCCCGCCGCCCGGGAGGTGCTGGTGCGGCCGCCGTCGCTCGTCGTGGGCGTCGGCGCGTCCAAGGGCGCCCCGGCCGAGGAGGTCCTCGAGGTGATCGAGGGCGCGCTGCGGAAGGCGGGACTGTCCCCTCGTAGCGTCGCCTCGCTCGCCACCGTGGACGCCAAGGCGGAGGAACCCGGCATCCTGGAGGCCGCCGCGCGGCTCGGGGTGCCCGTGGTGACCCACCGTGCCGAGGAGCTGGCCGCCGTGGAGGTGCCGAACCCCTCCGACGCTCCGCTCGCCGCCGTCGGCACGCCGTCCGTCGCCGAGGCCGCCGCCCTGCGCGAGGGGGGCGAACTCCTGGTGCCCAAGCGGAAGTCGGGCGGCTCCCCCGCGATGGCGACCTGTGCCGTCGTACGGCGTCCGGGGCGCGGGCGGCTCGCGGTGGTCGGGCTCGGGCCGGGCGCCCGGGACCTGCTCACCCCGCGCGCGAAGGACGAGCTGCGGCGGGCCTCCGTGCTCGTGGGGCTCGACCAGTACGTCGACCAGATCCGCGATCTGCTGCGGCCCGGCACCCGGATCCTGGAGTCGGGTCTCGGTGCCGAGGAGGAGCGGGCGCGCACGGCCGTCGCCGAGGCCCGGCGCGGGCACGCGGTCGCGCTGATCGGCAGCGGGGACGCCGGGGTGTACGCCATGGCCTCCCCCGCGCTCGCCGAGGCCTCCGGGGACATCGACGTGGTCGGGGTGCCGGGGGTGACCGCCGCGCTCGCGGCGGCCGCGATCCTCGGCGCGCCCCTCGGGCACGACCATGTCTCGATCAGCCTGTCCGATCTGCACACGCCGTGGGAGGTCATCGAACGGCGGGTGCGGGCGGCGGCCGAGGCGGACATCGTGGTCACCTTCTACAACCCCCGCTCGCGGGGCCGCGACTGGCAGCTGCCCAAGGCGCTCGCGATCCTCGCCGGGCACCGGGAGCCGGGCACGCCCGTCGGGGTCGTGCGCAACGCCTCCCGCCCGGACGGCACCGCCCGCGTGACGACCCTGGCCGGCCTCGACCCGGCGACGGTCGACATGATGACCGTCGTGACCGTGGGCAACACCGCGACCCGGACCGTCGCGGGACGCATGGTGACGCCCCGCGGCTACCGCTGGCAGCAGGAGCCGAAATGACCGGCCCCCTCCCCTGCCACCACCCCCTGCCCGACCCTTTCGTTCCCGCCGAGGAGAAACAGTGACCACCCCGCCGCCCGCCCTGCTCATCGCCGGCCATGGCACCCGGGACGAGGCCGGAGCCGAGGCGTTCCGCGACTTCGTCCGGGAACTGGGGCGCCGCCACCCGGAGCTGCCCGTCGCGGGCGGATTCATCGAGCTCTCGGCGCCCCCGCTGGGCGAGGCCGTGACCGAGCTGGTGGAACGGGGGGTGCGCCGGTTCGCCGCCGTCCCGCTGATGCTGGTGTCCGCCGGGCACGCCAAGGGGGACATCCCGGCGGCCCTGGCCCGCGAGAAGGAACGGCACCCGGGGATCTCGTACACGTACGGCCGTCCGCTGGGCCCGCACCCGGCGCTGCTGAACGTCCTGGAGCGGCGTCTCGACGAGGCGCTGGGCAGCCCGGCGGGGCGCACCCCGGGCGACCGGTCCGACGTCACGGTGCTGCTGGTCGGGCGCGGTTCGACGGACCCGGACGCCAACGCCGAGGTGCACAAGGCGGCGCGGCTGCTGTGGGAGGGGCGCGGCTACGCGGGCGTGGAGACGGCGTTCGTGTCGCTGGCCGCGCCGGACGTGCCGAGCGGCCTCGACCGGTGCGTACGGCTGGGGGCGCGCCGGATCGTCGTCCTCCCCTACTTCCTGTTCACCGGCATCCTGCCGGACCGTGTACGCCGGCAGACCGAGGGCTGGGCGGCCGCGCACCCGGAGGTGGAGGTGCGCTCGGCGGACGTCATCGGGCCCGAGCCGGAGCTGCTCGACCTGGTGAGGGAGCGGTACGAGGAGGCGGTCGGCGGAGACCTGCGGATGAACTGCGACTCGTGTGTGTACCGGATCGCGCTGCCCGGGTTCGAGGACAAGGTGGGCCTGCCGCAGCAGCCGCACTTCCACCCCGACGACGACGATCACCACCACGGAAACCACGGGCAGCACGGGCACCACGGACACCACCATCACGGCGGACACGCCCATGCGCACTGACGGGCACGACCTCCGTCACCACGGGGACGCCGAGGTCCGCGACGACGGCTCGGCACTGGTCGACCTCGCGGTGAACGTCCGCGCGGACACACCCCCGCGCTGGCTGCGCGAGCACATCGCCGCGTCGCTGACCGGTCTCGCGGCCTACCCGGACGGGCGGGCCGCGCGGGCGGCCGTGGCGGCGCGGCACGGGCTGCCGGAGGAGCGGGTGCTGCTGACGGCGGGCGCGGCGGAGGCGTTCGTGCTGCTGGCGCGGGCGCTGAAGGTGCGCCGGCCGGTCGTCGTGCACCCGCAGTTCACGGAGCCGGAGGCGGCGCTGCGGGACGCCGGGCACAGCGTGGACCGGGTGGTGCTGCGGGCCGGGGACGGTTTCCGGCTGGATCCGGCGGCCGTTCCCGAGGACGCCGACCTCGTGGTGATCGGCAACCCCACGAACCCCACCTCGGTGCTGCACCCGGCGGAGACGATCGCGCGGCTGGCCCGGACGGGGCGGACGCTGGTGGTCGACGAGGCGTTCATGGACGCGGTGCCCGGCGAGCGCGAGGCCCTCGCCGGGCGTACGGACGTGCCCGGTCTCGTCGTGCTGCGCAGCCTCACCAAGACCTGGGGGCTTGCGGGGCTGCGGATCGGGTACGTCCTCGCCGACCCGGAGACGATCGCCGCGCTGGAGCGCGCCCAGCCGCTGTGGCCGGTGTCCACGCCGGCGCTGGCCGCGGCGGAGGCGTGCGTCTCGCCCCGGGCGCTGGCGGAGGCCGCCCACGCCGCGCATCGCGTCGCCACGGACCGGGCCCATCTCGTCGCGGGCCTGGAGGAGTTCGCCACCGACGGGGTGCGGGTAGCCGGACCGGCCGAAGGCCCCTTCGTGCTGATCCGGCTGCCGAGGGCGGCGGCGGTGCGCCGGCATCTGCGGGACCTGGGGTTCGCGGTGCGGCGGGGGGACACCTTTCCCGGGCTCGACGAGGAGTGGCTGCGCCTCGCGGTCCGGGACCGGCCCACGGTCAACTCGTTCCTCCAGGCCCTGGACCGGGCGATGACACTGGCTGACCGCTGACCGACGGCACCCGCTCCCGGGTGCCGTCCGGGAATCGGACCTCCACCGTGCCGTCGGCGCCGACGTCCGCCCCGGCCCCGGTGACCTGGGCGTGCACGCCCAGGGCGGACGAGCGTGACCAGCAGCGGGGCGGCGCCTCGAGGACGGGGTCGAGGAGTGCCGTCCGCAGGCGTCGGCGTCCAGGGCGCGTACGACGGTCCCGGCCGCGTCGCCCCACCCGTACAACCCGACGAGCGCACTGGTCAGCCCGTCGGCCCGACGGACCACCGCCCAGCCGGGCCCGGTCTCCGCCCCGGCGGCGCGGTGTCGTCGGCGACGGCCCAGCCGCCCTCCCGCACGGGCGTGTCCGACGGGGCGTCCACGCGATGGACGCGGATCTCCCAGGGCCCGTGCACCACGCTGACGGTCTCGACACCACCGGCCCGGGACTCCTGCGTGCCTTCGACTCCTGCGGCACGCCTGTTCAGCCCACGACCCTGCCGTTCACCACCACCCGGCGGGGGGACGCGAGCGCCCGGACGTCGGCGCGCGGGTCGCTGTCGTAGACGACGAGGTCGGCCGGGGCGCCCTCGTCCAGGCCGGGTCGGCCGAGCCAGCGGCGCGCGTCCCAGGTGGTCGCCGCGAGCGCCGCCAGGGGCGGGAGACCGGCCCCGGTCACCAGCTCCGCCACCTCGGCGGCCACCAGCCCGTGCGGGAGGGTGCCGCCGGCGTCCGTGCCGACGAACACCGGGATGCCGGCGTCGTAGGCCGAGCGCACCGTGTCGTAACGGCGCTCGTGAAGCCGGCGCATATGGGCCGACCAGCGCGGGAACTTGGACTCGCCGCCCGCCGCGAGCTTCGGGAAGGTCGCGATGTTGACGAGGGTCGGGACGATCGCGACGCCGTGCTCGACGAACAGCGGGATCAGGTCCTCGGTGAGGCCCGTCGCGTGCTCGACGCAGTCGATGCCCGACTCGACGAGGTCGCGCAGGGAGTTCTCGGCGAAGCAGTGCGCGGTGACCCGGGCGCCCAGGCGGTGCGCCTCCGCGATGGCCGCCTCGGCCGCCTCCCTGGGCCAGCTGGGCGCGAGGTCACCGGTCTCGCGGTCGATCCAGTCGCCGACCAGCTTGACCCAGCCGTCGCCGCGCCGCGCCTCCTGGGCGACGTACGCGACGAGGTCCTCCGGCTCGATCTCGTGGGCGTAGCCCCGGATGTAGCGGCGGGTGCGCGCGATGTGCCGGCCCGCCCTGACGATCTTCGGGAGGTCGTCGCGGTCGTCTACCCAGCGGGTGTCGGAGGGCGAGCCTGCGTCGCGGATCAGCAGGGTGCCCGCCTCGCGGTCGGTCAGCGCCTGCTTCTCGGCGATGTCCGGCCCGACCGGGCCCTCCGGTCCGAGGCCGACATGGCAGTGGGCGTCGACCAGGCCGGGCAGCGCCCAGCCGACCACGGTCCGTACGTCGCGGGCGCCGGCCGGACGGTCGTAGGAGATCCGGCCGGCGACGACCCACAGCTCGTCGCGGATGTCGTCGGGTCCGGCCAGGACCCTGCCCTTCACGTGCAGCACCGGGTGATCGCTCATGGCCTCAGCCTAGGACGACGGGCAGACCGTCCTCAATACGGCTGAGCAGCCGGCCGCCGTGCACGCGCGGGGCGTCGAAGCAGCGCAGGTCGTCGGCGTCGTCGGCGCCCTCGGAAAGCATGCCTGTCACACGGCACCGACAATCCGCCCCGGTCAGGACTTTTCCTCCTCCACCTCCGCCATCGCCGGGTCGAGCAGCCGGGAGAGGAAGTGGCGGGTGCGCTCGTGCTGCGGGTTGCCGATGACCTGGGCGGGGGTGCCGTCCTCGACGACCACTCCGCCGTCCATGAAGACGACCCGGTCGGCGACCTCGCGGGCGAAGGTCATCTCATGGGTGACGACCATCATGGTCATGCCCTCGCGGGCGAGCATCCGCATGACCGCGAGGACGTCCCCGACCAGTTCCGGGTCGAGCGCCGAGGTCGGTTCGTCGAACAGCATCACCTCCGGGCCCATGGCGAGCGCGCGGGCGATCGCGACGCGCTGCTGCTGGCCGCCGGAGAGGGAGGCGGGGTAGGCGTCGGCCTTCTCGGCGAGGCCGACGCGCTCCAGGTTCTCGGCGGCCACCTTCGCCGCCGCGGCCTTGTCCCGGCGCAGCACGCGGCGCTGCGGCAGGGTGAGGTTCTCGGTCACGGTCAGATGCGGGAAGAGGTTGAACTGCTGGAAGACCATGCCGATACGGCGGCGTACGGCGTCGATGTCGACGTCCGGGTCGGTGAGTTCGGTGCCGCCGACGAGGACCTGGCCCTTGGTCGGCTCCTCCAGCAGGTTCACGCACCTGAGCAGGGTCGACTTGCCTGAGCCGGAGGGGCCGATGACGCAGACGACCTCGCCCTGGCCGATCTCCAGGTCGATGCCGCGCAGCACCTCGTTGTCGCCGAAGGACTTGTACAGGCCCCTCACTTCGATCTCTGGTCGGCTCACTTCACGGCCTCCCGGGCCTTGGCCTCCATCCGGCGCACGACGAAGCCGAGCGGGATGGTCACCAGCAGGTAGCACAGGCCGGCGACCAGGATGGGGGTGGAGTTGGCGGTGGTGCTGGCGAGGTCACGGCCGTACTTGGACAGTTCGCGCTCTTCCAGGGTGACACCGAGGAACAGCACCAGTGAGGAGTCCTTGAAGAGCAGGACGAGTTCGTTGGTGAGCGGCGGGAGGATGATCCGGAAGGCCTGCGGGATGATGATCGAGACCATGGCGCGGGCGGGCGAGAAGCCCAGCGAACGGGCCGCCTCCAGCTGTCCCTTGGGGACGGCCTGGATGCCGGCGCGGATCGTCTCCGCCATGTAGGCGGCGGCGACCAGGCCGAGCGCGAGGGCGACCTTGCCGTACGTCCCGCCGACGATCTCCGTGCCGGGGAAGGCCAGCGGGACGGCCACGCCGATGAAGATGAAGATCAGCAGGGCGGGCAGACCGCGGAAGATCTCGATGTAGATGCCGGCCAGCCAGCGGTAGGGGCCGACCGAGGACAGCCGCATCAGCGCGATCAGCATGCCGAGCGCGAGGCCGACGGCGAAGCCGGACACCGTGTACAGCACGGTGTTCTTCAGGGCCAGTGTGATGACGTCCGGGAACATCTGCCGGGCGATGTCCCACTGGGCGAACTGGTTCCGCAGCCGGTCCCAGTCCGCCGAGACCGCGAAGGCGATCACGGCGGCGACGAAGACGACGTACTGCGCGCCCCGGGACAGTCTGCGCTTCTGCCGCCGGGTCAGGCCCTTCTTCTTCGGCTGGAGGGGTACGTCGGCGGCGGTCATGACGCGGAGGGCGACGCGGCCGACTCGTCGTAGGGGCCGATCCACTGCTCGTACAGCTTCTTGTACGTGCCGTCCGCCTTCGCGCCGGCGAGCGCCTTGTTGATCGCGGCGAGGAGCTTGGCGTTGCCCTTCTTCACGGTGAAGCCGTACTGCTCGCCGGTGTTGAGGTTGTCGACGACGGTGAAGGCGTCGGCGTTGGCCTTGTCCTTCAGCCAGCCCTGGACCACCGGGTAGTCGATGACGACGGCCTTGACCTGGCCGGTGCGCAGTCCGTTGAGGACGGCGTCGGAGGACTCGAAGGAGACCGGGTCGAAGCCCTGCTTCTTGACGTAGTCCTCGCCGGTGGTCTGCGCCTGGGCGCCCAGCTTGAGGTTCTTGGACTTCACGTCGGCGAGCGAGGTGACGCCGGCGTTCTTGTCGATCAGGACGGCCTGGGTGGCGTCGAAGTACGGGTCGGAGAAGTCGACGTTCTTCTTGCGCTCGTCGGTGATGGTCATACCGGCCGCGGCCAGGTCGCACTCGCCCGCGTTCAGGAAGGCGCCCGTCTTGAAGTTCTCGAACGGGGTGTCGAGGATCTCCTGCTTCACACCGAGGTCGTCGGCGACCAGGTCGATCAGCGAGACGTCGAAGCCCTGCACCTTGCCGTCGATCTCCGACTGGAACGGCGGGTACGGGAGGTGCGTGCAGGTGGTGAGCTGTCCGGCCTTGACCAGCTCGACGCCGCCGGCGGCGGTCTTGGAGCCGCTGGAGCCGTCGTCGCTGGAGGTGCAGGCGGACACGAGCACCAGCCCGGCCGTCGCGGTGAGGGCGGCCAGGACGCGGGGCAGAGCGCGGGTCCGGCGGCCGGGGACGGTGTTCACGGGGACCTCCTGTGAGGGAACTATGGGTTCCGATTATAAGGAGATGTTTGGGTGTCTCAAACCAAACCGATGGTTGCGGGGCTGATCCACCTAAGAAGCCACCGGTCGGGTCGAGTTGGGGCGGCGGTTACTCTCGTGACCTCATACCCCGTGAGTGAGAAGAGAGCACCACTGTTCGGTCTCGCCGGACGAGCACGCGTCGCGCCTGTGAAGTCACGAGGGCCGTGCCGGTCGGCCACGACTGGTTCCAGGTCAGGCCGACCCCGCGGCTGGAGAACTCGGTCGGAATGTCCACCAGCGCTCCCGAGTGCGCGCCGTCGGCGGTCACCACGATGGAGGTACGATCCCGGCCCGTACGCGCGGAGACGGACCGGTCACCGCGCCCCCTCGTTCACTTGAACGATTGCATCGAGCCAGATGATGCGCACTGCGTGTCGAGCCCACGTTGAGCATGTGTTGAGCGGGCTTCGAGCCGGCGTCGAGGGAGAGCAGGGTTTCACTCTGGTTCAGGGGTCCGCCCGGTCACGCACACATTCTCCGGCAACGTATCGACGGGGTTACCGGCGCCTGAGTTCACTCCGGTCCGCTGAGGGCCCCCGGTCTACAGCCACGCCAGCGACGCCGTCCGCTCCAGTACGTTCCGTACGGCGGCGGCGTCGCCCGTGGCCGTGTGCGCCGCCGTGTCCGGGGCGCGCCGGCCGCCCGCCAGGAAGCAGAACTCGACCGGTTCCAGGGAGAGTTCGGCGCGTACCGGGCCGGTGCCGGCGCCGAGGGTCCACTCGCCGACGCCGGTGACCGTGAACCGCACGGGCGGGGTATCGGAGCCCAGGGCCTGGCCGAGGACGCCCACCGCCAGCCCGACCAGCCGCCGCAGCTGCGCCGCGGGCGGCGGCGGGACGTGCAGGCCCAGGGCGCGGCCGATGTCGTCGGTGTGGATCCAGGTCTCGAAGGCCCGGACGGCGAAGTGGTGGGCGATGGGCAGCCGCATCCCCATCAACTCGACCGGGCGCGCGGCCCGTTCGGCGTCATGGGCCTCGGGCGTGGCGAGCAGCGCGGCCGCTTGGGCCTTCCAGGCGGCGCTCGTGTGCTCGGGCGCGTGACGCAGTTCGTGGCGGATGGTGTCGGCCGTGCGCCGGTTCCAGTACGCCTCCCAGGGCTCGCCGTCCATGACCGGTGACGGCGGCACCGACGGCTCCACGCCCAGCTGCACCGCGAGCTGCTCGTCGGCGGCGAGGAGATGGGCGAGGGTGGCCTGGACGTTCCAGTCGTGCACGACGGGGACCTTCCAGCGGTCGTATCCCCACCTGCCGTACACATGGGGCAGGAGTGCGGTGAGGGCGGCCACGGCTGCGGCGTAGGCGGCGGCGTGCTCGGCGACCGGGGTGGCGGGCGGTCGGGGGGTGCGCCACGTGTGACGGCGGCCGTGGAACAGCCCGGCCACCACGTCCTCGGCCTCGGCCTCGGCCTGGGCCTCGGCCCCGGTCTCGACCTCGGCCCCGGTCTCCGTCTCCTCGGTCGACCACCAGGGTGCGGGCCTCTCCGGTCCGCTGCCGTCCCCGGGCGGCACGTCCAGCAGGCGTACGGTCTCGCGCAGCCGGTCCGTCTCGGCCGCGCACTCGGCGCAGCCGCCCAGGTGACGGGCCACCGTCTCCCGCTCGGCGGGCGTGACGGCGTCGAAGGCCGCGGCGGCCACCAGGTCGCGCAGCTCGTCGTGGTCGTTCGACTCGTCGTGGTCGGGTGTCTCGTCGTGGTCGGGTGTCTCGTCGTGCCCGTGCTCGGTGGTCACCGGTCGCCTCCTTCCGCTGTCGCCGTTGTCGTCACCGTTGCCGCTGTCGCCGCTGTCGCCCTCATGCGCCTCTCCCCAGGGACGGTTCGGGCGGGTCGGCCAGGGTCTCGGCCAGTCTGCGCAGGGCGGTGCGCAGCCGGGTCTTGGCGGTGCCCTCGGGGATGCCGAGTTCGGCGGCGGCCTCGCGGTAGGTGCGGCCCGCGAAGTAGGCGAGGTGCACCACCTCCCGTTGGGGCGGCGGGAGTTCGGCGAGCGCGGAGTGCAACAGCAGGGAGCGTTCGCGGTCCACGACGGTCTCGTCGGGGCCGGGGGCCGCGTCCGGGAGGGTGACCAGGGCGCTGTCGTCGGCGGGGGCGGCCTTGCGGTGCCGTGTCTCGTGGCGCACCCAGTCCACGGCCCGCCGGTGCGCGAGCATGGACAGCCAGGTCCGCAGGCTGCCCCGGCGCGCGTCGAAGGCGTACGGCTTGGACCACAGCTCGGTGAACACCTCCTGCGCGATGTCCTCGACGGCGGCCGGGCTGCGGGTGACGCGCAGGGCGATCCGCCGCACCAGCCCGCCGTAGAGGGCATACGTCTCGGCCAGCGCGGCCCCGTCCCCGTACACCAGCCGCCCGTGCAGCTCGGCGTCCGCGGCGCGCCCGCCCGCCCGCGCTAAGACATCCGTGTCCGCGTCCGCGTCCGTTGGTTCCACCGGCACCTCCACCCCTGGGTGCCTTCCTAGCGTCCCGGGCACACGTGCGGCAAGGGGGGTCAGCCCGACAGGGCGTCCAGCAGGCGGTCGACGTCGGCGGGTGTGTTGTAGAGGTGGAAGGATGCGCGCAGGTTGCCCGCGCGGTCGGACACCTCGATACCGGCCTCGCTCAACCCGGGCTGGCGCGCGCCGAGTCCGGGCACGGAGACGATCGCGGAGCCGGGGGCGGGCACGGGCTCGTGGCCCAGGGAGGCGAGTCCCTCGCGGAAGCGGTCGGCGAGGGCCAGGTCGTGGGCGCGTACGGCGTCCACGCCGAGTTCCTCGAGGAGTTCGAGGGAGCGGCGCAGGCCGGCGTAGGTGAAAAGGGCGGGGGTGAGGTCGAACCGCCGGGCGGAGTGGGCGAGTTCGGTCACGGGCCCGTAGCAGCTGTCCCAGGGCCGCTCGCCCGCGACCCAGCCGGCCAGGACCGGGGTCAGTCCGCCGAAGTCCTCCGGGACGACGAGGAAGGCCGCCCCGTGCGGGCCGAGCAGCCACTTGTAGCTGACGCAGGCCGTGTAGTCGTACGCGTCGGCGTCCATGGGCAGCCACCCGGCGCCCTGGGAGAAGTCGACGTAGGTGCGGGCCCCGTGTTCGCGGGCCGCCTCGCGCAGCGCGGGCAGGTCGGCGATCCGTCCGTCGGCGGACTGCGCACCGCTGACGGCGACGAGCGCGGTGCCCGGGCGGACCGACTCGGCGATCCGCTCGAGGGGCACGGCGCGCACCTTGAGGTCGCCGCGGACGTGGAACGGGTTGAGGACGGAGGTGAAGTCGTCCTCGGCGGTGAGCACCTCGGCGCCGGCGGGCAGCGAGGCGGCGATCACGCCGGAGTGGGCGGCGACCGAGGCCCCGGCCGCCACCCGCTCGACGGGGACTCCCGCCAGCCGGGCGTAGGAGGCGCGGGCCGCCTCCATGTCGGCGAAGAGCGGGGTCAGGGGCCTGCCTTCGGCCCGCATCAGCGCCGCCTCCTGCAAGGCCGCCACGGTACGGGCCGGCAGGAGCCCGCTGCTCGCGGTGTTCAGGAAGGTGTTCTTCGGGGCGAACTCGGTTCGGACGAGGCTCTCGAAGGTCTCCATGGCTCCACTGTGCGGCCGGGAGAAGTCGAAGTCCATTGCGGATTTCTACGCGGAATCCCTAAGGAACGCTTATAGGTCCGCCCCCACCTGCGCTTCTCAGTGCTGGGGCACCGCGCATCCGTCCGGGCCACAGGCCTCGGCGCCGCCGTCGTCGATCAGCTTCAGCGGGGAGCGGTCACCCCAGGCCTGGGTGAGGGCCTGGGCGAAGACCTCGGCGGGCTGGGCGCCGGAGACGCCGTAGGCACGGTCGAGGACGAAGAAGGGGACACCGTTCGCGCCGAGCTGGGCGGCCTCGCGCTCGTCGGCGCGGACGTCGTCTGCGTAGGCGGCCGGGTCGGTGAGGACGGTGCGGGCGGCGTCGGCGTCCAGGCCGGCCTCGACGGCCAGCTGCACGAGCCGCTCGTCGCCCTCGGTGAAGACGGAGCGCTCCTCGGCGAAGTTCGCCCGGTACAGGAGCTGGATCAGCTCGTCCTGGCGGCCCTGCTCCTTGGCGAAGTGCAGCAGGCGGTGCATGTCGAAGGTGTTGCCGTGGTCGCGGTCCCGGGTGCGGTACTCCAGTCCCTCGGCGGCGGCCTGGGCGCCCAGGTTCTCCTCGCCGGCCCGGGCCTGCTGCTCGCTCATGCCGTACTTCTTGGTGAGCATCGTGATCACGGGCTGGACGTCGCCCTTGGCGCGCCCCGGGTCGAGTTCGAAGGAGCGGTGCACGACCTCGACCTGCTCGCGGTGCGGGAAGGCGGCGAGGGCCTTCTCGAAGCGGGCCTTGCCGACGTAGCACCAGGGACAGGCGATGTCCGACCAGATCTCGACGCGCATCTTCTCGGCTCTCTCCAGCTCGTACGGGGGACGGAGACTGCCTCCGCCGAGTGCATGAACGTTCAAGCAGCGGGGTTCATTCCCCGCCGGATCCTCCGCTCACGGAGAACCGCAGGAAGAGGTGGTGGTCGTCCTCCGCGGGCGGGTTCTCCGGGTCCGGGACCCAGCCCTGACGCGCGTAGAAGGCCTGGGCGCGGCGGTTGTCGACATGTACGTCGAGTACGGCCGTACGGCGGCCGTCCGCCCGCCACTGCTCCACGCAGGCGGCGTGCAGGGCCGTACCGACCCCCGCGCGCCAGTGGTCGGGGTCGACATGGAACTGGAACAGCTTGACCGTGTCCGCGCCGGCGTCCTCCGGCACCCGGAAGGAGGCCAGCCCGACGATCCGCCCCCGCTCCACCAGGCACAGCACGGTCCCGGTGGGCCGCTCGATGGCGGCGCGCCAGCCGGCGAGCCAGTCGGTGCCGTCCTGCGGGAGACCGTCGGGATAGTAGGTGGCCCGGGCGCGCGCGTGCAGCGCGGCGACGGTCTCCGCCTCGGCGAGGACGGCGGTGCGGATGACGCGGCTCGGGGTGGGGGTTTCTCCGATCATGCACCAGAGGACGGGCGGGCACCCGGACCGGTTCCGCCCGCGCGCCGCCGGTCCGCTCAGCTGCCGTCTCTGAGGTCGTCCGGCCAGCTGTCCCGGAACTCGATGTGGTCGTACGTCACCACACAGCCCTCCCCCATCGGCGACTGCGTCATGAACCCGACGAGAGCGGCACCCGTCTCCTTCTCGTCCCCCAGCGTGAACAGCCGGACGAAGGTCCATCGCTCGCCGTCGCGCGAGGCGTGGAAGGCGAAGGCCCGCCCCGTCCGGCTCACCCGCAGCCAGACCGAACTCCCGTCCACGGTGAAGGAGTTGGCGTCGTCGGAGTGCCCCCGGGTGACGACCGTGCAGACGGTCGCCACATCCGGCGAGTACTCCAGACAGAGCTTGGCCCAGGCACGTTCACCGACATGGACGTACAACACCCCCGCGTCGAACGCCCAGTTGAACCCCACGGTGACCCGCGCGATCAGCTGGAAGTCCCCCTCGGGCGCCCCGAGCAGCCTCGGGGCGTCACCGGCGGGCTCCAGCGCCTCCCCGGTAGGCGTGACAAACCGATCCTGCCGGGGCCCCGCCCAGGCACTGAGCACCCCGTCCTCATGGGCCCAGTGCCCATCGGGCCCATAAGTACGAAGGGGGAAGGGCAGTTCGGGAAGCGAGACATCCATGGCGGAATTATCTAGGGTGAGCCAGGCCAACCTTCTTGGGGGCGCGGGGCTGTATCGACATGCGGCTCCGCCGCGTGGGCGCGACAAGCCACGACGAACCCGCAGCCCGCGAACAACCGCACCCCCTACGGCGCTACCGCTCAAGCCGCCCGTTGAACCTCCGCGGCAGCCCCAACTCGTTCTCGTCCCGAAGCTCCACCGGCAACAGCGCGGCAGGCGCGTTCTGGTAGACGACAGGCCGCAGCCACCGCTCGATGGCGGTCCCGCCCACGGAGGTGGACGTGGACGTGGTCGCCGGGTACGGCCCCCCGTGATGCTGGGCGGGCGCCACGGCGACACCGGTCGGCCACCCGTTCACGAGCACACGCCCCGCCAGCGGCGTCAGCTCGGCGAGGATCTCCCCACCGCGCCCCTGACCGGCGGCCTCCTCGTCCGACAGCTGCACGGTGGCCGTCAGGTTGCCCGGCAGGCGCGACAGTACGGCCCTGACCTCACCGTCGTCCTCGTAGCGGGCCACGACGGTGACCGGCCCGAAGCACTCCTCCAGCAGCAGATCGTGCTCACCGCCGGCGGCCAGCCGACTGGCGGGCACCGTGAGGAAGCCCGCGCTGACGGTGTGCTCCCCGCCCGCGCCGGGTGTCACCGGCGAGTCGACCTCGGCCAGCTCCGCGCGCTCGGCGACCCCGGCGATGAAGTTGTCCCGCATCCGGTGGTCGAGCAGCACGCCCGCCTCGGTGGCGCTGACCGCGTCGGTGAGGGACTTGACCAGCCCGTCACCGGCCGCGCCGGACGGTACGAGGACCAGTCCGGGCTTGACGCAGAACTGGCCGACGCCGAGGGTCATGGAGCCCGCGAGGCCCGCGCCGATGGCCTCCGCGCGCTCGGCGGCGGCGGCCTCGGTGACGACGACGGGGTTCAGCGAGCCGAGCTCGCCGTGGAAGGGGATCGGCACCGGCCGGGCCGCCGCCGCGTCGAACAGCGCGCGCCCGCCCCGGACGGACCCGGTGAAACCGGCCGCGGTGACCAGCGGGTGCTTGATCAGCTCGACACCGGCCTCGAAGCCGTGGACGAGACCCAGGACGTCCTCGGAGATGCCGTGCGCGGCGGCGGCCGTGCGCAGCACCTTGGCGACCAGCTCGGACAGGGCCGGGTGGTCGGGGTGCGCCTTGACCACGACCGGGTTGCCCGCCGCCAGCGCGCTCGCGGTGTCGCCGCCGGCGACGGAGAAGGCGAAGGGGAAGTTGGAGGCCGAGTACACGGCGACGACACCCAGCGGCACCTTGTAGCGGCGCAGGTCCGGGATCGGCGGGGTGGCGGTGTCGTCGGGGTGGTTGATCACGACGTCGAGGAAGGCGCCCTCGTCGACGATCCCGGCGAACGCGCGCAGCTGGTAGCAGGTGCGGGCCAGCTCGCCGTTCAGCCGCACCGGGCCGAGCGCGGTCTCCGCGTCGGCGACCTCGACCAGCTGGTCCTTGGCCGCCTCCAGCTTGTCGGCGGCGGTGCGCAGGAAGGCGGCGCGGACGGTGCGGTCCGCGAGGGAGCCCCGCGCGCCGTGCGCGGCGCGGACGACGGTGTCCACCTCCTGGGCCGTGGCCTCCACCGCAACCTGTTCACGCTGCTTCCCGGTACGGGGGTCGACACTCCAGACTGGTGCTGCTGCCACCGCGGGTCCCTCCACGCTTGCTCACTGGCCACGTTTGGTACTGGCTCATCCACTGGCTTATCACTGGCTTATCCACCAGGGATGTTCGATATACTGAACAGCGTTTCTCATGGTGAATATGCTGTTGGAGACTATTTCCCGTCGAACGAAGGGGTCAAGGGCGATGTCGGCTGGCGAGACGGGGGGCGGGGCGCAGGTCAAGTCCGCGGTGCGGACGGTTGAGCTGCTGGAATACTTCGCCGGCCGCCCCGGAATGCACTCCCTCGCGGCGGTCCAGGAGGCCGTCGGCTACCCCAAGTCCAGTCTCTACATGTTGCTGCGCACGCTCGTGGAACTGGGCTGGGTGGAGACGGACGCGACGGGCACCCGGTACGGCATCGGGGTGCGGGCGCTGCTCGTCGGCACCTCCTACATCGACGGCGACGAGGTGGTGGCCGCCGCCCGCCCGACCCTGGACCGGCTCTCGGACGACACCACGGAGACCATCCACCTGGCCCGGCTCGACGGCACGAACGTGGTCTACCTCGCCACCCGCCAGTCCCAGCACTATCTGCGCCCCTTCACCCGCGTCGGCCGCCGGCTGCCCGCCCACTCCACCTCCCTGGGCAAGGCGCTGCTGAGCACGTACACCGACGAGCAGGTCCGCAAGCTGCTCCCGGAGACGCTCCCCGCGCTCACCGAGCACACCATCACGGACCGCGAGAAGCTCATCGAGGAGCTGCACCAGGTACGTGAGCAGGGCTTCGCCGTGGACCGCGAGGAGAACACCCTCGGCCTGCGCTGCTTCGGCGTGGCGGTCCCGTACCGCACCCCGGCCCGGGACGCGATCAGCTGCTCGGTGCCGGTGGCCCGCCTCACCCCGGCGCACGAGCAGCTGGTGAAGGACGCCCTGTTCGACGCGCGCGACCGGCTGACCCTCGCCACCCGCCGACTCTGACCCCGACCGGCGTAGGGTCGGCTGATGGAAATCTCCCTGCGCCCGGTTCACGACAGTGATCTGCCGGTGTTCTACCGGCAGTTGAACGATCCCGAGGCCCTGCGGATGGCCGCGTTCACCCCGGAGAACCCCGCCGACCGGTCGTTGTTCGAGGACCACTGGAAACGGGTCAGGTCCTCCTCCGCGCTGGTCCGTACCGTCCTGGCCGACGGGGACGTCGTCGGTCACGCCTCGGTGTACGGGGAGCCGGGCGAGCGCGAGGTGACGTACTGGGTGGACCGCGCCTACTGGGGCAAGGGGATCGCGACGGCGGCGCTGCGCGCGCTGCTGGCGGAGGTTCCCGAGCGCCCGCTGTACGCCCGGGCGGCGGCCGACAACGCCGGTTCCCTCCGGGTGCTCCAGAAGTGCGGCTTTCGCTTCACGGCGCACGCCTCGGGCTTCGCCCACGCGCGCGGCGAGGAGATCCCGGAGGTCGTCCTGAAGCTGGACGCATGAACGTACGACGTATGAACGTACGATGAGAAAACCGGCCGAAGGGAACGATTCGCTTCGGCCGGTTCGTCTTAGTGATCGCAATGAACAAGACGATCAGGCGTGCCTCGGTCTTCTCACTGCTCCTGGTGTTCGCCCTGCTGATCCGGGCGACCTGGGTGCAGTACTACGAGGCCCAGGCTCTCGCGGACGACACCGACAACCGGCGCAACGCGATCCAGACGTACTCGCAGCCGCTGGGGAACATCATCGTGGCCGGAAAGGCGGTCACCGGCTCGGCCCGTACGACGGGCGACCTCAAGTACAAGCGCACGTACACGAACGGCGAGCTGTACGCGGCGGTGACGGGATACGCCTCGCAGGCCTACGCCCCCACCCAGCTCGAGGGCATCTACGCCGACCTGCTCAACGGGACGGACAACCGGCTCAAGACCGTGATGGACACGGTCACCGACAAGCGGGCCGACCCCGGCAACGTGATCACGACGATCGACCCCGCCGTGCAGAAGGCGGCGTACGACGCCCTCGGCGACAAGAAGGGCGCGGCCGTCGCGATCGACCCGACGACCGGCAGGATCCTGGCCGTCGTGTCGACCCCGTCGTACGACCCTTCCTCGCTCACCGACGCCAACACGGCGGGTACGGCCTGGAAGAAGCTCAACGCCGACTCCGACAAGCCGCTGGTCAACCGTGCGCTGCGACAGCCGCTGGCGCCGGGTTCCACGTTCAAGCTGGTGGTGGCGGCGGCCGCGCTGGAGGACGGGCTGTACGCGTCGGTGGACGACAGGACCGACAGCCCGGACCCCTACGCACTCCCCGGCACCCGGACGGACCTGAAGAACGAGAACACCTCCGCCCCCTGCGAGAACGCCACGATCCGGGTGGCGCTGCAGTACTCCTGCAACAACGTGTTCGCCCACATGGCCGTGCAGCTCGGGCAGGACAAACTGAAGGCGATGGCCGAGAAGTTCGGCTTCAACGACGGCACGCTGGATGTGCCGGTGCGGGCGTACGCGAGCGTGTACCCCTCCGACATGGACGAGTCGTCCACCGCTCTCACCGGTATCGGCCAGTTCGACGTGACCGCGACCCCGCTGCAGATGGCCATGGTGTCGGCGGCGATCGCCAACGGCGGTGAGCTGGTCTCGCCGCACATGGTCTCGCAGATCACCGACAGCGGCGGTGACGTGCTGAAGGACTACGACGACGAGGCGTCCACCACGCGGATCGTCAGCGCCTCCACCGCCGAGCAGTTGCAGTCGGCGATGCAGACGGTCGTCGAGAAGGGCACCGGCACGAACGCGCTCATCGACGGCGTCACCGTGGGCGGCAAGACGGGCACGGCCCAGAACGGCGAGAACAACAGCAAGGCCCCGTACGCCTGGTTCACGTCCTACGGCAAGGCCGACGGCAAGGAGGTGGCCGTGGCGGTGGTGGTGGAACAGTCGGACGCGGCGCGTTCTGAGGTCAGCGGCAATGGGCTTGCCGCCCCCGTCGCCAAGGCGATGATGGAGGCGGCGCTCAAGAAGTGAGGTTGACTGCGCGATTCGGCTGCGGGCCGTCCGTGGCTGGTCGCGCAGTTCCCCGCGCCCCTTAGGTTGCTCACCTCACCGGAGTTACTTCACCCCGAGCACCTGCTCGATCGGGTCGATCGCGAAGTACACCGCGAACAACGCCGACGCCCCCCACAGCAGCCAGTGCACGTCCCGCGCCTTGCCCAGCACCGTCTTGATGACGACGTACGCCAGGAACCCCGCGCCGATGCCGTTGGTGATGGAGTACGTGAACGGCATCACGGCGATGGTGAGGAACGCCGGGATGGCGATCTCGTACTTGTCCCAGTCGATGTTCTTGACCTGGGTCATCATCAGGAACCCGACGGCGACCAGCGCGGGCGCCGCCGCCTGGAGCGGGACGATCGTCAGGACCGGGGTGAGGAACAGGGCGAGGGCGAAGAGGCCGCCGGTGACGAGGTTGGAGAAGCCGGTGCGTGAGCCCTCGCCGACGCCGGCCGCGGACTCGATGTAGGAGGTCGCGGAGGACGAGGAGGCCGCGCCGCCGGCGACCGCCGCCGCGCCGTCGATGAGCAGCACGCGGCCGAGGTGGGGCACCTCGCCCTTCTCGTTCAGCAGTCCGGCCTCGGCGCTGATGCCGACGACCGTGCCCATGGTGTCGAAGAAGTCGGACAGGACGAGGGTGAAGACCAGCAGGACGACGGTGACGGCACCGGTCTCGCCGAACGCGCCGAACAGGCTGAAGTGACCGATCAGCCCGAAGTCGGGGGTGTCGACGAGTTGGTCGGGCCAGGCCGGGGTGGTCAGGCCCCAGTTCTTCACGTCGGCGGCCGAGTTGACGACGATCGCGAGCAGGGTCATCGCGACGATGCTGATCAGGATGGCGCCCTTGACCTTGCGTGCGAGCAGCGCGACGGTCAGCAGCACGCCGAGGCAGAAGACGAGTACCGGCCAGCCGGTGAGGGTGCCGGTGCCGCCGAGCTGGACCGGGACGGTGGTGTTCGCGGCGTCGGGGATGCGGCTGACGAATCCTGCGTCGACGAAGCCGATGAAGGCGATGAACAGGCCGATACCGACGCTGATGGCCTGCTTGAGCGGCTGCGGGATGGCGTGCATGACGGCCTCGCGCAGTCCGGTCACCACGAGGACGCAGATCAGCAGGCCTTCGAGGACGATCAGGCCCATCGCGTCGTCCCAGCTCATCAGCGGGGCGATCTGGAAGGCGACCACGGCGTTGAGGCCGAGGCCGGCGGCGAGCGCGAGCGGCAGGTTGCCGCCGACGCCCATGATGACGGTCATCACGGCGGCCACCAGGGCGGTGGCGGTGGTGAGTTGGACGCTGTCCAGGGTGTGGCCGAACTTGTCCTTCGCGCTGCCGAGGATGATCGGGTTCAGGACAAGGATGTAGGCCATCGTGAAGAACGTGGCGAAGCCGCCGCGTATTTCCCGGCCGAAGGTCGACCCCCGTTCGGAGATCTTGAAGAACCGGTCGACAGTGTCCACGTGTAACTCCTTGCTGCCTGTTCGATCGTGTGCGGATGCTGGCTGGATTGTTGCGTCGTTGAACCGTGCTCAGGTTTTCGCCGTGTTACGGAATCGGGCTGCCGCGCAGCTCCGGGCGGCCACATGATGTTCGAACCCCCGTACCAATCCAAGAGGTAGATCACTGCTACGCTTCCGGATCTCGTCCCGACTCCTTCTCGGGACATCCCCAGGTCATTCACCTGACACGCACAGCCAGCACTGCCGGCACCCTCGCCGGGTGCCGCACGCCGCACCGAGAAGAGGTCACCCGTGGGCACAGTCGTCGACGACGCCGCCTCCGTGGAATTCCATGCCTTCTTCGACCGCCACTACGCCGAACTGGCCCGGCTGGCCCACCTTCTGACGGGTGAGGCGGACGCCGCGGACGACCTGGCGGCGGACGCGTTCCTCGCGCTGTGGAACCGCTGGGACCGGGTGCGCGCGGCCGAGCATCCGGTGGCGTACGCCCGTGGTGTCGTCGCCAATCTGGCCCGCACCCGGATCCGCAGCGCGGTCCGCGAGCGCCGCAGGATCGCCCTGTTCTGGTCGCAGCGCGAGGAGAAGACCGAGAACCCCGACGTCGCCGGCGTTGTGGACGTCCAGTCCGCGCTGCGTAGACTCCCCTTCCGCAAACGGGCCTGCGTGGTGCTCCGGCACGCCTTCGACCTCTCGGAGAAGGACACCGCGCTCGCCCTGGGGGTCTCGGTGGGTACCGTGAAGAGCCAGACGTCCAAGGGAATGGCCGAGCTGCAGAAGCTGCTCGGCGCAAAGGGAGCTCCGTTCAAGGTGCACGTGATGACGCGCACCCGCGAGACCTCGGGAAGGAACCGATGACGATGCAGCGGGACGTGCACGACGAACTGCGCGCCCGGCTGCAGCAGGCGGCCGAGGCGTACGAGCCGGACCGGGCGCGCATCCTCGCCCGGATCGAGCGCGGCATGGCGGGCGGGACCGAGGTCCAGGACCGGCGCGCGCACCGCGCGACCCGCACGCTGGTCTGGGGCTGGACGCGGGTCGTGGGGGCCACGGCCGCGGTCGCGGGCATGCTCGCGGTCGGCGGTTACGCGGTGGCGTCCGCGGTGAAGGACGACACCCGGGTGGAGCAGACGGTGTCCGTCTCGCCCACGCCGGTGCAGTCCCCCGACGCGACGAGCCGCCCGCCGGCCTCCCAGAAGGCGACGCCGAGCTCGGGGTCCGGCGGCGGCGAGTCGAAGGAGCCGGAGAAGCCGAGCAGTTCCCCGACGCCCTCCGCCCCGTCGTCTCCGACGTCGCCGGCCGTCGTGCTCCTGCCGGGCACCGACGACGATGACGACGGGCCGCTGTGGTCGGACGGCTCCGTGGATCCGCACAGCAACGACTTCTGGGCGCAGAGCAACATCACCATCCGGGCGAAGGCGGTGGCCACCGAGCTCACCGTGCAGCTGAGGATCGCCCAGACCGGCGGGGTCTCCAACGCCGGGGCCTGGCGCTCGCTGCCCGAGCAGGACTTCGACCTCACGGTCACCGAGCAGGACGGCTTCCTGGTCTACACCTGGGTGCTCAAGGAGGGCCGTACGGTCCCCGTGGGCGAGTGGGTGTTCGCCGGGCAGTACGACCACGACCGCGGCGGCCGGGACGCCGGCGGCGACAGCTATGTCATCACGGGCCAGTCCGACGGCAAGGCCCGCACCCTGGGCAGCGGCTTCGCCCCCCAGGACACGGCCGGCGGCGACTCGTAGGGGAACCCGGAAGGGACTCACGAAAAAACTTCTGCAACGGCGGCAACCCTTTCCTCACCGGTGGCGACCACACAGCGCAAGGACCACCCACCACCCGAGGATTCGGCACATGACTGCTACCGCAGAACCGCGCACCCGGCACCGCCGCAGCGTCACCAAGCGGCGGGCGCTGATCGCGGGTTCCACCGCCCTGGGCATCACCGGCACGGCGATCGTCACCACGACGCTGCTGTCCTCGGCGGGCGCCGCGACGGCCTGGCCCACGGCGACCGGCAGCAAGGCCGTCTCCTCGACGATCAAGGTCTCCGGCACCTACGACGGCAAGCTGAGGAAGTTCTACGGCTCCGGCGCGCTCGGCACCTCCGACCAGGACGAGTCGCAGGGCGCGATCTTCGAGCTGGCCGACGGCGCGGTCCTGAAGAACGTCATCATCGGCACCCCGGCGGCGGACGGCGTCCACTGCAAGGGCTCCTGCACGCTGCAGAACGTGTGGTGGCTGGACGTCGGTGAGGACGCGGCCAGCTTCAAGGGCAAGTCGTCCTCGGCCGTGTACCGGGTCATCGGCGGCGGCGCGAAGAACGCCGACGACAAGGTGCTGCAGTTCAACGGCGCCGGCAAGCTGACCGTGACCGGCTTCCGGGTGAAGAACTCCGGCAAGCTGGTGCGCTCCTGCGGCAACTGCAGGACGCAGTACAAGCGCACGATCGTGCTGAGCGACATCGACGTGGTGGCCCCGCTGAAGGCGATCGTCGGCGTCAACGCCAACTACGGCGACACCGCCACCCTGTCGAAGATCCGCATCCAGAACGACCCGAAGAAGAAGGTCAAGATCTGCGTGCGGTTCAAGGGCAACAACTCCGGCAAGGAGCCGACCGAGATCGGGTCCGGCGCGGACGGAACCACCTGCAAGTTCTCGTCATCTGCCATCACGTACAAGTGACACATCCCGCACAGAACGACTGAGAAGCGACCGAGAAGCGACGGAGAACGACCCTTGAGCACGCACAGAAGACGACACCTCTCGCGCCGACGCGTGCTCGGGGCCTCCGCGATCGGGGTCGCCGCCACCGGTGCCGCCGTCGCGGGCGGCACCGGCCTGCTGTCGTCCGCGTCCGCCGCGGCCTTCGGCTACAAGGACGACGGCAGGAACTACGTCGTCGACACCGGGGCGTCCCTCGTCTTCAAGGTCTCCAAGACGACCGGCGACCTCACCTCCCTCGTCTACAAGGGCAAGGAGTACGAGGGCTACGGCGGCAAGCACTCGCATGTCGAGTCCGGCCTCGGCACCTCCACGGTGACGATCAGGCAGTCGGGCTCCACGATCCTGGTCAAGGTGGTCCACGGCTCGATCACCCAGTGGTACGCGGCCCGCAGCGGCCAGAACAACGTCTACCTCTGGACGAACAAGGCGGACGCGTCCTTCACCGCGACCCGGTTCATCGTCCGCCTCAAGCCCGGCATGTTCCCCAACACCGGCCCGGACTCCTGGATCGAGGCGTCCGACACGGTCATCGAGGCCGGGGACGTCTGGAAGCGCGCGGACGGCACCACCCACTCCAAGCACTACTCGGGCAAGCGCACCATCGACTACGACCACGTCGGCCTCACCACCGGCTCGGTCGGCCTGTACCTGGTCCGCTCCAACCACGAGAAGGCCTCGGGCGGCCCCTTCTACCGCTCCCTGCTGCGCCACTCCAACGACAAGGGCGCGGGCCTGTACGAGATCCTGCACTACAACCAGGCCCAGACCGAGGCGGAACGTTTCGGCCTGCAGGGCCCGTACGTCCTCGCCTTCACCGACGGCGGCGCTCCCGCGTCCTCCCTCTTCCACGCCGACCTGGACACCTCCTGGGTGGACGGCCTCGGCATCACCGGCTGGGTCGGCAGGGCCGGCCGCGGCAGGGTGGCGGGCGTGGGCCTGAAGGGCATGGACGCGAAGTACCCGTACACGGTCGGCTTCGCCAACAAGGACGCCCAGTACTGGGCGAAGGCGACGGCCGGTACCGGCGCCTTCTCCTGCAAGGGGATGCTGCCGGGGACGTACACACTGACGGTCCACAAGGGCGAGCTGGCGGTCCACACGGAGACGGTGAAGGTGACGGCGGGCACCACGACGAGCCTGCACACCCTCTCGATCACCGGCGACCCGTCCACCGCCAGGACGCTCTGGCGGCTGGGCGACTGGGACGGCACCCCCGGAGAGTTCAAGAACGCCCAGCTCATGACGTACGCGCATCCGTCCGACGCCCGCGCGGCGAAGTGGACGGGCAACGTCACGATCGGCAGCGGTGACCCGGCCAAGTCCTTCCCGGCGTACATCTGGAAGAACGTCAACGACGGCGTCCTGATCTACTTCAAGCTGACCAGGGAGCAGGCGGCGGCCGCCCACACCCTCCGCATCGGCGTCACCGACGCCTTCGCGAACGGCCGCCCGCGCGTCACCGTGAACGACTGGGTCTCCCCGGTCCTGGCGGCCGTCACCCAGCCCTCGACCCGCTCCCTCACGACGGGCTCCTACCGGGGCAACAACCACACCTTCACGTACAACGTCCCGGCCACCGCCTGGAAGACGGACGTCTCCCAGTACAACGTCCTCAAGCTCAACATCGTGAGCGGCTCCTCCGGCACGACCTACCTGAGCCCAGGCACGTCCTTCGACTGCATAGACCTCCTCACCTGAGAACTTGCCGGCTTCAGCCCCTCTGAGGCCGGCAAAAGGGAAAGCCCCCGTCGCTGGAACCCGACGGGGGCTTTCCCGACCTCTAGGGGCGCGGGGAACTGCGCGACCAGCCACAACCGGCCCGCAGCCCGCGTACAACGATCAGTTCATGGTGGACCCGATGGTCGTAGACCCAGTGGTCAGAAACGTAGTGGCCGGCAACGACCCATCACTCTTCCTCGTGCCGTACGCAGAAGTCGCGTCAGTCGAGACAAACTTCGGCGTGGACACCCCACTGTCCCAGTTGTTCGCGGCCGACACGGTCGAAGACCCCAGCTTCGACAGCCCACCCTTGTTGCTCACCGCAAGATTCCGCGCGAGCCGCGCCTTACCGGTGGCGAAGTAGAACCCCGCCTCCACATTGGAGTACGCGGTGTTGCGGTTCAGGACGATGGCGCCCGTGTTGGAGTTCTCGGTGAACCCGTTGAGCGTGTTGTCCCAGGCCGCGTTGTTGTTGACGACGTGCGCGACGGCGACACCCCCGCCGCCCAGCTTGAACCCGTTGCCGTTGCCCTCGAACGCCGTGTCGCTCCAGCGGTTCTTGCCGTTGCCGAAGGCCCAGCTGTGCTCGATGGTGACGGGCGTGGAGAACTGCCAGAGGTCGAGGCCGTCATCCGAATTGTTGTACAGACGCGCGCCGGTGATCTTGTTTCCGGTGCCGGAGCCGAACTTGATGGCGATGCCGTCCGCGTTCTGCCCGTGCCCGGCGGCGTCGTAGTTGCCGTAACTGTCCAGGTTCTGGACGAGGTTGTTGACGGTGTTGTCGCCGCGGAGCGTGAACCCGGAGTCGCCGTTGTTCGCGGTGACGAGGTTCTTGAAGACGCCACCGGTGGACGAGGTGACGACGAAGCCCTGGGCCGGGGATTCCTGGAAGGTGAGGTTCTGGACGGTCCAGTAGCTGCCGTAGATCCCGGTCAGCCAGGAGCCCGCGGGCAGCTTGGAGCCGTCGATCTTCACCTTCTCGCTGCCGTAGGCCTGGAGCGTGATGCGGGACGAACTCGTACCGCTGGCCGTGGACTTGAGGGTGGCCGTCGGGTAGTACGTGCCGGCGCGGACCTGGATGACGGTGCCGGCGACCGCGTTCTTCACGGCCGACTCCAGCTGCGCGGTGGTGGAGACGGTGACGGTCGTGGACGCGGCCTGGGCGCCGCCGCCCGACAGGCCTAGGTAGACTCCGCCGCCCCCCGAGGCGAGCGCCACTGCGGCGGCGATCGAGAGGGTGCGCGTCCTGCGGTGGCGTCCGGTGCTCAAACGCACGGGCGTTCCTTTCAACGTGAGGCTTGCCGGGAGGAAACGGGCCGGAGGGGCCGCCCCGGCCCGTTTCCTCACATCAGTCGCCGCCATGGCCGGAAAGGGTTGCCGCGCCCGGCGAAAAAGATCGGCGAAACTTTCGCTCCCCTTCCGCCCACCCCCATCGATTGACGCACCGTCTCCCGCTGGTGACACTCCGAAGGCACCACACCCCACAGAAACACCCAACAGAACCCCCACACCCACACAGGATGTGTCATGCGCCGCCTCGGTACCGCCCGCGCCCTGCTCCTGGCACTCTCCCTCGCCCTCCTCTCCTTCTTCTCCTTCCTCACCGCCCCGCCCAGCACCGCGACCTCCGGAGCACCACCCGTGACGCACTCGAAGTACGCCGGCTATCTCTTCGCCTACTTCACCGGCGAGGGCACCGCCGACGGCGAGCAGATCCGCTATGCCCTGAGCCGCGGCAACGACCCCCTGCACTGGCGGGAGTTGAACGGCGGGCAGCCGGTCCTCACCTCGACCATCGGGGAGAAGGGCCTGCGCGATCCGTTCGTGATCCGCTCCCCGAAGGGCGACAGGTTCTTCCTCATCGCCACCGATCTGCGGATGTACCAGTACAGCAGCGGCGACTGGGACCACGTCCAGCGCCACGGCAGCAAGTCGATCATGATCTGGGAGTCGACCGACCTCGTCCACTGGACCGACCAGCGGCTGGTGAAGGTGGCCCCGGGCACCGCGGGCAACACCTGGGCGCCGGAGGCCTACTGGGACGACAGTCTCAGAGGGCGGTATGTGACGTAGTGCCGCGTTTGTTGTCGCTGGAACGTGTGGCACAGGCGTATCGGGGCTGATCGGGGAGTCCTGCCGTGC